>NC_015145.1:2708402-3016804 GCF_000189535.1 Pseudarthrobacter phenanthrenivorans Sphe3
CTTCCGAATTACCCAAAAGGGCAGTTCTTCCCCGGCTACTCCTGGAGGGGCCCCTATAGGGAAGAACATAATGGTGTTCTTGTTTACCGGGTACCCGAAATACCGCGGGGGAACAATTCGAACCTGCGGATTTTCTTAAACTATATCTCGTTTCCCCTTGCTAGTCTTCTGCACTTGCCGCGTCTTATGTTTGGGCAGTACGATAAAATATTGCTATATCAGCTGTCCCCCGTGATGATGTCGATCTCCGGAATAATCTTGTCCAAGCTTCGCCGGATAGAATCGACGATGTACGTACTCGACCTTTGGCCGGAAAACTTGTTCTCGGTGCTGAAAGTGCGGAATGTCATATTCCGCCGACTCGCCGAAAGCGTATCGCATTGGCACTACAGGCAACCTGACAAAATGGTAGTTCTGTCTGACCAGATGCGGTCCAAGATCCAGGATATTTCCGGTGTCGCGGATGAGAAGATTGTTGTTGTTCCGCAGGCTTGCGAAAGTCTTTATGAGCGTGAGATCTACGACCCGGAGATCGCTGACGCCCTTGGAAACGAATTTAAGGTCGTTTTTACTGGGAACATTAGTCCGGCCCAGTCCTTTGAAACAATAATAGACGCGGCGGAGATCCTGAATTCAGAGGGGCTTACAGACATATCTTGGGTCATTGTTGGGGATGGTATGAGTCGCCGGGACGTTGAGATGGAAGTCAAGCGTCGAGGTCTTGGAAACCGTTTCCGCTTTGAAGGGCACCGTCCCGTGCACGACATTCCCAAGTACACGACCCTGGCTGATGTTTTAGTGGGTTGCCTTGTCAAGAGCGAACTATTGGAGGCCACCGTGCCTGCCAAGGTGATGTCATACATTGCCTCGGGCCGCCCGGTGGTCCTTGCAATGGACGGGGAGGTTCGCAGGCTGGTAGAAGACGAGGCGAAATGCGGGTTCGTCGGCCCAGCTGCCGATTCCACAGCGTTGGCAAACAATATCCGAAAAGTATACAAGATGTCTGCTGACCAGAGGCGGGAGTTCGGAGTGCGGGGCAAGGCCTACCACTTCGCTAATTTAGAACGTAGCATTGTCTTGGAGCGTCTGAAGAGTTTTCTCCTGAAGTGACAAATTTGGACCGCCACTTTTTGCCACCGTTTCTGATGCCTCGGCTGCCCGATAGCTAGTCGCCACTAGGGCGTTTCTTCTAAGGCTGCCAGCCAGATACTGATCGCCCGGAGAACAGCTACGCCGCGATAGGTGAGCCGGAGTTTGTCGTAGCGCGGGGCCACGGCCATCGACCGTTTGACCATGTTGAAGTTGCGTTCGACGCCCGCGCCGCTTCCGGTGGCCGGCTTTTCTGGCTCTTCGCGGTTGGTGGTGAAACGGGTTCCGTGTCTTGAAAGCTGAAGGGCTCGTAGCCCTGCTGTGATGGATGTTCTCTACGCATTCATCAAGAGTCAGGAGCTACGAGCCTTGATCGAGCCTACTTCGCCGCGCCCCGATGCTGCCACCGCCATTTTCAACCTGCCCGACTACCGAGTCACCGGCACCGAGGTCCTCTCCTTCGGCCAGCGGCGGATCCGGGTCGTGGCCACCACAGAGGCCGGTTGCCCGTCGTGTGGCGTGATCAGCACCCGGGCTCATTCCCGTCGGCCACAACGGTTGCGGGACATTCCTGTCGCCGGGCCGGTCGAAGTAGTCTGGGCCAAGCGGAGATTCTTCTGCGATGAGTACCTGTGCCCCCGCCGGACATTCACTGAAGAGACCACCCAGGTCCCGCGCCGGGCACGGTCCACCCGCCGGCTCCGTGAGGCCCTGGTGGCTGCCGTCATCGGCTCCGGCAGGGCCGCCGCGGAGGCCGCCGCTTCGTTCGGTGTCTCGTGGTGGCTGGTCCAGCGGGCTCTGGATTCGGCGGCGCTGACGCTGCCTGATGTAGATGCCCTGGCCCCGCGGATGCTCGGCATCGATGAACACCGCTACCGGTCCGTGCGGTTCTTCCGCGACCCCGCCACCAAGGCCTGGAAACGCTACGAACCCTGGATGACCACCATTGTCGATCTCGACACCGGACAAGTCCTTGGCATCGTGGATGGCCGCGACAGTGAGGGCGTCGGGGACTGGCTGTTCGCCCGTCCGCTTCAGTGGCGCCTGGGCGTGCAGGTCGTTGCCATCGACCCCTCGGCGGCGTTCCGCAAGGCCCTGCGGATGTGGCTGCCACGCACCGCTGTCTCGGTCGACGCGTTCCACCTGGTCAAGCTCGGCAACGACATGCTCACCGAAGTCCGTCAACGACTCACCCAGCAGACCCATGGTCGGCGGGGGCGCTCCGTTGACCCGGTCTGGGCCAACCGGCGACTGCTCCTGCGCGCCGGGGACACACTCTCGGACCGGGCACGGGACAGGCTCAGCACCGTGTTCGCAACCGACGATGCCACCGGGAAATTGCAGGCAGCGTGGCTTGTCAAGGAACAGCTCCGGGCCCTGCTGACTACCGGCTCTCTTGCCGACGCAGCCGCCGCGAAAGACCGGTTGCAGGTCCTGGTCGAGCGAGCCGCGCAGCCGGAGACGAACCGGCTCTGGCGCACGGTCTGCAGGTGGTGGAAAGAGATCGAAGTCCTCATTGTCACCGGTGCGACAACCGCGAAAGTGGAAGCCAACAACACCGCGATCAAACACATAAAAAGGACTGGCCGGGGATTCACCAACGCACGCAACTACAAAACGCGTATCCTGTTGCGCAGTGCCGCCAGAACAGCGGCATGAACATCCCTCACGGCAGAACGTTCACCACGAACCGTGAAGAGCCGCTTTTCTTGGCAGATGGTGAAACAGGTTTCCGTCTCTTGAAAGCTAAAGGGCTCGTAGCCCTGCTGTGATGTCTGTTCGCTACGCATTCATCAAGCCAGGAGCTACGAGCCTTGATCGAGCCAACATCGCCGCGCCCCGATGCTGTCGCCGCCACTTTCAACCTGCCGGACTACTGTTCACCGATCGGAGATCCTCGTTCTCAGGCAGCGGGGGATACGTGTCGTTCCCACGACCGAGGCCAACTGCCCGTCCTGCAGCGCGATAAGCATCCGCGTGCATTCCCGCCTACCGCCACGCCTGCATGACATTCCCCTGCAGGCCTTCCAAGTGGTCTGGCCACAAAAAGGTCCCTCGCCGACGCGCCCGGTGCGAAAGACCGGCTGCAGGCCCTGTGGAGCGTACCGCGCAGCCGGAGACGAACCGGCTCTGGCGCTCGGGCTGCGGATTGTCAGCGACGGTCGAAAACTGAGCCATTTCGTGGGCGGCGGAGTTCAGCGGTCGTTGCAACAATTTATGGTTCGGTCGCCGGTGAAGTCAGTCTAGCCAGGTGCTCTACGGGACTCTGCCAACCCAGGATTTCGCGTGGTCTGCGGTTGAGTTCAGCGGCGACCGTCGTGAGGTGTTCGGGGCTGTGGACGCCGAGGTCTGTTCCTTTCGGGAAGTACTGCCGGAGCAGGCCATTAGTGTTCTCGTTTGAGCCGCGCTGCCAGGGGCTCGCGGGATCACAGAAATAGACCGGAATCAGCGTCTGCCGCGTAAAACTCTGGTGGCAAGCCATTTCAGTCCCCTGATCCCAGGTCAAAGAACGGCGCAGGTGCGGCGGGAGCGGGTTCATCGAATCAGCTAGCCGATCGCGCAGATTCTCAGCACCACGGTTTCCTGCCAGGTGCACGAGGATGATGAAGCGAGTGGTTCGTTCGACCAGTGTGGCGATGGCCGAGCGGCCGCCCTTCCCAATTATTAGATCGCCCTCCTTACGATTTTGTTGTGGGTGATTTCGGAGCTGTCGTAGTGTTTCGATCACCCTCGGGTGGCGGGTATGGCCTAGGTCGCCCTGCCGCTTGGATGGCTCACTGGGAATGGCCGCCCGCTGCCCGCCGATGACTCGACCGCTGATTGAGAATTACGACATTGATCGTTGGGTAAGGACGTGCCGGCGTAGTTATCGACAGGGCCAACCGAAATTGGAGCTGATCGAAGGAGACTGAACATGCCGGCATTCTGGGTAGGAATCGACTCAGGCAAAAGAGCACATCATTGCGTCGTGATCGATCAGACGGGGACCGTGCTGCTCTCGAAACGGGTCGAGAACGACGAAAACGCAGTGCTCGAACTCATAGCCACGATCGCGGAGATCGCGGCCGGGGGCGAAGTCTGCTGGGCCACGGATCTGAATTCCGGCGGAGCGGCCCTGTTGATCGAGTTGTTGGCCGCGCACGCCCAGCAACTGCTCTATATACCTGGACGGATCGTGCATCACGCTGCGGAGACCTACCGCGGAGATGGCAAGACCGACGCGAAAGATGCCAGGATCATCGCTGACCAGGCACGGATGCGCACGGACCTCCAACCAGTCCGCCGCACGGACCAGATCAGCGTTGACCTGCGGCTCCTCACCGCCCGCCGTACGGATCTGATCTGCGACCGTGTCCGGGCGATCAACAGGCTCCGCGCCACCTTGCTGGAATATTTCCCGGCTCTCGAGCGTGCGTTCGACTACTCCAAACAGGCGCCCCTGGTCCTCCTGGGCGGCTACCAGACACCCGAGGGCATCCGGCGGATCGGACTAGCTCGGCTCACCGGTTGGCTGAGGAAACGCGGCTGCCGCAATAGTGCCAAGATGGCAGAGAAGGCACTGATAGCCGCAAACTCCCAGCACACCGTACTGCCAACTCAGACCACAGGCTCTGCCCTGGTCGTCCGGCTGGCCGGGCAAATCAGCACTCTCGATGCGGAGATCGCCGGCATCGATGCCCAGATCACGGACCTGTTCGGGAAGCACGACAGCGCCGATGTTTTGCTCACCATGCCGGGCTTCGGCCCCGTACTCGCAGCTACTTTTCTCGCGAACATCGGCGGCAACCTGGACGCGTTTGACTCAGTCGACCGGCTCGCCAGCGTCGCGGGGCTGGCTCCCGTCCCGCGCGATTCCGGACGAATCAGCGGGAACCTGCACCGACCACGTCGCTTTAACCGCAGGCTCCTGCGGACCTGTTACCTCGCCGCCCTCTCCAGCTTGAAGAACAGCGCGGCCTCAAGAACCTATTACGACCGGAAGCGCGGAGAAGGAAAGTCGCATAAACAGGCCCTCATCGCCCTCGCCAGACGTCGCATCAACGTCCTCTGGGCGATGCTCCGTGACCACACCATCTACCAGGAACCAATGCCACGCATCACCGCTCAGGCGGCTTGACAGAAACATTGAGATTCCCAATGCCCCGGTACTAGTCTGCCGATGACTTCCGCGGGCCTGTCCCGGATCATCACCATGTCCGGGAAACGCCTGGTCCGGTGCTCCTTTCGGCGGCGCGGCCGGCGGCCAGTCCGACCGCTGCGCAGCGAGACTGCAGGGTCCACGGCCAAATCCAGGCTTCCACGCCCATAGAGAGCTTGATAAACAGTCTCGGGCACGACGTGCATCTCGGGTTGTCCCGGGAAATTAGCGCGTAGACGGTTGCTGATCTGGCGGGGACTCCAGCGTTGCTTCAGATGTTCACGCACGAACTCCTGCAGCGCCGGGTTGGCCGCGATCTTCCCGGTCCGCTGGCGGCTCCGTCTACGTTCGGCGCTGCGCTGGGCCGTCCGCGGACGGTAGTTGCCAGAGGGCTCGTGAATATTCCGGCGAATCTCTCTGCTCACAGTTGAAGGACTGCGCCCGAGTTCCATTGCGATAGCGCGAATGCTCCGCCCGGCATGCAGGAGGTCGGCGATCGTGATCCGTTCGGACTCGGAGAGAAATCGGGCAGAAATCGCGGCTGGTCTAAGACGGGAGATAGGAGCGATCTTTTTGACGTCGCCGGACTTCAGAACAACTGAGTGGCCGTGCCGCCATCGAGTGCCGGAACTACGGCTGATTCCGACGATTCGGCACGCTTCGGAATTGCCCATTCCCTGTTTCATCAGCTGATCATAGTGAGCCCGTGCAGCGTTCTTTGGAGGGGCACCCCGTGACTTTCGTGGTCGTTTCATATCTGCCAATTGCAACTCCTAAAAGCTCAGGTGTTGCAACGACCACTAGACGCCAAGCCGTCACTATGGCTCAGTTTTCGACCGTCACCGACACGGATGGTGGAAAGAGATCGAAGTGCTCACTGTCACCGGTGCGACAACCGGGAAAGTGGAAGCCAACAACACCACGACTCAGCACATAAAGAGGACTGGTCGGGGATTCAACAACGCACGCAACTACAAAAGCGCATCCTGTTGTTCAGTGCCGCCGGAACGGCGGCATGAAAAGCCCTCACAGCAAAACATTCACGACGAACCGCGAAGGGCTGTTTCTGAGTCACCGTTTTGAATGCCTTCCATGGGTCTGCAGAATCACTCGCATCTTCCGCAGACCCCACCAACTTCTAGGACCAAATGCCTTCTGGGCTCTGGCTGCCACCGCCCGTACCCTTCCTGCCAGCAGCGTTTACCGGTTGATATTAACGAAGATTCCGGTCCTCTGGTGGTGGCTATGCGCGGTTGAACGGATGAAGTTCACGGCGCGACGTGACGTGTCAGAAATCTGGTAGTCCGCGGGAATGACAGGTGGGCCGTCTGTTTCGAACTGATCCAGAACTATGTCGATGGCATCAACGATTGCATCCGACTTCACCCCAGTGGTGATGATTGCAGCGGTATCCAGTGATTCTGGGCGTTCTATCGCGTCCCTCAAAGTCACTGCTGGGAATCCCAACAGTGAAGACTCTTCACTGATCGTGCCGCTGTCCGACAGAACCAGTTTGGCCTCCCTCTGGAGCTTCACATAGTCGTTGAAACCAAATGGCGGATGGAATCGCAGGCCGCGCTTCAATTCTTCAGGCTGATCTTCCAACCGCTTCCGGGTTCGCGGATGGGTGGAGATGAGAACAGGAATCTCGTGGCTATCGCTAATGCACTGCAGGGCCTTGAGTATCTCCGTAAGGCGTTCGGGGCTGTCAACGTTTTCTTCACGGTGAATGCTGACCATGAAGTAGCCCCCGGGAGTCAACTCCTGCCTTTCCAAAACGTCGCTGGCCTCGATGGCCCCGGCGTTGCCTAGCAGGACCTCTTTCATGGGTGATCCCGTCAGCAGAATACGCGAAGGGTGCAGTCCCTCCGCGAGCAAGTTCTTGCGGGCGTGCTCTGTATATACGAGGTTGTAGTCAGCAACATGGTCGACCAACCGTCGGTTCGTTTCCTCGGGAACGTTCTCATCAAAGCAGCGGTTACCCGCCTCCATGTGGTAGACCGGGATCCGAAGGCGCTTGGCCATGAGGGCGGAGATACAGCTGTTGGTGTCGCCCAACACAAGCATCGCGTCAGGCTTCTCAACCAAAAGCACCTGTTCGGTCTTTGCCAGGATTGAGCCTAGAACACTACCCAGGGACGAGGTGTCCGCCTCCAGGAAGTGATCCGGGCGTCGCAGGCCCAGATCCTCGAAAAAAACCTCGTTCAACTCGTAGTCGTAGTTCTGGCCCGTGTGGACCAGCACGTGGTCCGTACTACGATCAAGCCGGCGGATTGTGGCAGCCAACCGTATAATTTCCGGCCTGGTGCCCACAATGGTCAATACTTTTAGCTTGCGGCCTAGGTCGCTCATACTTCCTCCGGGAAAGTGTCGGGAGATGCTGGATCAAAAAGTTCACTGATCCAAAACATGGTGTAAAGGTTATCTGTTCCAGTGTTGGTGATGTTGTGTGACCACATCGTGGGCATATCAATGGCAACAGGGTTTTCGCCGTCGACCCTGTAGGTCACTACTTCTTCCGAGAACAATCTACGCATGGCGATTTCGGCAGTCCCCGACAGTACAGTGAACCGCTCAATTTTCCGCCGATGGTAATGCTGCCCCCTGGTGATGCCGGGCATCGTGGTTGAAAATGAGGACTGGCCCTCTCCCCCGCTGCTGCGAACTACCTCAAAAAACGCACCTCGCTCGTCTTCCTTACGGTCTAAGGGAATGGGCAGCCGGTCGCCAACCAAGAATGACCGGTAGGTGTTGAACATGTCCCTATCGAATGCCTGGGAGATGTCCGGAATTGTTCCCTTTGAGTAGGTCGCGGCCATTGACTCAATGAGATTTGCGACCTCGCTGACCCGGCGGCTTGTTGCAAGACGGAGAGCGTCCTCGGGTTCATGAACGCCCAGGAGCACCTCAGCAGCAGTTTGGACGTGCAAAAGGAGCAAATCCTTGTCGTCCTGCACCTGCAGCGGCTTCCCTTCTGCAGCGAGGCGGCAAAAAGTAGCCACAACGGAGTTGTAGAAGGGAGTACCGTGCTCCCCGAACAGATTGGGAAGCTTGACATCGACGAAGCGGGAGCCCGCCCGTTCGGCGGCAGCCTTGAGGATCCTCCCTGCTTCTTCCTTACCACTGCCATAGGCGGTGCCGTTCCCCGCCTGAATGGAGTTGGCGTAAACCACCGTCGCCGGTTTCGAACCAGCTGCCCCCAGCGTTTCCGCAAGCTGTTCGGCGAAACGGATGTTGCCGCTTCGCACTGCCTCGTCGTCCCCCCGGTTCACCCCTGCCACGTGGACGAGGAGCTCTGCCTGTTCGACGGCGGCGACCGCGGCGGCGTCGTCGAACTTGCCACCCAGCGCAAGTGCTTCAGTCTCCTTGCCAAGGCTATGAGCCAACACACGTGTATGCCACCCAAGGAAGCCGTTGCTTCCTGTCAACACGATCTTCATACCTGGATTCCCTTCCCTTGAAGTCTCATTTTCCGCAGGCAATCAGTTCGTAAACCTTTGCCTCGCCCTCAGCGTCCACCAGCTTGGCGACCCCGGCCGCTTCCAGATTGTCCAGACCCCGGAACCCGTTGTCGCCGCCGTGTACTTCCCGGTGACCGAAATCCAGGACGTAGCCAACCTGGAGGCGCTCAACAATTGGGCAGACAGATGGGTCCGAGTTTGCCTTATTCAGTGACGTATAAAGCTGCTCTAAGCCTGCCGGCATCTTGCTGAGCATGTGGAGCTGAGCAAGGTCCCTGCCAGTAAAGGCATAGGCCAACGCACTCCCGTTCCAAGGATTCCCCACCAGGGTCGCGTCCTCGGGAAGTTTCTCGGGGAGCCTCTTGAGCAGGGCCATTTCGTCTGAAGAAATCAGTGGGGAATCGTCAGCCAGCCGGTATCCGCCCGATGCTGAAATTGCCGCCTCGCGGATGTTGGCTTGCTGGGTGCTGACAACAAGCAAGACGACAGCCATGCCAGCTACGAATAAGCTCACGTAGCCCGGCGCTCGCCGGAGGTGCGCCGAAAGAGGCACTTTTTCCGATGACAGGTATCTAGTGCCCAGCGGAGCCACTAACCTATCCCAGCTGTGGACGGCACCTACGACGGCCAGCGGCAAAGTGACGAGAGGGAGCAGGGAAGCCAGCCGAGGCGGGTCGTTGTACCAGACGCCAGTTAAGAAGGTCCGCAGCTCCCCAAAGGGGAAGGAAGCGACGACAACGAAAAGACCTGCAATCACCCCATACATTCCAACCAGCCAAAGGTGCTTGCGTTGAACGATCAGCACGATAAGTCCTGTGAGGGCAAGAGCCATCACAGCCCACGAGACAGAACGTCCAATAGCGGAACTCGTAATCACCTCGCCGATAGCACGACCCGTTGTTTCCACCGGAGGCCAGAACGCTGCTATCTCCGGGGGCCGAACCTTCTTCCAGGCAGCAGCAGCCATCCCGAGTCCGAGGAGAAGCAGGAAAAAGGCTCCCATCAAGGACACCGCAGGACGGCGGGACCCTCGAGTAATTCTTGCTGTGAACCTCGTCCACAGGATCAAGAACGGAGGTATCATCAGCGCTAGCAGCGCCATGGTGCTGCTAGGGTGCGCCAAGGTGAGACCCGGAAGTACTGAAACAAACAGCAACCAAGTGACCAGTGCGGAGCCCGACTTGGAACTTGTCAGCCCTAAAGCCTGGACCCCCAAAGCCACTGCCACCGGAAGCAGCGCATTTCCAAGGAAATTCGGATACAGGACACCGAAATCCAAAAGCAGCAACGGAAAGGCTCCGAACGCTGCGGACAGAATGCCTGCCGCGACACTAACGGCAACACGTTTGCCGAGAAGCTGATGGGCCAGGACGATGCATCCAAGGGGCCAGCAAACGGAGGCGACAACGAGGTTTACGACGTTCACGGACACGGTGATATCTGCACCCGTAGTGGCCGCGAGCAGAGCGACTAGATCATGCCAAGCAGCCGGGTAGAAATCCCCGCCCGTCATCGAACTAACGGTGATGGAAGAACCTTGTCCTGTTTCGAGGATGTAGCGCACAGCATTGAGGTGAAAGACGTTGTCAAATGTCTGCGAAAACGACTCAGGACGGCCGAAGGCGCCAACAAGCCGTCTGCCGATCAGAAAGGCAGCAATCAGCACCGCGGCCGCATGACCGAGACCGATTTGCCACTCGACCGGACCAAGAAAAAACTTCCCGGCCTCCGACGGCCCTGCGGACCACCTAGCGGCTGCCCACGCAACTGCCGCCATCAGGGCAGTTAAAACGAAGACTGGCAGAAGTGACCACTCCATGCCAATCAGCGGAGCCATCAGGGCAGAGACCGCGACGATGGTCACCGAGATAGGTGGAGCTATGGCAAACAGCGCCACACCACGAACCCGGCTGGCAGAGACGACAATTGCCCCGGGGACGAATAGAACGCCGATCGCAAAAAGTAGATGCGGACCTACTGACCACCACGACAAAAGAAAACCCTCCAAGTAGTTTGAGTGGACGTGCACCAGACCGTCGGATCTTCGTCATAAGCCGCCTACCGAATCCTACTAGACGACGGCGGTGCTCTCCCGATGCACAGGCAGAGTCGGACGCCAAGTTTGATGCAAAGAACTTGACGAATGTGCTGTTCCTTCAAATGGGGTGGAACAACTAACTCCCCATAACACTCATCATGCGCGCAGGAGGGCCACAGCTGCCTCAATGGGTCCGTCAAACTTCACATTGCCGTGCTCCAGCAAGATGCCGCGATCACAAATACGGGATACAAGGTCAAGGTCATGACTCACCACGACAAGAGTCTTTCCCTCGCGTGCCAGCTCCTGAATCTTATCGATGCACTTTCGCTGGAACGGCTCATCTCCAACTGCCAGGATTTCGTCGATCAAGAACACTTCAGGATCCGTGTGAACGGCAACCGAGAAGGCAAGCCGTAGGTACATGCCGGACGAGTAGAACTTGACCTCTGTGTCGATGAATTGCCCGATTTCGGAGAACGCCACGATGTCATCGAACCTCTCCCTGACCTGCTGCTCCGTCATCCCCAGAATGGCACCATTCAGGAAGACGTTATCCCTGCCGGAGAGGTCCGGATGGAAACCGGCGCCCACTTCTATAAGGCCAGCGACCCGTCCCCTCGTCCTGACCGATCCGGTGTCCGGGAGCATAACCCCCGAAATGTGCTTCAACAGCGTTGATTTCCCTGATCCGTTCAGGCCCAGGAGTGCCACGGTTTCTCCGGTCTTGACCTCGACGGTTACGTCTTTCAGGGCGTGGAATTTTTCGGACAGGTCTCCCTTGCGGCCTTTCGCAAGCCACACAACTGCTTCCTTGATGGATCTGGTGTGCCTTAGCACGAACTGCTTGCTGATATTGGAAACTTCTATTGCATTGACCACTTACAGCTCCTGCGCGAAGCGGCCCTCAAGCCGCCGGAAAGTGTATTGCCCCAGAACAAGGACCGCCAGCGCCACGCCCATTCCCACCGGCAACCAGAGGCTGAACAAGTGGGGCGGCATGGCTGCGGTTCCATCAGTGGTGGGGAACCAGAACGCGTAGTGGAACAATTCCACGCCTATGGTGATCGGGTTTGCCTGGTAGATGGCGTACCACGTCGTACCCAGCTTCTCTTCCACCATGGTCCATGCATACATAACGGGTGACGCCCACGTGGCCACCATCAGCAGCATATCCACAAGGTTCTCTGAGTCCCGGAAGTAAACATTGGCCGCTCCGAACAACAGGCCCAGCCCTGTGGCAAGGAGGCCCACGATCAAGAAGCCTGCAACAGCAGCAAGCACCTGGATCAGATTGGGGCGCCAGCCAGCGAAAAGGCAGCCGGCGACCAGCACTACGAGCTGCGGAAAGAAATGAACCGCCGATACCCATACGGAAGCAACCGGAAACAGTTCGCGCGGCAGATAGATCTTCTTGATGAGGTTCCCGTTGTTGACTATCGACCTGGCCGCATTTCCCAAGGCTTCCGAAAAGAAGTTTATGAGGACAATGCCAGAGAAAAGGTACACAGCATAGTTCGCCAGCCCCTCGGGGTTTCTGGGACTGCGTTCCAGCCCGAGGAAGACCCCCAAGGCAACATAGAAAACGATGAACTGGACACCGGGTTTGACGTAGGACCATAGCAGCCCAAGGATCGAACCCCTGTAGCGGACTTTCAGTTCTTTCCGGACCAATAACTTGAGCAGGAAGCTCGACTGGCGAATGTCACGGAGTCCGCTGCCAAGTCCCGGGGTAATCAGTTCGTTAGGTGAAATTGCACTCACTTGATCTCGTTCTGGGTGTGCTGCTCGAACGTCTTCCTCCAGGACTCGATGGAAGTGAGGTCGTTCAGGGCAGCCTTGTACTTCTTGCTGAGCGCGGGCCACTCCTTCAGGAGGGCAGCGTGGACCCGGGCGCTTTCCGCGAGCATTTTCCGGAGCTGCTTTGGATCCCGGCGGTACCAAGAGGCACCAGTTCCTTCGGCGTTCGAGACCACAGCGCTGTCATACTGTGCCATGCGCCACCATCGGTTGTCCTGGTGGGCGACCGTGGTCTGAGGCCGCTCGGCGGTGGCGCCCTTTACAGGGCGGGCCAACTGGCGGACAACGGTCTTTGCTGCCCACGGCAACAGAGTGATTCTTGAAGGCTGCGATGGGCCGTGACCTCGGCGGGGCGGCTTGTCCATCTTGGGCGAAGGAAAGTCCTCCGGGTCTGGCCGGAAAACAGAGTCCGAGTGTCCCGACATCATTTCGCGGATCTTGGGCAGCTTTGTGGCAAGCAAGTCCGGCAGAGCCGAGGGGCCCTTAAGCACGTCTTCCAGCGCCCATTGACGTCCCTCTGCTGTTGCATACTGCATGGAAACCAGATGCTTCACGTCCGCATATTGGGACTCTTTAATCACGCGGCCCCCGAACTCGTACGGGCTATGCAGGAGAGCCGCGACCACCCTGTTCCGGGCGTGGAAGTATGCCTGCCAGCCGACGAGGTCATCCTTGTCAATCCAGGAAACATGCCACACGGCGGAGCCGGGAAGCGACACTGTGGGATAACCGTGAGCCTTGGCGCGCAGGCCATATTCAGAGTCGTCCCACTTGATGAACAGAGGCAGCGAAAGTCCGATGTCCCGGATCACCTGGGTGGGAATCAGGCACATCCACCAGCCGTTGTAGTCAACGTCGCACCGGCGGTGCAGCCACGACGTCTGGCGCAGATTAGACGACATGAAGTCGTGGCCAAGGATCATTTCTTCGCTGGGCAGCGAGGGCTGGAACCTGTAGGGGTTCACTACCTCGCCGAAGGTGTGCAGAACCGTTCGATTGTAGAGATCAAACATGTGTCCGCCCACGAGCGTGGGGGTTTTGCAGCGATCAGCAAACGTCAGAAGTCGGATGATGCTTTCAGGTTCGACGACGACGTCATCATCCATGAGCAACACGTAATCGCTGCCGTTTTCGACGGCTTCGAACATGCCCCGGGCGAACCCGCCCGACCCGCCGAGGTTGGACTGGTTAATGATGCGCAGTTTCCCGTTCAGCGACTTCTTGACCTCGTCGAAGCCCTCTGCATCTGAAAGCTTCTGGGTGCCCTGATCGACGATGAGGATCTCTTGAACGTGATCGAGCGCCTCCTCGCTCTCGGCGAGAAGTCGGAGGTTGTTAAGACAGAAATCGGTCTTGTTCAGAGTGGTGATCTGAAGAGTGACGGATCCCGGCGTGCGGTGCGTCGCAGGGCCCTGCCACTCAGCGTCGAGCATGATGAGCGGCTCGGAGCCTGCGAGCAGGTCAAACCAGTACCAGCCGCCATCACCGAAGGGCGCTAGTGAGAGCTCAAAGTAGTTATCTGCAATGCCCTCAACACGGCGGGTGTCCACGCGCTGCAGGGAGCCCCGGGCGTTGGATTTGTACACGATGACCGAGCCCGTGCCCTGGGTCCGGACCTGCAGGCGCACCTTGTCCACAGTGGTCCACCGCCGCCAGTAACTGGCAGGGAAAGCGTTGAAGTAGCTGCCGAAGGATACGCGTTCGCCTGAGCGGACTGACGTCGAATGCCGGGAAAGGAAGTCTTCTACATGGGCTTCTTTCGCCGGGCTGCTGAAAGCACGGCCAGTAGTGGGCTTGCCGTCGCGGTCACCGACGGTCGGAAGCTGAATCCCTGTTGCAGTCCCCATGTCCATGTATAGGGGTACAGTGTCCATCTGGCTGGCGCTCGGGAGGATCACACGCTGCAGTGTTTGCCACTCGCTGCGGGCATCCTCCGGTGAGGCCTTCGGAGTGTTCTTCTTTTTGCTTTCGGTTGACACACTCATGCGTCCACGCCTCCGCTTTCCAGCTTTACGCCGCTTTCAAAGTGCGGCCGGATCTTGTTGTCGAACATACTGAGCGCCGACCCGATGGCCATGTGCATGTCCAGGTACTTGTACGTCCCCAGACGCCCGCCGAAGAGAACGTCCTTTTCGGCCGCCGCAAGGTCGCGGTACTTGAGGAGCCGTTCCCTGTCCGCCGACGTGTTGATCGGGTAGTACGGCTCGTCACCCTTCTCGGCAAAGCGCGAGAACTCCCGCATGATGACGGTCTTTTCCGTCTGGTAGTCGCGCTCCGGGTGGAAGTGGCGCGGTTCGATGACGCGGGTGTAGGGGACGTCGTCGTCGTTGTAGTTCACAACGGACGTTCCCTGGAAGTCCTCCATGTCCAGCACTTCTTCCTCGAAGTCAATGGTGCGCCAGGACAGGTCGCCTTCAGCGAAGTCGAAATAGCGATCCACGGGACCGGTGTAAACCACCGGTATGTTCCCGACGACCTTGTTCTTGCTGTACTCATGCGACTCATCAAAGAAGTCGGTGTTCAGCCGTACCTCGATGTTCGGGTGCTCGGCCATCTTTTCGATCCACGCCGTGTAGCCGTTGGTTGGCAGGCCCTCGTACTTGTCGTTGAAGTACCGGTTGTCGTAGTTGTAACGCACAGGGAGCCGCGAAATGATGCCGGCGGGCAAGTCCTTGGGGTCCGTCTGCCACTGCTTGCCCGTGTAGTGCTTGATGAATGCCTCGTACAGCGGCCGGCCGATCAGCTGGATGCCCTTGTCGTTGAGGCTCTGCGGATCAGTTCCCGCAAGCTCGCCGGCCTGCTCCTGAATGAGTTCGCGGGCCTGGCCGGGCGTCATGTTCGCGCGGAAGAACTGGTTGATGGTGGCCAGGTTGATGGGCAGGGAGTAAACCTCGCCCTTGTGCACGCCGTACACCTTGTGGACGTAGTTCGTGAAGGTAGTGAACCGGTTGACGTATTCCCACACGCGCTCATTCGACGTGTGGAACAGGTGGGCACCATAACGGTGAACCTCGATACCGGTCTGCTCTTCTTTTTCGCTGTAGGCGTTGCCGCCAATGTGGTGGCGGCGGTCGATGACGACAACCCTCAAGCCGAGCTCAGTAGCGGCCTGTTCTGCGATTGTCAGGCCAAAAAAGCCGGACCCTACGATGACAAGGTCAGCGGTCACAAAATCTCCTGGTTTGAATGCGGGCAGCGCAATGATGCGCATTGTCTGCTGCTCTAGCCTACCCGAGGGACTGTGGCGCGCGTCGAATCGGGATGCCTGCCGAATGCGCCGGCGTGCAGAAACTAGGCCTCGGCCAGCAGCCCATTCTGTTCAACGTAACGGGCTCCGCTCTCCGGGCACACCCAGTCCCCGCCGTCCTGTTTCAGCGGGTGTCCGGCCTTGCCCACCCAACCGATCCGGCGGGCCGGCACCCCTGCCACCAGTGCGAAGTCGGGTACGTCTTTGGTAACGACAGCGCCTGCGGCAACCGTTGCCCAGGACCCAATGGCCACCGGAGCAATGCAGACCGCGCGTGCCCCGACTGCTGCCCCCTCGCCGATGGTGACCCCGACTTTGTCCCAGTCGTCCTCCGTCTTCAGGTCGCCGTCGGGAGTAACTGCGCGCGGAAAGACGTCATTCGTCAGCACCACCGCCGGACCGATAAAGACGCCGGCAGCGAGGACCGCAGGCTCGTAGACCAGGGCGTAGTTCTGCACCTTGCAGTTGTTTCCCAGCACTGCTCCAGGTCCTATGTAAGCTCCGCGTCCGATGACGCAGTTTTCCCCCAGCCGCGCGCCCTCCCTGACTTGGGCAAGATGCCACACCTTGGTTCCATCACCAATCTCCGATTCGGGGGAAACGTCGGCACTGGCAGCAATGGTGCTCATGCGGGCTCCTTCAACGGTGGCGGACACGGCGAGGTCCGGTTGTTTAGCGATCCTAGCCGAGCCAACGAGGGCTGCGAAGCAAGCTTCCCGGGTGCCACATCGCGGCCGTTTATCCACATACGAGAACCCACGGTAGCTGGCGGCCGAAGTCTCTGCCTAGCGTGGATCTAAAGGCACCAAAGGATTTGAACCGATGACACTCCACTGCACCCTGGTGGCCAGTCCCCAGTCACAACTGGTGGAAAGCCCCATTGAACTCACGATTTACGCTCCTCCAGGTGCTTCAGGCGCGGCTGTCCACGCTCAGTTGGTGAGGAGGTTTTCCGCGGGCAGGGTTTCTGTTGAAGGCGAAGATCTGCGTTCCCTGCGCCTTGGCACAAAACCCCTGGTCAACGGCGCAGTACTGGTCGACGCCGGCAGCCAGCCGGTAAGCCGGAAGCTCCGGCGACGCCCTGCACCTGATCCCGCTGCGCCCATCGCTCTTGCCGTCCACAGCGGCCCGGGATCCGGCATTGTGGTCCCCCTCCGGCGCGGCACGTACACGATTGGCAGAAGCAACACCCGAGTCCTGATCCAAGATCCTGAGCTCTCCCGCGAGCATGCCCGCCTTGTGGTCACCGAAAAGGACATCATGATTGTTGACCTTGACAGCGCCAATGGAACGTATGTCGACGGCGGCAGGGTCCGCCATGCAGTCATAACGACGGCGTCTTCCATCCGCTGCGGCAACTCGGGGATGTCCTTGGTCTTTTTGGACGTCCCGCAGGAAGTACTGTCCGACGCCGGCACGTCAGTAAGCGCGCCCCTCGCCGTGGCGGGGCTCCCTGAGTCCGGCAACCGAGGGGTCCTTTTGCTCACCGCCGTGCTGCCCCTCGTGATTGGCGTGGGCCTCGCCGTCTTCACCGGGATGTGGATGTTCCTCGCTTTCGCGGCGGTCTCCGCAGTTACCGTGGTGCTCCCGCTGGCGGCTGGACGGCGCCGACAACGGGACTTCGCGGTAAGGATCAAGGACGCAGTAAAGAAGGACCGGGAGCGGCGGCAGCGTTCCGGCCCTTCCCTCCCGCTCCTGGTGCTGGCTTCCGGCCATTTGGGGCCTGAGTCACCCGCGGTATCCGGGGAAGGCAAGGTGTGGCTCCGCCTGGGCCTTGCTTCGCAGCCTGCCAATCTGAAGTTCGAGTCCGGCACTGCACCCCACGCCGCACCTTCCGCCGGCGAGGTTCCGGTGCTGTTGAACCCGGCCCAACCTCACACCCTGTTTTGTGGACCCCAGGCAACAACAGACGCGATGATCCGTTCTCTCGTCATGCAACTGGCCGGGTATCCCAGCGGGCGCCGGACGCGCGTCATCGTCTGTGGGAACCCTGACGGCCTTCCCCTTCCTGCCCGCTTCCTCCCCGGCGTTACGCTCACCGCCTCAGCGGAGGCGTGCCTGCAGGAACTGCACGAGGGCTTTGGGACCCGGCACCACGGCGTCCTCTTCCTGACGGCGGCGTCGGGCACCGCTGATGCTGCTTTGGTGGAAACCGCAATGCAGATGGGCTGGCAGGTCCTTCAGTTTCAAAGACCTGACGACCCCCTCATTCATTCGGACATCCAGCTCACTGAGAGGCAATCAACCCTGTGCGGACCTCACCGGGAGACCCGGTTCATTCCGGACTTGGTGCCGGCGGATGTGTTCAGCAACTTCTGCCGAATGCTCGCAGGGTCTCCGGTACTGCCGGGGCGTCAGGAGCGAGACGTCCCTACAGTCTGCAGCCTGGCGGAGCTCCTCCCGCTCTCTCCCACCGCTACGGCTGGACGCTGGAAGGAGAATGCCGGTAACGACTCTCTGGCCTTTCCAGTGGGGATGGGAGCAGCAGGGACGCACGTCCTGGACTTGCAGACGGACGGACCTCACCTGTTGATAGCCGGAACCACCGGCTCCGGAAAATCCGAACTACTCCGCAGCCTGACACTGGCACTGGCGCTCAGCCATCCCCCGGACCGGGTCAACTTCCTGTTTGTGGACTTCAAGGGCGGATCGGGGCTCGGTCCGCTTGTTGGGCTCGCCCACTGCATTGGCCTCCTGACAGACCTGTCCGTTCACGAGCTGGACCGGACGCTCAGCTCCCTTCGGGCTGAAATCAGGTTCCGGGAGGAAGCCCTTGCGGCAGCAGAGGTACCCGATCTGGCCGCTTACCGGTCATCCCCATCGTCCGGGAATCTTCCGCTCCCCCACCTGGTCATCATCATCGATGAGTTCCGTATGCTCGTGGACGATGCCCCCGAGGTGCTCCGTGAACTCATGCGCATCGCGGCCATTGGCCGGTCGCTGGGCCTGCATCTGGTCATGGCCACCCAGCGGCCACAGGGTGCGTTAACTTCCGATATCCGGGCAAATGTCACGTCGAGCATCGCCCTGCGAGTGCAGTCAGGCATCGAATCCCAGGACATCATCAACAGCCCGGCGGCCGCTGGGATTCCCGTGAACGCGCCCGGGAGGGCGTTTATCGCCAGGGGCGCTGAGCCGCCCCAGGAATTCCAGGCCGCGTCCATCGGTACGAGGGACAAGGCCGGGACATCCGACGATGTCGAGGTGCTCCTCGCCGTGGAACACCTGTCTGCCCGGAGCAAGGTTCCACCCGCTACTGCAGTCGTCGATACCCAGACGCCGGCACAGGCCGCGGCCCCGCTTGTTGAGATGGTGCGGGGACTCTGGCGTTCCTGGAACGGAACAACCCCGCGGTTGCCGGTCGCCCCGCCTCTCCCGCAACAGTTGTCCCGACCTACGGACAGGCCCATCCCGGCGGATGAGAATGACGCGGTTATTCACATAGGGCTGATGGACGTGCCCGAGCAGCAAGCGGTGAGACCCTTGCGATGGAGCCCCTCGCGGGACAGCCATCTTGCGTTGATTGGGAGCCCCGGGTCGGGAGCCTTGGAAGCCCTCGAACTTGCCGTCCAGGAACTTGCCCTGCACCGTGTTGAGTCGCACTGCTATTTCCTGGATTCCAGCGGGACATTCCTTCCCTGGGCGGCAGACACCCGGACGGGCGCGCACGTGGGGCTGCACGAGCTGCGGCGCGGCGTCCGCGTCCTCGAGCGGCTTGTCCAGGAAATGGCGCACCGTCTCGGCCGGCCAGACGATGGTGTGGTTCCTCTTGCCGTCGTCATTTCCGGCTGGGGATCCTGGGTGTCGGCGCTGCGCGCCGGCCCCTTGGCGTGGGCAGAAGATCTGGTGCAGGACCTGGTCCGCGATGGTGGGCGGGCCGGCATCACAGTCCTCGTAGAAGGCGGGAGGGAAGTCGTCACCGCCAGGTTCTGCGGTTCGCTTCCGAACCGCATCTACTTTCCCACCGGCTCCAACGAGGACAGCAGGATGGCATGGCCCAGGATGCCCTCCATAGCCCCGATCAAAGGCAGGGGCGTGGCGTTTGGCCCCATTGCCGGCGGCAGTGCAGTCTGCCAGATCTACGACCGGGAGCACGCCGGCTCGACGTCCCGAAGCCCCGGGGGTCGCGGGGCACCATCCTCCCCGAAGCGGCCTTCATCCTCCCGGGAGCGGCCTTTCAGGGTTGAACCGCTGCCCGCCCTCATCACAGCCGCCGAGCTGAAGGCGTTGTTGCTGGATTCAGCTAATGGCTCCGCGTCGCCTGCCCGAGGGAACCATGCCCGAGGAAACGATGCCCAAGGAGACCATGCCCAAGGAAACGCTGCTCGACCACTACACGTCCCTGGCAAAAACAGCGTGGAGGAAGTGTTGATTGGGGTGGGCGGAGATGAGTTGGAGCCGGTTTCGTTCGGTATCCGGGCCGGGAGTGTGTTCGTTGTACTGGGCGGGGCATCGGCCGGGAAAACAGGCGCTCTCCGCGCCGTGCAGGCCTTGAACCCGAGCGTCCCCTGGGTCTGCCCCGAAGGCACGAGTGCCGCTCCGGATTTCTGGAGCCGTACTCTTGCCCGGGCAGCGGCCGGGCAACTCCCCGAATCAGCGGTCTTGTTGGCGGACGACGCTGACCTCCTGCCGCCCGAAGCCCTCCGGGACCTGACGGAAATCCACACGCTGGGCTGCGCAGTCATCCTGACTGCAAATTTCAGCCCCCTGCTCCCCCAGCGCGTCCCGCTGGTCATGGAAGCGCGGGCCGCGGGGAATGGAATCCTGTTGTCCCCGCGGTCCGCCATGGAGGGCGACCTCTTCGGTGTCCGCTTTGATGTCGAGTCCCACCCGCCGGCCGGCAGGGGTGTCGTGATCGCCAGGGGACGGTCCTCGCCCATCCAGGTGGCGTGGGCAGGCACCAGCTGACGTGGCGAAGAGCCGGTTAAGGAGGCTGCAGGAAGTCTTCCGGTCAAAGGGCCGGCGTGCTGCCTCCAGCACGGGACGCGTAACTGATGACCTTGTTCTGGAACAGCAGCACGATCGCCGTGACCGCCGGGAGCAGCATCGCCAGGCCGGCGAGCAGGAGGCCCCCCGTCAGGGTGGGAAAACCGATAGTCAGGACAAACAGCTGCGCTACCAGTGCAGCGGCCCGGGTCCAGCGGTAGCCGCGGAAGAGAAAGAGGGCCACCGCATACAGCCAAGCCGAGAAAGCCAACAGCAGCACCAGGGTGAAAAGGGCTCCCCAAAAAGACAGGACCGGGCTTCCGCTGACCAGTTGGTAGCCGTACCATCCCGCTGCAGTAAGAAGGGCGGTAGCCTCGGCGAGGACCACCAGCGCCACGATAATCACGCCTGCAGGGCGCGTCCTACCAGCAAAATCGGAGTGTGGGTCCGGCCCCTCTGCCGGGTTGTCCGGGGAGGACGCGGAGCCTGCTGGGTTAACCGGGGGTCTTGACACACTGGCACCTTACCGGACATAGTCGGACGGTGGTGAGGGCCAGCAGCGCCGATGTGATGTATCGCTCAGCTTTCCAAGGATATCCAGCCTAATTACCCCTTGTTTACACAGCGTTAACATGACAGTCTTGATTCAGATGACCAAGGGGGCCCTGCCGGGCCCTTTTCCTTTGTAGCTCCTAGTGAATAATTTCACAAGGAGCTCTTCCCAGAAATGGAGCAACTGATCAGCATGGATTGGCGTAACCGCGCGGCGTGCCTCGAGAAGGACCCCGAACTCTTCTTCCCCGTCGGGAACACGGGACCTGCCCTCCTGCAGATCGAGGAAGCCAAAAGCGTCTGCCGCCGGTGCCCTGTGGTGGATACGTGCCTGCAATGGGCTCTTGAGTCCGGCCAGGACGCCGGCGTCTGGGGCGGCATGAGCGAGGACGAGCGCCGGGCGCTGAAGCGCCGCGCCGCCCGCGCCCGCCGCGCGTCCTGAATTAGCGCTTCCTGGCAGCAGGGACATAATAGACGAATCAGCCCCGGCCGCAACCTTTCAAGGTCGCAGCCGGGGTTTCTTTTTGTCTGCACGGGCTTCCTTCATCCCCCACGGCAGCAAGCGCCCCGCGACTGATGCCCGCGCGCATGCCGCCGCCGGCGTGAACCTGTGGCCCCTACTTGCCGGCCAGGCTCAGCCGGATCTGGACCGCAGTGCCGCCACCCTCGCGCGGCAGCCACTGGATCGTCCCGCCCAGTTCGCTGGTCACCAGGGTCCGGACGATCTGAAGCCCCAGCCCCTCAACGTGGGGTATATCCGGAAGCCCAACGCCGTCGTCAGCAATGGTCACGGTGAGTTCCTCACCGTCGTCCCCCTCGGACCTGTCAGCGATGAGCCATACCGTTCCGGCCCGCCCCTCCAGTCCGTGCTCCACGGCATTGGTTACCAATTCATTGATGACGAGGGCCAGCGGGGTGGCCAGGTCACTGGGCAGCTCGCCGAACGTGCCGGACCGCTCAGTACGCACCTGCTGGGACGGCGAGGCCACTTCGGCCGAGAGCCGGAACTGGCGCCCGATCAGTTCATCGAAGTCCACGCTCTGGGTGAGTCCCTGGGACAGGGTCTCGTGAACCAGGGCGATGGTGGCCACCCGGCGCATGGCCTGCTCCAGTCCCTGCTTCGCTTCATCGCTGACCATGCGGCGGGACTGCATGCGCAGCAGGGCCGCGACCGTCTGGAGGTTGTTCTTCACCCGGTGGTGGATTTCGCGGATGGTCGCGTCCTTGGTGACCAGTTCCATTTCCCGGCGGCGCAGCTCGGAGACATCGCGGCACAGGACCAGGGCGCCAAAGCGCTGCGTCTCATCCCGGAGGGGAATCGCCCGCAGGGACAGGCTGACACCGCGGGACTCGATCTCACTGCGCCATGGCATGCGGCCCGTAACTACCAGGGGCAGGGTCTCGTCCACCATCCGGCGGTCCTTGAGCAGGCTGGCCGTCACCTCCGCCAGCGACCGGCCCTCGAGCGACTCGCCGTCACCCAAGCGGCGGAAGGCGGAGACGCCGTTGGGGCTGGCATACTGCACAATGCCCTCGGCGTCGAGCCGAATCAGCCCGTCGCCGACGCGCGGGGCTCCGCGGCGGGAACCGGTGGGAGAGGCAAAATCAGGCCACAGCCCCAGGGTCCCCATCCGCAGCAGGTCGTACGCACACTGGCGGTAGGTCAGCTCCAGCCGGGACGGCATGCGCGAGCTTGAGAGGTCCATGTGGGTTGTGACAACGGCCAGGGTGCGCCCGTTCCGGACCATGGGCACGGCTTCCACCCGCAGGGCCATGTCGCTGCTCCAGTTGGTCTCGCTGGAGCGCTCGATGGAGCGGCTGTTCCAGGCCTTGTCCACGAGCGGCTGCAGATCCGACCGGATGCCCTCCCCCACGAAGTCGCCGTGGAACACGGTGTGCGTGGTGGAGGGCCGGACGTGCGCCAGCGCTATGTAGCCAAGGTCCGGGTGGGGGAACCACAGCGCAAGGTCGGCGAACGCCAGGTCCGCCACCATTTGCCAGTCCCCCACCAGGAGGTGCAGCCATTCGGCATCGCCCGGCCCAAAATCAGCGTGTTCCCTGATGGGGTCCGTAAAGATTGCCACTGCACCTCCAGTTGCGGCGCTGGAATCCTAGCGCCGGACGATTGACCTCAAGAGCCTCAATGCTACCGACAGTGAAGCCATATCGTCGGCCTCGAGTGAATTGACCTCATCGAACATGCTCTTCGCCCTGCTCAACTGCTCAGCGTTCTGGGCCTCCCAGTCCTTCAGCCGGGCCTCGGGCGAGTCAGTGGCAGCGGTGGCGTCCAGCACCGCCGTCGTCATGTCCGAGATGGTGGAGTAAAGGTCGTCCCGGAGGGCTGCCCTGGCCAGCGCCTGCCACCTGTCCTGCCGCGGCAGGCTGCTGATCCGTTCAAGCAGCGAGTCAGCGTGGAACCGGTTGAACACTGTGTAGTAGACCGCCGCGATTTCCTCCACCGGGTCCTTGCGCACGTGGGAGATCTTGGCGATGTCCAGCAGCACGAAGCTTTCGAAGAGCTCCGCCCACCGCAGCGCCAGGGTCTCCGGCAGCTCCCATTCGCGTGCCTGCTCCAGCCAGCCTGCCACCCTTTCGCGGTCATCGCCGCGCAGGAAGTCCAGGAGGCGCGTCCGCATGGGATCCATCACCGGTTTGAACTCGGAAACCACGTCAGCAATCGGCCGCGACAAAGTGCCTTGGCCCAGGAGCCAACGGACCGCGCGGTCAAGCAGCCGCCGGATGTCCAGGTGGACCGTGCTCCAATGTTCCGTGGGGAAGGACGCCGGCAGGCTGTTCAGCTCGCCGACCATCGCTTCGAGTTCGTAGACCTCCCGCAGCGCCACGAAGGCCTTGGCAACCGCCACCTCGCTGGCTGACGTTTCCTCCATGACGCGGAAGGCAAAGGTGATGCCCCCGAGGTTGATCATGTCGTTGGCCACCACTGTTGCGATGATCTCCCGCCGCAGCGGATGAGTGTCCAGCTCCGCGTCGAAACGCTCGCGCAGCTGCGTTGGGAAGTAGGCGCGGAGGGTTTGCCGGAACCATGGGTCATCTGCCAGGTCGCTTTCCCGCAGGGCATTGGTCAGCTCGATCTTGGCGTACGCGGCCAGCACGGACAGTTCCGGAGATGTCAGGCCCTGCCCCTGCTGCAGCCGCTCGCGCAGCGCCTCGGTGGTGGGAAGGGCCTCGAGGTCGCGGTTCAGGTCGGCTTTCTTTTCCAGCCAGTCCATAAGCCGTTCATAGCTCGGGCTCCACTCCGCGACCCTGGTCCGGTCATTCAGGAGAAGGATGTTCTGGTCGATGTTGTCCTCGAGGACCAGGCGGCCCACTTCGTCCGTCATCGATGCCAGGAAGCCGGCGCGTTCCTCCGCCGACAGCTTTCCCGCAGCCACCATCCGGTCCACGAAGATCTTGATGTTCACCTCGTGGTCCGAGCAGTCGACGCCGGCCGAGTTGTCGATGGCGTCCGTATTGAGGATGACGCCCTGCAGCGCCGCTTCGATGCGGCCGCGCTGGGTCATGCCCAGGTTTCCGCCTTCGCCCACCACTTTCACGCGCAGGTCGCGGCCGTCGACGCGGATGGCGTCGTTGGCCTTGTCCCCCACCGACGCATTCGTCTCGGTGCTCGCCTTGACGTACGTCCCGATGCCGCCGTTGTAGAGCAGGTCCGCGGGGGCAAGGAGGATCGACCGGAGGAGTTCGGGCGGGCTGAGTTCGGTGGTGCCGGCGGGCAGTCCCAGCGCAGTCCGCACCTGGGCGGAGACCGGAATCGACTTGGCCTGCCGCGGGTACACCCCGCCGCCTTCGCTGATGAGGGACTTGTTGTAGTCATCCCACGAGGACCTGGGCAGCTCGAACAGACGCTGCCGCTCCACGAACGAGGCTTCCTCGTCCGGGTTGGGGTCCAGGAAGATGTGGCGGTGGTCGAAGGCTGCGAGGAGCCGGATGTGCCGGGACAGCAGCATCCCGTTGCCGAACACGTCTCCGGACATGTCGCCCACGCCCACCACGGTGAACGGCTGGGTCTGGGTGTCGAGGTCAAGTTCACTGAAGTGCCGCTTGACCGATTCCCAGGCGCCGCGCGCCGTGATGCCCATGGCCTTGTGGTCGTAGCCCACGGAGCCGCCGGACGCGAAGGCGTCACCGAGCCAGAATCCGTACTCGGCAGCCAATCCGTTGGCGATGTCGGAGAAAGTAGCGGTTCCTTTGTCGGCAGCCACCACGAGGTAGGAATCGTCGTCATCGTGCCTGACAACGTCCGACGGCGGCACCAGCCTTTCGCTGTCCCCCTCCGTCAAGAGGTTGTCAGTGATGTCCAGCAGGCCCCTGATGAAGGTCTTGTAGCTTTCGATTCCTTCCGCCATCCAGGCGGCGCGGTCAGCGGTGGGGTCGGGCAGTTGCTTGGCGAAGAAGCCACCCTTCGCACCGGTGGGCACGATTACGGCATTCTTCACAGTTTGCGCTTTGACCAGCCCGAGGATTTCGGTGCGGAAGTCTTCACGCCGGTCAGACCAGCGCAACCCGCCGCGCGCAACCTTGCCGAAACGAAGGTGCACGCCTTCGACGCGGGGGGCGTAGACCCAGATCTCGAACATCGGCCGCGGGAAGGGCAGGCCTTCGATCCGTGCGGGATCAAGCTTGAAGCTCAGGTGCGGCTTGTGCTGGTAGTAGTTGGTCCGCAGCGTCGCCTCAATCAGGTTGACGAACGTGCGCAGGACCCGGTCGGCGTCGAGCGTCGCCACCTTTTCTATGGCGGCATCCAGGTCCAGGCGGACTGACTCCTGCCTCTCGCCCCGTTCCTCCGGGCTGAGCGAAGGGTCGAATCGGGCGGCGAAAAGCGCCGTGAGCCCCTTGGTGACCTGGGGGTTGGCCAGCAGGGTGTCGGCCATGAAACCGAAGGAGTTGGTGTTGCCCATCTGCCGCATGTACCGGGCATAGGCCCGCAGGACGGTAATCTGGCGCCACTGCAGTCCTTCGCGGAGGACCAGCCGGTCAAAGCTGTCCGATTCGGCCGCGCCCGTGACGGCAGCACCGAAGGAATCTGCCAGGAGCTCTCCGGTGGAAAGCGGATCCACCTTGGCCGGGTATTTCAGCCCAAGATCGTAGAGAAAGAAATCACGGCGGTCTGCCGTCTCGATCTCGAAGGGCCGCTCGTCCAGGACTTCCAGGCCAAGGTTGTGGAAGTAGGGAAGGATCTGGCTCAGGCTCTTGGGCTCCAGCATGTACAGCTTGACCCTGGCATCTTCTTCAAGCGTTGCCCCGGCACCTTCCGGAAGGTAGACGTGGACGCCCGGCCGCTCCTGGACAGTACCTTCAGCCCGTTCCGCGGCTGCACCATACTTCTCGAAGCGTGCGATGTCTTCCAGGGCGTCTTCGACCTCGTAGTCCACCCGGTAACTTGCGGGGAACGCCTCCGACCAAATCGCGGCAAGCTCCTTGGCCTCGGCAACGTCCCGTCCCTCGCGCAGGACCTCGGCGATGCCTTCGCTCCAGGAGCGGGCGGCACGGACCAGGCGCTTTTCAAGTTCCTCGGAGTTGACGTGGCTGACGTCCGCGTTCTTGGGCAGCCTGATCCGGAAGAACAACCGGGCCAGCGCCGACTCCGTCATACGGGCCTCGTAGTCGATGGAGACGGCCTGGAACGTCTCGCGCAGCTCCTGCTCGATGCGGAGCCGGACGTTGGTGGTGTACCTGTCCCTGGGCAGATACACCACGGCCGACATGAACCGCCCGTAGATGTCGGGGCGGAGGAAAAGCCGGGTCCTCCGGCGCTCCTGCAGCTTCTGGATGCCCAGTGCCGTGGCGGCCAGATCTGGAATTTCGATCTGGAACAGTTCGTCGCGGGGGTAGGTTTCCAGGATCCCCAGCAGGTCCTTGCCGGAATGCGAGTCCGGCGGGAATCCCGCGCTTCGCAGCACGGCGTCAACCTTCTCGCGCACGATGGGGATATCCCGGACCGAACCGGTGTAGGCGCTGGTGGCAAAGAGGCCGATGAAGCGGCGCTCGCCGTTGACGTTGCCATTGGCGTCGAAGCTCTTGACGCCAATGTAGTCAAGGTATGCCGAGCGGTGGACGGTGGAGCGCGAGTTTGCCTTGGTAATGACCAGGGCGCGTTTTTCCCGGGCCTTCTTCCGGCCCGTATCCGTCAGGTGCTGGATATGCGGCGAATCGGCAGAAGCGCGCAGCAGACCCAGTCCGCTGTCCTCGCGCAGCTCCAGTACGTCTTCGCCGTCGACGTTGACCAGGTCATATTCCCGGTAGCCGAGGAACGTGAAGTTGCCGTCGTCAAGCCAGTGAAGGAGATCCTGCGCCTGCCGGAGCTCGGCGATCTGGGCCGGGTTCGCCACCTGGTCCAGGCTTTCAGCGATCTGCCGGGCCCGTTGGCGCATCTTCGGCCAGTCCTCGACGGCGGCGCGCACATCGTTCAGTACCCGGTCGAGGCCATCGAGCAGGGCTGCCTTGGCTTGGTCCGTGACGCGGTTAATCTCGACGGCGATCCAGGACTCCATGTGCGAGGCGTTTTCGCCCTGGGCAATGAGATGGGACAGGTTGGGCATCGCGGCTGTGTCACCGCTGGAAATCCCAAGGTGCGCCGGTACCCGGTTGACCTTGACGAGCTCTCCGCTTTCCCTGTTGCGGGTAGCGACGAACAGCGGGTGGATGACAAGTTTGATGGCAGCGTGCTGCCGGACCAGCTCTGCATTGACGGAGTCGACCAGGAACGGCATGTCATCCGTGACGACAAAGACGACGCTGCTGTCCTCCTCGTCCAGGATGGATATGTTCGCCTGGCCCGGCTGGCGCACGGAGGCTACCTGGCGGTGGCTGTCCGCCCTGCCCACCAGCACATCCCGCGGATAAGTCCGCGCGTCCTCTTCGGCAAGGTGCTGGTAGTAATCACCAATGAAGCCCTCATCGCCTTCAATGGAAAGGGGCTGATCCTCCACGCTGGATCCAGACGACATCGACAAACGCCTCCATCAGAAGTATTCCGCTGCACCATTGCAGCTCTTATGGCGAGCCTAGTCCTTCACCCGCCGCCTTGCTGTGGAAGAAAAGACAGAGGATTTACGACTTCGCTGGGCGGATGCACAAACCAAATTTCGGATTGCGTGGCGAAGCTCGGAATCCGGTGCCGCTTCAAGCAGCAGTGATCCTCCGAGAAGGGCTCCATCCGCTGCAACCAGGTCGTAAGGCAGGAAAGCCTTGAGTTCGGCCGCCGGACCATACCGCTCCCAAGCGTCCCGCAACTGCCGTTCCGGCCCCCTGCCCACAGAGGAAGCCCGCACCCTGTTCATCACCACAACGGGGGCCGCCTGCGGAACGGCTGCTTCCAGTTCGGCAAGGCCGCGCACCAGCCTCGGCACGCCAACAGGATCGGCGGCACCGACTGCGTAGACAGTGTCGGCGAGCTCAAGCGAACGCAGCGTGGCCGCGTTCCGCCGCGGAGCCATCGTGTCAAAGCTCAGCTCCTCGTCCGCTTCGAGGCAGAAACCCGCATCCACCACCACCACGTCGGATATCTGCCGGGCACGTTCCAGTACCAGCGCGAGCGCGGACGCCCGGAGTTCGGTCCAGCGGTCGGCGCGGGTAATACCGGTAAGTACCCGGAAGGTGCCGGATTTGGTGGCCACGGGGGCAGCGACCTTTTCCAACGCCTCCCTGTCCAGCAATCCCTGGTCCGCGAGCCGGCACGCCTGTGCCAGGCCCGCCGATTCATCCAGCAGCCCCAGGACGGCTGCAATGCTGGCGCCGTAGCTGTCCGCATCGACCAGGATGACTTTCTTTCCGTCCGCCGCCAGTTCGCCCGCCATGTTGGCGGCGAGCGTGGTCCGCCCTGGAGCTCCGGCCGGTCCCCAGACGGCGATGATCCTTCCCGGACCAGGTTCTTCGGGGCCTGGTGGCGGTTCGGCGTTTACCGGCTTCAGCGCAGCTCCCGGATCTGCAGGAGCACTTCTGGGCGCCCCTCGAAGTCCTGGTCCGGCAAGTTGCGTCACTGCCTCTGAAATCCTGTCGGAAAGTGCGGCCGATTCCACCCCGGTGAGCGCCGGCACCACACCTATGCCCCGCAGCCTCGCGGCCTCATCAGGACTGTCGGTCAGGGCAATGATTGCCACCCCGACCGCCGAGAGCCGGTCCACAAGGGAAGACGTTAATCCTTCAGACCCTTCGGCAACGACCGCAGCCCGGGCCAGGCCGCTTTGGCAGGCAGCCAGGAGTTCGGGGAGTTCGGCACATCTCCTCACCACTGTTACCGGCCCATGCAGCCGCTCAAGCCCGCCGACCACGTCCTCCCGGCTCTGGCCCACGGTGACCACAGGAATGCTCATTGGGCGCCGCCGCCCGGGTTCCACACCACGGAAATCTTGGCCTCATTCGCCTGGGCTCCCAGCAGCGCCGGCATCCGCGCGTCCTCCACCAGCACCATCAGAACGGTGGTCTTCGATGACCCCAGGGCTGTTGAGCCGGCCGTCACCTCTGCGATTTCCGCCCCGGAAAGGAGGAGCTTTGGTTCGCTGAAGCCGTTGCGGTCATCAGGTTGCGCAACCCAAACGTCCACCCTGGCGCCCGCTACCGCCTGGGCCGGCAGGGCTTCCTCGATGGTGAGAGCCACCGGCTTCCGGTCGAGTTCGTCAACGGAACCAAGGCTGGCCCTCGGAACGAGCTGGTCCTTGCCGATGCGCTGGACAGCCACCACCCCATCAGGGAGTCCTGATTCTGCAGTGATGTACTGAGCCTCGGTATCCCCGAGGCGCACCTTCGCCCGCACCACATTGTCCTGGGTGAGCTTTTCACCCACTGCGATGCCATCGCGCGCGGCAAACACTTCCGTTGTCCGGTCAGCACTGCCCACAAGCAGGACAACGCCTGCGACAGAAACGAGGACCAGCAGAATACCGGCCAGGAGCCTTGGATCCTTCCAGGACGGGCGCCTGAGCCGTGACGCCGTGGCAGATGATGAATCAGGAACCATGCAGTGATCTCCCCCTAAAAGCGCCGGACCGGCTGCCGTGTCCGGACCACCTCATTGTCACCGCCGCGCAGCCGGAACAAAAGTCATGCGTCCAAACGGGGCCAATCTGTGGATAACGCCTACAAAGTACCGTCTTCGATGGCAAAATGGATACATGCCCAGGTTCCTCACGCTCGCGGATGTTGCCGAGCAGCTTCAGATCAATTCACCCGCCGCGTATGCACTTGTCCGCAGCGGTGAACTGAAGGCCATTCAGGTCGGCGGCAGGGGCCAGTGGCGGGTGGAAGAAAAGATGCTGGAGCAATACATCGAGGAACGCTATGCGGAGGCGAACCGCATGATCCAGGAAGCCAAATCCAAGTCAGTATGAGCTCGCGGTTTCACCCCTTGGGGCTTCCCACCGCAAACTGCGCAGCCCTAAAGTTCTCCTGCCCGCCGTGATCTGATGGCTCCCACGGCCGAGAACGGAATAACCGACACCTGGCTGACCTGCTGGCTGCGACGCGCCTCGCCCGGAGCGAACGTTGCCAGGTCCAGGTAATCCCTGCCCACCCTGTCAATGACACCGGACAGCCTCACGGAGCCTGGACCGTGCCCCACCGTAACCGCAAGTTCCGCGCGATCCCTCGCCAAGCCCCGCAACGCATGTGCCAAGCCCAGCTTCCTGCGCACCGCAGACGTCTCAGGGATTGAGAGCCGGCCCAGGCCCACGTAGCGAACAACCGAAGCATACGGAACCAAGACCTGGTGGTGCTCTTCGTCCAGCACCAGTGCGTCGGCACCGGCGTGGCTGAGCGACCCGTGGACAACCTCCCCGCACCCAAGGAACACCGTAAGCCGGCATCCCAGTGCGCCCCTGAGCCGGTCCCCGAGCTCAGTGCCTACTGATTCCGCCCTTGCCCGCTCATTGATGTCGGCGTCCAGCGAAAGCCGTTCTGCCTCCGCGAACTGGCTTTCCATGTCATTGAAGAGTGCATCCCAGCGCATTGCGCCAGCGTAGGACCACGCCGACGGCAGGTCAACGAGGACAGCAATTCTTTCCACCGTATGGACAAAAAGATGAGTCGGAGCGCAAACTCGGTCAATGAGCATCAAACGCTATCAAACCGCATCAAACGGACTGTCGCGTGGTTAGCGCCACTGGCCCGGCCAGGAACTCCGACGTCCTTGCAGCGGCCGGTGTACTCCTGCTCGGCATCCTGCTGAGCATCCTCGGGTGGAGCCTGATGCAGCAGTGGAGGGACTCCGTGGCCAGGCACCAGGAGCCCGACGTGGAGATTCTCCTCGCCGTCGTGGCAGCGGCAGCAGGAGCGGGAACCGTGGTTTGGTGGTTTGCCTCGCTGGGATGCGCCGCCGGCACGGTCCTACTGGACCGCCGGGGGCGAACAGGAGCCGCAGCAGCAACTCGGAGACTTTCACCAGCCTTCATGCAACGGCTTGTACTCGGGATCCTGTCCGTCCAGGTCCTTTCCGGCCCCGCTGCCCAAGCAGCGCCACCGGCACCCGGTCCGGAATGGGCACCTACGCACGAACTTGTTGCCTCAGCACCAGTCATCCCGGGAACACCAGGACCGGCTACAGACCAGGCAGGCCCGCCCGGCACTGACACCATCCCATCAATCCCCACGTCAACCGTTCAGCCGGGGTGGCAGCCCGCAGCCCCGGCTGTTAGCCCCGGAATGCTCGCGGCACCTGGAATGCGGGCACCAGCAGAACCAGCGGCGCCGGAAGCTGAGGGTGTCACGGTCCATGCCGGCGACACGCTGTGGGACATAGCCGCACGTCATCTCGGGCCGGGCGCATCGGATGTGGATATCGCGAGCCAGTGGCCCCACTGGTACGAGGCAAACCGCGCACTGATTGGCGCGGATCCCGATGTGCTGCTCCCGGGACAAATACTCCAGCCGCCAGCTCCTGCCGGCAACTAGACCGGCCCGGTCTATCCGGCCAACCACGTAAGGGGAAAAAAATGAGAGCAGTAACTCCGATAACCGCTGACCACGGTCCAGGGACATTCCAAGGCAAGAGCACACTCCAGGGTGCAAGCACGTTCCCGGGCCCAGCTGCGCTCCAAGGCCCAGCTGCGCTCCAGGGCGCACCTGCCCGTCAAGGTCCAACCACACTGCCGGGACGGCATCTTGGCGGAAGTCGGCCGCGCCAGGAGCCAGCCGCCCCCGGTACGTCCCGGCCCGCCCTTCCAGTTCCGTTGCGCCCTGCGGACCCTGCAGCGGAAGTGCGGGCCGTCGCCCGCAGCACCGTCCAGGCGGCGATGGAGGTTCTGGCAGGCATCCGGCCCATCCATCAGCTGGCCCGCCGGCTTGATCCCCGCTGCCTGGCGGCCCTGCAGCACCGCGCGGCCCTCATCAGGAGGGAGCTGAACCGGACAGGCAATCCGGCGCTCGCCCGCCTCCACCGCAACTCAGCGGTCCGGTCCGTACGGGTTTGCGAGGTGGCCGACGGCGTTTATGAAGCCAGCGCCGTGGTGGTGGACGACGTCCGGGCGCGTGCTGTCGCCCTCAGGCTGGAGCAGAGCAAACAGGTGTGGCGGGTGACAGAACTTGTTATCGGCTAGGACGCAGGCGAAATGCCGCAGGGCCGGAAACTCCTGCTCCCGGCCCTGCTTTTACTGCCTGCACCCCAGCCTTTTGGCCGGCACTTCCCGCCCGCTCAGCGGCGCTTCTTCTTCGCCGGGCGCTTGGCTGCGTCCTGGGCTGCTGCCTTGGCAGGATTGCCGGAACGGCCGGGGGAACGCGTCTCCACCCGGGTCTGGGCGCCGCCGGTCTCGCTGGGGGCGGTGTACTGCAGCTGGGCAGGCTTCTCCGGAGCTTCCAGCCCGGCGGCACGAACCTGCGGTTCCACATGCTCGGTGTGTCCGCCCTGGGCATCTGCAACCAGCACGTCCTGCGCCGGAGTGACTTCAACTTCGAGGTTGAACAGGAAACCTACGCTTTCCTCGCGGATGGCTTCCATCATGCTCTGGAAGAGAATGAACCCTTCACGCTGGTACTCCACCAGGGGATCACGCTGCGCCATGGCACGCAGGCCGATTCCTTCCTTGAGGTAGTCCATCTCGTACAGGTGTTCCTGCCACTTACGGCCAATGACCGAGAGCACCACCCGGCGTTCGAGTTCCCGCATGCTCTCCGAGCCAATGGCCTCCTCCCGCGCCTGGTAGACCAGCCGGGCGTCGGACAGCAGCTCCTCTTTCAGGAACTCGACGGTGAGCCTGGACTTTCCGCCGGCTTCCTCGATGATCTCTTCGGCGGTCACGCTGACGGGGTAGAGGGTCTTGAGGTTCGTCCAGAGCAGGTTGAAGTCCCAGTCATCGCCGTTGCCCTCCGCCGTTGCGGCGTCAATGAGGGCAGTGATCGTGTCCTCGACGAAGAACTGCACTTTTTCGTGCAGGTCGTCGCCTTCAAGGATGCGGCGCCGGTCGCTGTAGATTGCCTCGCGCTGGCGGTTGAGGACGTCGTCGTACTTCAGCACGTTCTTGCGCTGTTCGGCGTTGCGTCCCTCAACCTGCCCCTGGGCAGAGGCGATCGCGCGGGAGACGAGCTTGGATTCCAGCGCGACGTCGTCAGGGACGGAGCTGTTCATCAACCGTTCCGCCGCCCCGGAGTTGAAGAGCCGCATGAGGTCATCGGTCAGCGACAGGTAGAAGCGGGACTCACCCGGATCGCCCTGGCGCCCGGAACGTCCGCGGAGCTGGTTGTCGATCCGGCGTGATTCGTGGCGTTCAGTGCCAAGGACGTAGAGGCCACCGAGGTTCAGGACTTCCTCGTGCTCGTCCTTGACCGCCTGCTTTGCAGCCTCAAGGGCCGCCGGCCACTCCGCCTCGTATTCCTCGGAGTTCTCTTCCGGATCCAGACCGCGCTTGGCCAGCTCAGCCACGGCGGTGAACTCAGCGTTGCCGCCGAGCATGATGTCCGTACCGCGGCCGGCCATGTTGGTTGCCACCGTCACGGCACCCTTCCGGCCGGCCTGGGCGACGATCGCGGCTTCACGTGCATGGTTCTTCGCGTTCAGGACCTCGTGGCGGATGCCTTCCTTGGCAAGGAGGCGGGAAAGGTATTCACTCTTTTCCACGCTGGTGGTGCCCACCAGCACGGGCTGGCCCTTTTCATGCCGTTCGGCAATGTCCCGCACCACGGCGTCGAACTTCACCGTTTCATTCTTGAAGACCAGGTCCGGCTGGTCGATCCGCTGCATGTCGCGGTTCGTGGGAATGGCCACCACGCCCAGCTTGTACGTGCTCATGAACTCCGCCGCCTCGGTTTCGGCGGTACCGGTCATGCCGGAAAGCTTCTGGTACATGCGGAAGTAGTTCTGCAGCGTGACCGTGGCCAAGGTCTGGTTCTCGGCCTTGATCTCGACGCCTTCCTTGGCCTCGATGGCCTGGTGCATGCCCTCGTTGTACCGCCGCCCGGCGAGGATGCGGCCCGTGTGTTCGTCGACGATCAGGACTTCCCCGTCCAGGATGACGTAGTCCTTGTCCCGCTTGAACAGTTCCTTCGCCTTGATGGCGTTGTTAAGGAACCCGATGAGCGGGGTGTTCGCGGATTCATACAGGTTCTGGATGCCGAGGTAGTCCTCTACCTTCTCGATGCCGCTCTCCAGCACGCCCACGGTGCGCTTCTTTTCGTCGACTTCGTAGTCCTTTTCGGGCTGCAGCCGGAGGACCACCTTGGCGAACTCGCTGTACCACCGGTTCGTGTCGCCCTGCGCGGGACCGGAGATGATCAGCGGGGTCCGCGCTTCATCGATGAGGATGGAGTCCACCTCGTCAACGATTGCGAAGTGATGCCCCCGCTGGACCAGTTCGTTCTTGTCCCAGGCCATGTTGTCCCGGAGGTAATCGAAACCGAATTCGTTGTTGGTGCCGTAGGTGATGTCAGCGGCGTACTGCTGGCGGCGGACGGCAGGATCCTGGTTGGAGAGGATGCACCCGCTGGTGAGGCCGAGGAAGCGGTAGACGCGGCCCATCAGGTCAGACTGGTATTCGGCGAGGTAGTCATTCACGGTGACCACGTGGACGCCGTTTCCGGCCAGCGCGTTCAGGTAGGCGGGAGCGGTCGCCACCAGGGTCTTGCCTTCACCGGTCTTCATTTCCGCGATGTTGCCCAGGTGCAGGGCGGCGCCGCCCATCAACTGGACATCGAAGTGTCGCATCCCGAGGGTTCGCGAGGAGGCTTCCCGGACGGCGGCGAAGGCTTCCGGAAGCAGGTCATCCAGTTTTTCGCCGTCCTGGTGGCGCTGGCGAAGCCGGTCGGTCTCCTCCCGCAGTTCGGCGTCCGTGAAGGTTTTGAACGAGTCTTCCAGGGCATTGATGGAGTCGGCATAGTTCCGCAGTTGCCGGAGTGTCTTTTTGTCACCCGTGCGGAGAAGTTTTTCGATAAGTGATGCCACGTGAAGATGCTCCCAGTCTCATGCCGCCGAATTCTGGCGTTTTTAGTCTACGGGAGAGACAGCGGCGGGAGGCCCGTTTGTTCCCTCAGAGCGCAGAGCCCTGCGCCTGGCCGTCGGTTCCCTGCCCGGCAGCACGGGCGAGGCTGCCGGCAAGGTCGCCCACCGGAAATACTTCCACGGTGGCCAGCCCCAGCCATTCCGCCATGAGCCGCAGCTCTGCGGCCAGTTCGGCGGCGGTATCAGCCGGCGCCTCCGGCTCGGCAAAGGCTGACCTCACCAGCAGCCTTCCGCCCTGCCGGTCTGCCTTCAGGTCAACACGGGCCACAATCCTGTCGCGGAGGAGGAATGGCAGGACGTAATATCCGTAACGCCTCTTGTGCTCCGGGGTGTAAATCTCAATCCGGTAATGGAAACCGAAAAGCTCCTCCAGCCGCCGGCGCTCAAAAACCAGCGAGTCGAAAGGGCTCAGCAGGGCGCGGCCCGTGGCCCGCCGCGGCAGCCTCGCCCCGACGTGCCGGAAGACTTCGCGGCTCCAGCCGGGCACCACCACACGTTCCAGCCGTCCCTGCTCTACTAAATGCTCGACGGCGGCCACTGCGGCTTTCGCGGGCGTGCGGAAGTAGTCCGCGAAGCAGCGCACTGTCCCGATGCCGTGTGCCTGCGCGGCCGCATCGATCAGCCGGTTCATTGCCTCCCCGGGGTCCCCGGCCCGTCCCTGGGCCGGGAGCTGAGGCAGCACTTTGGCAGTTAATGTGTATCTGCGTTCAAACTGCTCAGACCGTGACGCCGCGGAAACGAGGCCTTCCTCGAAGAGATGCTCCAGGACCCTCTTCACGGCGTTCCAGTTCCAGCCCCAGTTCTCCGTCTGCCGTTCCTCTACATGGCCGATCCGCGCCGTCAATTCTGCGGCAGTCAGGGGACGGGAGCGCGCCAAGGTGTCGAGGATCTGTTCGGAGATAGCTTGACGGACGCCGGGATCCATCCGGGATGCACCCACCCAGGTGCGCTTCTGCCACAGGAGGAGGTCCGGGTAGTGTTCCGGCCGGATGTAGCTCGCCTCGTGCGCCCAGTACTCCACCATGCGCCGGGGATGCACGGCCGTCATCCGCTGGAGGATGGTGCGGTCGTAGTTTCCCAGGCGGGAGAAGAAGGGCAGGAGGTGGCTGCGGGAGACGACGTTGACGGAGTCGATCTGTACCAGCTGGATCCGGGCAAAGGTGCGGCCCACCGTCCGTGAAGTCACGGGGCCGGCGGGCCGTCCTTTGTCGAGTCCCTGTGCTGCCAAAGCGATCCGCCGTGCCTGGTCCAGGCTCAGCGTCGGTGGCACATCAGTCCTCTCTGTGGCTGGTATTCACCACCCTAGGCGTTTGCGGCTGCATCATCCGAACGGTAGGCAATAACCTTTTCCTCGACTACCGTGTCACCGGGCTCGCACTCATGGTCCAGGGTGATGACCCCGTAGGTCCAGCCGCGGCGCCGGTACACCACCGAGGGTGTGTTGGTTTCCTTGTCCACGAAAAGGTAGAAGTCGTGGCCGACGAGTTCCATGTTGTCCACGGCGTCGTCGAGCGAAAGCGAAGCAGCCGGAAAGACCTTGCGCCGGATCAGGACCGGAGACTTTCCGGCCGGGATGTCGTTCTCAACATCATAGGGAGACGTCTCTTCAGGGGCGGCCGCCGCGGCCTCGTTCCGGTGGTTGGCTTCCATGTAGAGCGGTTCGTGGGTGCTGGCGGGTTCGAGGGAGGCGGTTGCCTCACGAACGGCTTTGGGAGTATGCCGCCCATGGTGGACCTTCTTGCGGTCCTTGGCGCGGCGGAGCCTTTCAAGCAGCTTGTTGTAGGCGAGGTCGAATGCTGCGAATTTGTCAGCGGCGCTGGCTTCGGCGCGGATCACGGGTCCCCGGCCCAGTACTGTCACCTCAACGGTCAGCTGATCGCCGGTCTGCCGGGCATTGGTCTCCTTGGAGACTTTCGCATCAACCCGCTGGACCTTATCCCCCAGCGATTCGATCTTTGAAATCTTTTCCCCGGCATATTCGCGGAACCGGTCTGAAACTGTCAGATTTCGTCCGCTGATCATAAACTCCATGGTGCCCTCCAAATGACTTCGGTGACACGACGGCGGCGCTTCCCTGGGCCGAGCTGTCTGACAGTCGAGCCCCTCTCCGAGCCGCCATCGAAAGGTACATTCTGTTCTTTGTACCCATCACCGACGTTAGTTCATAGGCACCCTTTATTCATCCTTTCGTGGTTTATTTTTTTCTAAGTCATGGCGTGTTGCGCGGGCCTGTGCGGGTGCCGCGGCGAACCGGTCAGCGTCCGGCGGGCGTGTCGCTGCGAGGACGACGGCGCCCGCTACCTGGGCCCCCGCCCCATGCAGTGCCCGGGCTGCTTCAGCCAGCGTGGCGCCGGTGGTCAGGACGTCGTCGATGATGATGCAGCGCCGTCCGGCCACCCTTTTGCGCCCCCGTTTCCGGACTTGCATGGAGCCCCGCACCCGCTGCGCGCGGGCGCCCCGGCCCAGCCCCTTTTGGCCGCCCGGCAACTGCACTCCCGAGCTGCCGGCTTTGCGCAGGACGTCCGTCACGGCCAGTCCCGGCAGGCGGGTGGACGCCCCGTGCAGGAGCAGGTGGACGGGACTGAAGCCGCGGCCGAGGTAGGCCTTGGTGGTGGTGGGAACAGGGACCAGGAGGAGGCCGCCGGTATCTGCTGTCGCTGCCGCTACTGCCCGGCCCAAGGCGGTGCCCAGGCTTCGTTTGAGTTGGTGCTGCCCGTGCCTTTTAAAGGAAAGCAGCGCCTGGGCGAGCTCCTCCCGGTAGACGCCGGCAGCGACCACCGGGAGCAACACCGCTCCCGAGACGTCCATCAGCGCGGGCGCACCGCTTTCCGCCCTGAAGGGTGCCGCAGTGAGGCGCCGGATCCGGCGGTCGCACGGAACGCACAGTGCCCTGTCCTCCGCACCGCAGCACACGCAGTCCACGGGAACGGCAAGCGAAAGGAGATCCGCCGCCGCGCCCACGGCCTGGTCAGTGAAGCGGGCCAGCACACTGCCGTGCTCGCCGCGGTGCTTGCCCGGCCAGCTTTCCGGCGGCCTCAGGTCGGGGTCGTTCCGGTCGGGAGGTCTGGTGCTCACTCCCCCATCGTCGGACCGCCCTCTTTGCCGGGCAAGGAGGGCGGAGCCCTATGTGGAAAGCACCCCGCCACACCCGAACACGCAAAGTTTCAGCCGGGGAAGGACGGATCGATGGGGCCCTTGATTTGCGGCGACCACCCGTTGCCCAGGCGCTGGAAGATGCCCTCTGCGGACTGGGCGTAGATTTCCTCGGCCCCATTCCCCGCGCTGAGGGCGACCAGGCCCGGCCATGGTGCCAGCTGTTGGGGTTGGCCGGAGGTAAGGGACAGGAGTTCGGGAGTGACGTTCGCTGCTGCTGCCCCCTTCATGACGGCAACTGTGGTGTCCGAGACCCACGCGCCCTGGTCCGGATTGCTGTCGGTCGCGAGGGTGATCGGCGGTGTCAGCTCACGCGGGGTCCCGTCGCCGCCGCGGATGATTCCCGTGACCTGGACCCTGGTGGCGCCGTTCTGCTCCGAGATCACCAGCGCCCGGACGCCCTCCCTGGAGATCCTGAATTCCTTGACCGTCCGGCCTGCCAGCCACGCCGGCGAGAGGGTCACGCTGGGGACAGTGGCGCCCTCCGCGACGCCGGCCGGCTTGAAGGCCACCACTTCGGTGCCGCCCGCGCCGCCGGGACCTGCGGACCACACCCATTCGTTAAGCCCAAACGAGGGCCGGCTGAGGGTACTCCGGGTGGTCAAGGCCCGGGCCGGCTGCCCGGGACTGATGCTGTAGAGCGTGGTGCGGCTGTCATTGAGGAAGGCGGCCGTCTGCGACACCGGCGATTCGGCGGGGAGTCTCGGATTGAGGGCGGACACGGGCTGCATGTCGGGCAGCGGTGAAACCCTGTTGTTCTCGTACCGCACCAGCTCATTGCCGCTGACCGCGATCTGGCGTGACGGCACGCTCTTGTCCTGGACAGGCGGAAGCACGGACCCGTTGTCCTCCACCCGCACCAGGTCCTGGTTGGCCCGCAGCTCGACATTGACCACGTCGGGCTGGCTGCGGAACGTGAGCGTCAGTTGCATCTGCATGCGCAGGCGGTCCTCGGGAGAGGTTTCCATGAGTTCTTTGGCGGTCAGGTCCACCTGGGCTGCGCCGGAAACCACGGGGACTGATTCACGCGCGAGCTTGATGCCCGAAGGGAAGGCGCTCGCCACAGCACCCCGAAGGTACGGCGCGGGGCCGGCCAGGAGGGCACTGGTCATGGCCTTCACCGTCTTGTTCTTGATGAACCAGCGGACGTCCGGGACTGCGAACGTGAAGGTGGGATCGTAGAAGTAGATGGGATAGGCGCCGTAGATCACCTTGAAGGTTTCCTCCGCGATCGCGGTGCCGTCCGGGATCGCCGAAATGCGCCATTCACCGTCAACCTGTGTGACGGTCACGGGAATGTTTTCGATGGTGCCCTTCGGGGACTGGGTGGCTATCCCGTCGGCATCCACCGTGTAGGCAACGTCGAGCTCGTAGTTGTACACGTTCTCGGTGGCGGTGGGCACCACCCGGGCCTCGCGGTAGACGAGGGCGCGCTGGTCCGGTTTCCAGGAGACGGAAGAGGCTTGCGTCAAGTACTGGCGTGCCACGGCATAGTCGTCCTCGTATCCGCTGCCGGCCCGGTAGAAGTAGTCGATGATGGTTTCCGGTGAGGCGCCGGGTTGCGGCGCTGCCGGCAGGAACACGGGCGCGCTGAGGTTTCCGGCGCTGCCTTCACTGCTTTTGCCTACCGGCCCGGAGGTGGGAATCCGGGCGCAGCCGGCCACCAGGACGAGCACGAGGACCAGCAGGGAAGCAGCGAGCCCGGCCCTGCCGCCGGTACGGCCGGTCATGGCCCCTCCTTGGGGGCCGACGCGGGAGCCAGCGGGGCAGTGCCGGCTTCCAGGACCAGCATGCTCCTGTTGCCGGGGTCCCCCGGAATCGTGATGTCGTCGGGCTCGAGCTGTACAGGTGATTTGTCGATCTCTTCTCCTTGGCGCAGGGGCAGTGTCAGCCTGAAGTTCGCGCCGCTGCCCTTCTTGCCCCATGCCTGCAGCCAGCCGTTGTGCAGCTTGGTGTCTTCCATGGCAATGGACAGTCCCAGCCCGCTGCCGCCAGTGGTGCGGGCCCGCGCCGGGTCCGCGCGCCAGAACCGGTCAAAGACACGCGCCGCCTCTGCGGGCGCCATGCCGATGCCCTGGTCCCGGACGGCAATGCCGACGGCGGTCTGGCTCGCTGCCACGGTGACCGTCACCGGTTTCCCTTCGCCGTGCTCCACTGCATTCAGGATCAGGTTCCTGAGGATCCTGTCGATCCGCCGGGCATCCATTTCCACGATAATGGCACCCTCCGGGGCTCGGAGGACGATCTTCGATCCGTATTCGGCAGCCACCGGGGCTGCCCCTTCGATGACGTGCTCCACCACCTGCAGGATGTCCTCCGGTTCGGCGTCGAGCACGGCTACCCCGGCGTCGAAGCGCGAGATTTCGAGCAGGTCCGACAGGAGTGACTGGAAGCGCTCAACCTGGTTGTACAGGAGTTCGGCCGAGCGTTTGTTGATGGGGTCGAAGTCGTCCCGTGCGTCATACAGGACCTCCGCGGCCATCCGGACTGTGGTCAGCGGTGTCCGCAGTTCATGGGAGACGTCGGAAACGAAACGCTGCTGCATCTGGGAGAGGGTCGCCAGCTGGGTGATCTGCTCCTGAAGACTGGCAGCCATGTGGTTGAAGGATGCGCCGAGGCGCGCCACCTCGTCCTCGCCCCGCACCACCATCCGTTCCTGGAGCTGCCCCGCGGCGAGCTTCTCGGAGACCATGGCTGCGTGGCTGACGGGGCTGACCACGTTGCGGGTGACGTACCAGGCCACGGCGCCGATCAGCAGGACCAGGACGGCCCCGCCGGCCCAGAGGACTCTCTGGATCTCGTCCAGTGTCTGCTGCGCGGTGTTCAGGTCATAGATCAGGTACAGCTCATACACCGTGCCGTTGAAGGTCACCTTGTTGCCGACGGCAATGCCCGGGTGGTCTTCAGTGCCCACCGGGATAACGGTTGAGGCCCAGTATTGGTCCTTGCCGGACTCCTGGACGGCCTTGCGAAGTTCGGGCGGGATGACGCTGACGGTCAGCTGGTCCGACGCGCGCGATTCCACCCAGCGGTTCCGTGGCTTGGTCTGCTCAGGCATGGCTTCGAAGACGTACCTGCGCTGGATGACCGACCCGCGGCCTTCCACGGCGTTGAGGGTGTCGTAGACCAGGGTGATCACGCTGGACTGGTCCGTGACCTGCGCGCCGTCGAACGTGTCCTGCACCTGCTTGACGTTGTAGCGGGTCTCCGATTCGGCCTGCGTCAGCCGTTCCTGGAAGAGATTGTTGGCGATCTGGTTGGACAGGTACGCGCCCACCACGGCGAACGACGTGACCGCCAGGAAGAGGGTGGTGAGCACGGTCCGGAACTGCAGGGAGCGCCGCCACCGCCGGTGCAGTGACCGCCCGACGTACCGCAGGCCCGGCAGGATGCGCAGGAAACCGGTCTTGACCAGCCGCGCCACCCGCAGGGTGACGATGAGGGCCCGGCGCTGCCAAAGGTGGGCCCGGAATGCCAGCCGCTGGAGGCGCAGGCTGATCCTGTCATTATCTTCCGGGGCAGTCGGGCCGGTACCGCTGTGAGGCACGGGAGCGCTGCCGGTGTCAGGATCGCGTGCGGAAAGCGGTGCGTCCCGGCCGGGTTCACCGTCATGCGCCGCGGGGTCAGGCCCCTGCTTTATAGCCGACACCACGCACCGTCAATACGACTTCCGGAGCTTCCGGATCCTGCTCGATCTTGGAACGGAGGCGCTGGACATGGACGTTCACCAGGCGCGTGTCAGCAGCATGCCGGTAGCCCCAAACCTGCTCGAGCAGCAACTCGCGGGTGAAAACCTGCCACGGCTTCCGGGCCAGGGCCACCAGGAGATCGAATTCCAGGGGCGTCAGCGAAATGCGTTCATTGCCGCGGCTCACCGTGTGGCCGGCGACGTCGATGGTGATGTCCGCAATCCTGAGCGTTTCGGGGGCCTTCTGGTCGCCGGGGCGGAGCCGGGCCCGTACGCGGGCTACCAGTTCTGCCGGTTTGAAGGGCTTGGGCACGTAATCATCTGCACCCGATTCAAGGCCGCGGACGACGTCCGACGTGTCCGACTTGGCGGTGAGCATGACGATGGGCACGTCGGACTCCGCGCGGACCTGGCGGCAGACCTCAATGCCGTCCATGCCGGGAAGCATGAGGTCCAGCAAAACCAGGTCCGGCCTCGATGACCGGAAGACGTCGAGCGCCTGGGCGCCGTCAGCGCAGAAGACGGGCTCAAAGCCGTCATTGCGGAGAACAATTCCAATCATTTCGGCCAGCGCTTCGTCATCGTCTACCACCAGAATGCGTGCCTTCATAGTTATATATTCCCTTATCAGGTTGGCTTTGTCCTGTTCAGCGCCCTCCGGCATGGCGGGATGCTAGGCCGTCCGACGCCGGAACTATAGGCTGGAGCCACGCCGGACGTTCCAGCGCCGCACCCGCAATGCGCGGACGGCGTGCGGGCCGGGCGGCGGATTGCCACGGGGGAAGGAACATGGTGTCAGCACAGGATTCGGACGGCCGGGAGCCCAGGGACTGGCGCAGTGACGCGCCGCAATCGCCGGGCCAGCCCGCGGCAGGGCAGCCGTGGGGTCCACCCCCCTGGCAGCAACAGGCCTGGGGCCAGCCCTTCCGGAATTATCCGGGGCAGGGCTCCCCCTACGGCCAGCAGCGTTACATGGCTCCGCCGAAACCGGGAATCATCCCGCTGCGGCCCCTGATGTTCGGGGAAATCATGGACGGTTCCTTCCAGACCATCCGGCGCAATGCGAAGGCCATGCTGGGCGCTTCCCTGCTGGCCCAGTCCTTTGCCGCCATCCTGACGGCTGTCGTCACGGCTGCCACCGCCACCTCGGCGGGCTCCCTGGAGGCCTGGGCGGAAAGCGCCAGTCCGGCAGATATTTCCTCATTCGGCGTGGCATTCCTGGCCGCCATTTTGCTGGTTGCAGTCCTGACCCTGTTCATTGCCTCCGTGCTGCAGGGCGCCATGGTGGTGCCGGTGGCCCGGTCCATCCTCAACAGGCCCACCAGCTTCCGGCAGATGTGGACCCTGGCACGGCCGCGTGCAGGAGCACTGGTCCGGCTAGCCGCCCTGCTGATGGCTGCAGCGCTGCTGGCCATGGTCCTCCCCGCCGCTGTGGCCGTCGCGTTGATCGCCAGCATGGAAGGAATAGGCGTCCTGCTGCTGATTCCCATGGTCCTGGGATTCATTGCCCTCTACGTCTGGATCTACATCAAGCTCATGGTGGCCCCCGCCGCCGTCGTCATTGAGGAACTGGGCGCCCTGGATGGCCTGCGCCGGTCCTGGCAGCTCACGCGCGCAAACTGGTGGCGGATCCTGGGAATCACACTGGTGGTGGGCATCATGGTGGGTGTCGTCAGCCAGGTGGTCATGATCCCGGTGACCCTGCTGCCGCCGCTGCTGGCCGGTGTCGTTTCTCCCCATGGCGGCAGTGAGCAGGCTGTTGCCCTCGCGGTCGCCGTCGGCATCATCACTGCTGTACTGGGCGCGCTGGCCGGAGCCGTTGGTTACGCCTTCCAGACCTCCGTGATGGCCCTGATCTACATGGATCTGCGGATGCGTAAGGACGGACTCGACATCTCCCTGCTGCGCATGCTGGAATCCGGCGCCGACCCGGACGGCATCCCCGGGCGCGGGCATGCAGCAGCCCGGGCAGGCCGGGACACCGGCGGCTGGAACCAGGGCCCCGGTCCCGGCCCGGGACCGGCGGCAGGGGCCTGGCCGCATGGCCGCTGAACCGCCGGTTCTCCCCGGGGCGGAAGAGGCCAGGCGCTGGGCGGCCGAGGAACTCGCCCAGCCGGAGTACCGCGAAGCGGCCCCGGGCTGGCTCCAGACGCTGTGGGACGACTTCCTGGACTGGCTGCCGTCCCTGGACCCCACTGGCACTCCGGACACCTCGGTGCCAGGCATCGCCATTGCAGTGGTCATTGCGGTGATCATCGCGGCGGCCGTCATCGTTGCGAAGCCCCGTTTGAACGCCAAGGCGAAGCAGGGGCACGAGGTATTCGAGCCTGACCTGGTGCTGACCCCGGCCGCCTACCGCCAGCGCGCGGAGGCTTCAGCAGCAGCCGGAAACTGGGGCGACGCCGTCGTGGACCGTTTCCGGGCCCTGGTCCGCTCGGCGGAGGAACGCACCGTCCTGGACCCGCAACCGGGCCGCACGGCCGACGAGGTAAGCCGTGACCTCGCCGTGCCCTTCCGTGCGGAGGCGCAGCGCCTGGGACACGCGGCAGCGACTTTCGATGCCATCCGCTACGGGAACTGGGCGGCCGGCGCCGGCGACTACCAGGAGATGGCCAGCCTGGACAATGCCCTCGACTCCCTCAAACCCGCCCGCAGCCAGCAAGGGGAAGAGTTGCAGCAGGACGCTCCGGCAGGAAGCCCGGCGGTGCTGCCGTGACCGGCACCATGCCCGCAGCGCTGGAAAGCGCGGAGACAGAGTCGGCGCCAGCGGCAGGCAGCACAGCGGGCGTGGGACGCCGGCGCAGGCGGCACCGTGCAGCCCTTGCCGCCGTAGTGGCTGCTGCCCTGGCCCTGGTTCTCTGGACCCAGCTTGCCCCGAAAGGGGACGCCATTCCGTTGTCCGTGACCAATGCCGGCCCCGACGGCGCCAGGGCTGTCACCCAAATCCTCGGCAGGCACGGCGTCGACGTCCACGCCGTCGGAGACTTTGAGGCCGCCATCGCGAAACTGGATGAAAGCTCCTCCCCTACACTGCTGCTCTACGACCGCAACGGCTTTCTGGATGAGCCCCGGCTGATGGCCCTGGCGTCCGCCGCGGAGCGCGTCGTGGTGGTCTCGCCAAGGCTGCCGACGCTCGCCGCGGTCAGCGGCAGCATCCGGCAGGCAGGCGTAGTGCCGAATACCAGCCCGGTGCTGGAACCCGGATGCGGCCTTCCGGACGCCACGGCTGCCGGGCCCATCACAGGAGAGTCCGGCTTCCTGTACGACGGCGGGACCTCCTGCTACCGGCCCGCCGGGACCGCCGCCGGACTTCTTGCCGTGAGCGAGGACGGGCGGCTCACCGTCCTGGGCAGCACCGCAGTCCTCAGCAACGGCCGGTTGGATGACCTCGGGAACGCCGCACTCGCTATCCGGACCCTTGGAGCCTCACCTGACCTGGTCTGGTACCTCCCCACGCTGGCGGACCTGGAGCCCGGCGGTTCCCAGGCCACGCTCGACGACCTGGCGCCCGGGTGGGCGCGCTTCCTGGGGCCGTGGCTCGTCCTGGTGGCCCTTGCTGCAATCGCCTGGCGCGGCAGGCGCCTCGGTCCGCTCGTGTTCGAACCCCTCCCCGTTGTGGTCAAGGCAGTGGAGACGGCCGAGGGCAGGGCCAGGCTCTATCACGATTCCCGGGCCGTGGACCAGGCCCGGGACAACCTGCGGGCCGGTACGTTGGTCCGGCTCTCCAGGCATTTCAGGCTTGGGCCCGGGGCAACCTCTGACCAGGTCATCGAGGCGGCCGCACAGTTCCTCGGTGAACCCGCCCGGGAGGTACGCGAACTCGTCAATGAACATCCCCTCACCGAGGCGAGGCTCGTGGCCTGGTCGCGGGAGTTGGAAACCCTAGAGAAAGAAGTCAAAAGCCGATGAGCGAGCACAGCAGCGGCCCCCGGGTCCTGGACCACATGGATCACGATTCCGCCCGCCAGGCCCTCCTGGACGTGCGCCGGGAAGTGGCGAAGGCCGTGGTGGGGCAGGACGCCACCGTCAGCGGGCTCCTGATCGCCCTGCTCTCGCAGGGGCACGTGCTGCTCGAGGGTGTCCCGGGTGTGGCCAAGACTCTCCTGGTCCGCGCGTTGTCCGCGGCGCTGAGCCTGGACACCAAACGGGTGCAGTTCACCCCGGACCTGATGCCCGGTGACGTCACCGGTTCGCTGGTTTATGACTCGCACACGTCCGAGTTCACTTTCCGCGAGGGGCCGGTCTTCACCAACATCCTCTTGGCGGACGAAATCAACCGGACGCCGCCAAAGACCCAGGCCTCCCTGCTGGAGGCAATGGAGGAACGCCAGGTGTCCGTGGACGGCGAGTCCCGGCCCCTGCCGGCCCCGTTCCTGGTTGCCGCGACCCAGAACCCGGTGGAGTACGAGGGCACCTATCCCCTGCCCGAGGCCCAGCTGGACAGGTTCCTGCTCAAGCTGACCATGCCCCTGCCCGGGCGCCAGGACGAGATGGAGGTCATCCGGCGCCATGCCGCCGGCTTCGATCCGCGCGACCTCGGCGCAGCCGGCGTCCGGGCGGTGGCAGGCGCCGGAGACCTTGCTCGGGCGCGGCAGGCGGTGGCGTCCGTAGCGGTGGAGCCGGAGATCATCGCCTACATTGTGGACGTGGTGCGTGCCACCCGGTCTGCCCCGTCGTTCCTGCTGGGTGTTTCACCCCGTGGCGCCACGGCACTGCTGAACACCTCCCGGTCCTGGGCCTGGCTCTCGGGCAGGACCTTTGTCACACCGGACGACGTCAAGGCCCTGGCCCTCCCCTGCCTGCGGCACCGGGTGGCACTGCAGCCCGAAGCCCAGATGGACGGCGTCCGGGTGGATGACGTGCTGGGCAGCATCCTGGCGTCCGTTCCCGTTCCCCGCTGATGGCCGTCTCCGGGCGGTTCGTGCTGCTGGTCCTGCTGGGCCTGGTGCCGGTCCTGCTGTTCCCCGGGTGGGGCACGTTCCTCCTGGTAGCGGCCGCGCTCGCCGCATGTGCCGCCGTCGACCTGCTGCTGGCGGCGTCCCTTCGCCCGGTCCATGTGCTGCGTTCCGACCCGGGAAACGTGACGCTGCACGCCGGAGTGGACGCCGTGCTGACGGTGCGGAACGAGGGCCGGCGTCGGCTCCGTGGAATCCTCCGCGACGGCTGGCAGCCCTCCGCAGGAGCCCGGAACGCGGTGCAGGACATCGACGTGCCGGCAGGTGAGGGCAGGCGCGTCACGGTCAGGCTCCTGCCCTCCAGGCGGGGCGACCTCAAGGCATCCCACGTCACCCTTCGTTCCTTCGGTCCGCTGCAGCTCGCGGCACGGCAGCGGACTGTGGCGTGTCCCGGTTCCCTCCGGGTCCTGCCGCCATTCCATTCGCGGCGCCACCTGCCGTCCAAGCTGCGGAAACTGCGCGAGCTGGACGGCAAGGCAGCAGTCCAGATCCGCGGCGCAGGCACCGAGTTCGATTCCCTCCGCGACTACGTCCGGGGCGATGACGTGCGGTCCATTGACTGGCGGGCAACGGCGCGGCGCTCCTCCGTGGTGGTGCGCACCTGGCGGCCCGAACGCGACCGCCGTGTGGTGATGGTACTGGACACGTCCCGCACGTCGGCAGCGAGGATCGACGACGAAACCCGCCTGGACACCGGCATGGAAGCCGCCCTCCTGCTGGGAGTCCTCGCCGAGCGGGGCGGCGACCGCGTGGACTTCCTGGCGTTCGACCGGCGCACGCGGGCCAGGGCGGGTTCAGCCGGGCAGGGAAACCTCCTGGGCCAGCTGGTCCAGGCAATGGCACCGCTCGACGCCGAACTGATTGAGATGGACTGGCCCGCGGTTCCCGCGCAGGTCCGTGCCCTTTCCGCGCACCGGTCGCTGGTGGTGCTCCTGACCTCGCTGGACAGCGGGGCCCCTGAGGAAGGCCTCCTGCCCGTGGCAGCCCAGCTGGCCCGCCAGCACGTGGTAGTGGTGGCGGCCGTCCTGGACCCGCAACTTGGCACCATGCTCCGTGAGCGCGACGATGCCGCCGGCGTCTTCCGGGCAGCCGCCGCGGAACGGGCCCTGCTCCAGCGCGCCGCGCTCAGCGCGGAACTCCGCCAACACGGTGTTGAAGTGGTGGACGCGGAACCGCACCAGCTGCCCCCGCGGCTTGCCGACATGTACATCAGGCTCAAGGCTGCCGGTACATTGTGAGGTCACAGCACTTTGTTCCCGCTTTTCCCCAGGAGGCCCTCCCTTGAACGCTCCCATCTACCAGCAGGCCCTCGGCGCGGACTTCTCCCGGCTGCAGCCGGAACTGCAGGAGTATTTCTCCCTGGTGCCGGGTTCGGGACATTACGGAGTTGGAGAGGGGACGTTCGACGTCGCGGGCTGCCGCCAGGAATGGCTTCGTCCTTTGCTGCGGCTCACCAGCGGCGAGGAAGCGTTCTTTCCGGAATACGGCGCGAACATCCCGTTCCGCATTGAGAACCATGCCCACCAGGATCCCTTCGGCCGCTCAAGCCTGACCGCGCGGCGCGAGATCAGGTTCCCTGGCCGCATCCGGATCTTCCAGGACACCACCAGCATGACCCGCCGCAACGGCAGCCCCCAGCTCGTGGACTACGTGGGCAGGTACCGGCGGCTGGTCACCGACCTGAACCTCAGCGTGACCCCGGAGGGGCGGCTGCGGGGCGTTTCGGAAGCATCGCGGCTCTTCCTCGGCCCCCTCCGCGTTCCGCTGCCCGCCGCCCTGGACGCCAAAGCCTATGCAGAGCAGTGGTGGGATCCGGCCGAGGGCAGCAGTGGCAGGCACAGGATCCAGGTGAAGGTCATCCAGCCGCAAATCGGCCTGGTGCTGGTGTACGCCGGAGCTTTCGACTACCGGCTGCGCCCCTACACCGGCGGCAGTTCAGCCCAGAGTTTCCTGCCGCGGTACGCGCAGCCGGACCGCTGGGAAAACCGGGTGTGAGGTCATCATCCCAGCGCCCGCTGGTTGAGCCCGTCGGCCACCTGGGTGATGCGGCCCAGGACTGCGGTGGCCTCTGCCGGGGTGTGGCCGGCGAGCCCGTGGGACGGGGTAATCCGGACGGTGGCAAGCGACGCTGCGGGGAGGCCCAGCTGGCGCCACGGACGCCAGACAGCCTCAACACAGTCAGCTACCTTCGGCAGGGTTTGGTTTGCAACGTCAAATGCCCCGAGCCAGACGCGCTTGTCCGCTTCCACCGCTCCGGCCAGCTGCTCCCACTGCCGGGACGTCAGGGCCTTCGTTGGGACGGCGATGCCGTCGGCTCCGGCCGCAAGGATCTGCTCGAACGGTGCTTCGATCTCCGGCACCGCGATGACAGCCTCGGCCGCACCGGCTGTGCGCACGGCGTCCAAGACCAGCCGCCAGGCTTCCCGGGCTTCGGAACCAGCCACCGCACGCAGCGTCCGGTAGCCGCTGGAGGTGGGAATAGTGCCGGCCAGCACCGCTGCAATGTCCGGTTCGTCCACCTGCACCACCAGCCGCGCTCCGGGGACCGCAGCAGCCACCCGGGACAGGTAGCTTCCCACGCCGGCCGCGAGTGACGCGGCAAGGTCCCGCCGGGCGCCGTAGTCGATCAAGGCCCGCTCCCCGTTGTGCAGGTGAAGGCCGGCGGCCAGGCTGAGCGGACCCACCAGCTGGACTTTGATCTCCTCCGCCGGTGCTTCCTCCGCCCCGGCGACATCGGCCAGGATATTGATGTCGGTAGCCAGGGCGGACGCGGCACGGCGGAAGTCCTTGCCGGGGCGGTCCACCAGCCGCCAGCCGTAGGGCTGGACGTCCACGGCGAGCTCTTCCAGCAACGAGGCCGTGCGTCCCAGTGCGTCGGAACCGACACCCCTGTCCGGCAGTTCCGCGAGGAACGGAAGGTGGGGGTTCCCCAGTTCACCCCGGATAATCCGGGCAGCTTCCAGCGGGTCATCACCCGGCCATGGGCCCAGTGCGGTGGCTGTGACTTCCTTCGGCCGGACGTCCTGCGCGTGGCTCTGCGGAGCGGAGGCGCCGTGTGGGAAGGGGGCAGTGCCCGGGGCAGTGCCGCGGGCTGGTTCGTGCCGCTGGTGCATGCTCACGCGAGGCTTGACGCCTGCGGCTGCTGTCCGGAGGCGGCCTCGTGGTCCTCGGCAATGGCTTCGTGATGCCGGATGACCTCGCCAATGATGAAATTCAGGAACTTCTCCGCGAAGGCGGGGTCCAGGTGCGCGTCTTCAGCGAGCCGCCGGAGCCTGGCAATCTGCGCGGCTTCCCGTCCCGGGTCGCCGGCAGGAAGCCGGTGGGTGGCTTTGAGGAATCCCACCTTCTGGGTGGCTTTGAACCGCTCGGCGAGGAGGTACACCAAGGTGGCGTCGATGTTGTCGATGCTGGAACGGATGGACAGCAGTTCAGCCATCACCGAGTTGTCCACCTGGCCGGCCAGGGAACTGGCGGAGGGGTCGTAGTCATCGGAGTCAGGTGCGTGAGGGTTGTGCTGCGTCATGCTTCAAGTCTATGGGCAGCCACCGGAATCACCCGGGTGTTAAGCACCGGTGCCGGCCGGGAACCGGCACCGGTGCTCACTGTCAGGGCTGCGCTCAGGTGGCCAGCAGCGCGCGGTGCTCTTCCCTGCGCCGCGCCTGTTCCTGGGGGTCCGGCACCGGCAGCGAGGCGATGAGCCGCCGGGTGTAGTCATGCTGCGGGTTTCCCATCACCTGGCTGCCGATTCCCTGCTCCACCAGCCTGCCCTTGTACAGCACGCCCACCCAGGAGGACAGCGTGTCCACCACGGCAAGGTCGTGGCTTATGAAGAGGCAGGCGAAGCCGAACTCCTGCTGGATGTCCCTGAACAGCTCCAGGACTTTCGCCTGCACGGAAACGTCCAGGGCCGACGTCGGCTCGTCTGCTATCAGCAGCCGGGGATTGAGGCTGAGGGCCCGCGCCAGCGATGCCCGCTGCCGCTGGCCGCCGGACAGCTCGTGCGGGTACCGCCCCGCGTACGACGCCGGCAGCTGCACTGATTCGAGGAGCTCGCCCACGCGTTTGCGCGCCTGCGCCGGGCTTGGCTTCGTGTGGATGAGCATGGGTTCGGCAATGCAGTCCCCGATGGTCAGCTGCGGATTGAAGGAGGCCGCCGGGTCCTGGAACACGAAGCCGATGTCCTTCCGGAGCGGTTTGAAGGTGCGCTCCCGGAGGTTCAGCATTTCGTACCCCAGCACGCGAAGGCTGCCGCCCGTGGTGCGGTTCAGCCCAGCGATGGCGCGTCCGATGGTGGTCTTCCCCGAACCTGATTCCCCTACCAGCCCGAACACTTCGCCCCGGGACAGGGTGAAGCTGACCCGGTCCACGGCCTTGAATGCCGGCGTTCCCAGCCTGCCCGGGTATTCGATGGTGAGGTTGTTCGCCTCCACCAGGACTTCCTCATCCTGGTGTGCCCGGCTGGTGAGTCCTTCCGACGCGGAGTTGTGGCCCAGGTGCGGCACCGCGGCGAGCAGCTTCCGGGTGTAGTCCTGCCGCGGCTCGGCGAACAGTGTCCTTGATGGCGCCTCCTCCACCACGTCGCCCTGGTACATGACCACCACCCGGTCGGCCAAGTCCGCCACCACCCCCATATTGTGCGTGATCAGCACGATCGACGTGCCGTACTTGTCCCGCAGGTCCCGCAGGAGTTCCAGGATCTCCGCCTGGACGGTGACGTCCAGGGCGGTGGTGGGCTCGTCCGCGACGATCAGCCCGGGGTTCAACGCCAGGGCCGCGGCGATGACCACCCGCTGCTTCTGCCCTCCGGAGAACTGGTGGGGGTAGTAGTTGACCCGATGTTCAGGATCGGGGATACCCACCTTGCGCAAGGCGTCAACAGCGCGGGACTTCGCCTCCCTGGCTGACACCCGTTTTCCGCCGCTGCCTGCATGGGCGCGGATGCCTTCGGCGATCTGCCAGCCGACAGTAAACACCGGGTTCAGCGCGGTGGACGGTTCCTGGAAAACCATGGCCACGTCACGGCCACGGATCTGGCGGAGGCGTGCCGCGCTCACGCTGATCACGTCGGTCCCGTTGATCACCACAGCACCGGAACTGCTGGCCGTCTCCGGCAGCAGCCCGAGGATGGTCTTGGCTGTGACCGTCTTGCCGGAGCCGGACTCACCCACGATAGCCAGGACTTCGCCCTTCCTGACTTCCAGGCTGACGTCCTTGACTGCGTACACTGGCCCGCCGTCGGTAGCGAACGTGACCTGGAGGTGGTCAATGTCGAGAACAGGACGGCCGCCGTCGGGCTCCCCGTCGGCGTTCCGCCCGGACAATGGATCGATATTGACGGTCATGATGCCCTCACTTCGGTTGCCATGGCGGCGTTGTCCACCGGCGCCGGGGAACTGCCGCCCGTGCTCTTGCGGCCGCGGAGGCGTGGATCGTTCAGGTCGTTGATGCTCTCGCCCACCAGGGTCAGGCCCACCACGGTCAGCACAATGGCGAGGCCGGGAAACAGCCCGGTCCACCAGATGCCAGACGTGGTGTCGGCGAGCGCCTTGTTGAGGTCGAAGCCCCACTCCGCGGCCGAGCTGGGCTCGATGCCGAAGCCGAGGAAGCCGAGCCCGGCCAGGGTGAGGATGGCTTCGGAGGCGTTCAGGGTAAAGATCAGCGGCAGGGTCCGGGTGGCGTTGCGGTAGATGTGGCGGGTCATGATGCGGATGTTGGATGCTCCCACCACTTTGGCGGACTCCACGAAGGGCTCAGCCTTCAGCCTGACGGTCTCGGCCCGGATGACCCGGAAATACTGCGGAATAAAGACCAGCGTGATGGCCGTGCCGGCAGCGAAGATGCCGCCAATGAGGCTGGACTGTCCGCCGCTGATGACGATTGCCATCACAATGGCCACGAGCAGCGAGGGAAAGGCGTAGACGGCGTCGGCAATGACCACCAGGATCCGGTCCAGCCACCCGCCAATGTAGCCGCTCACCAAACCAAGGACCACGCCGACGACGATGGACATGGCGACGGCGACAACGATCACCAGGATTGCCGTTTGCGCACCCCAGATGACCCGGGAGAGGACGTCATAGCCGCCCACTGTCGTGCCCAGGAGGTGTTTGCCGCCGGGGGCCTGCTGCGTGGGGAAGTTGCCGTCGGCGTCGGAAAGCTGGGAAAAACCGTATGGCGCCAGCAGCGGGGCGAACAGCGCCGTCAGGACAAAGAGGCCGGTGAGCACCAGGCCCGCCACCAGCATGCCGCGCTGCAGGCCCACGCTCTTGTTGAAGTGTGAAACGACCGGCAGGCGCCGGTACCAGGGGGCCCGGGGACTTTCCATCGGGACGGGAACTGCGGGGATGCTCATCTTCAGTACCTCACGCGGGGATCGATCAGCGCGGCGATGATGTCCACGATGAAGTTGGTCATGGCCACGATGATGGCCAGCAGCACCACGATGCCCTGGACAGCCACGAAGTCGCGTGCTGTCAGGTAGTTGGCGAGCTGGAAGCCCAGGCCCTTCCATTCGAACGTTTTCTCGGTGAGCACGGCTCCGCCGAGCATCACCGCGATCTGCAGTCCCATGACCGTGATGATGGGGATCAGCGCGGGCTTGTAGGCGTGCTTGGTGACCAGGCGGTATTCGCTCACGCCGCGGGACCTGCCGGCTTCGATGTAATCCCTGCCCAGGGTGCCGATCACGTTGGTCCTCACCAGGCGGAGGAAGATCCCCGCCGTCAGCAGTCCCAGTGCCACCGCCGGAAGGACAGCGTGCGCCAGCACATCGCCGAGGGCAGCCATGTTGCCGCTGCGGAGAGCGTCCAGCCAGTAGATTCCGGTGGGGGCCTGGAGGGAAGTCAGGGCGAGTTCGCTGGACGTTTTGGCCCTTCCTGCCACCGGCAGCCAGCCGAGCCAGACGGAGAAGGTCAGCTTCAGCAGCATGCCGGCGAAGAACACCGGGGTTGCGTAGCAAAGGATGGCGAAGACGCGCAGGACGGCGTCCGGCGCCTTGTCCCTGCGGTGGGCGGCCACCATGCCCAGCGGGATGCCCACCAGGAGGGCAACGAGCAGGGCGTTGATGCTCAGTTCCAGGGTGGCCGAGCCATAGGTGGTGAGCATTTCGACGACGGCACGGTTGTCCGTGAGCGTGCGGCCGAAGTTGCCGGTGGCCAGCTGGCCGAGATATTCGAAGTACTGGACCAGGAGGGGCCGGTCGTAGCCTGCAGCCTGGATCCGCTCCTGGAGCTGGTCCTCGGGCAGGCGTCCGCCCATGGCCGCGGTGATGGGATCACCGGTGATCCGCATCAGGAAGAAGACCATGGTTACCAGGATGAAGATGGTGGGGAAGATCAGCAGGAAACGGATCAGGATGTACTGTCCCAATCCCCCGCCGGAGGATTTTTTGGCGGCCGGGAGCAGGCCGTCCGCGTCCGTGGGTGGCGCGTCGATCAATGTGGTCATGGGTGCCTCAGGGTGTCTGCACGGTGCATGCGGTCAGCTGCACCGTGTCACGGCCAGCACGCGGGGCGGGACGCCTGGCGGGCGTCCCGCCCCGTGTGTTTCAGAGCCGGATGGTGGGTGGGACCTGCTACTTGGACATCACGCCAAGGCGCGTCTTGAAGGACGGGTCAAGTGTCTTTTCAACGCCCTGGACGTCCGTTCCGGCCACCATGACCTGGGCGCCCTGCAGCAGCGGCAGCGTTGAGAGATCCTTGGCGATGGCTTCCTGCGCCTGGCCCAGGAGTTCGCTCCGCTCAGCCTTGTCCGTGGTGACCAGCTGCTTCTTCACGATCTCCGTCACTGCGGGGTTCTCGTAGTGGTTGCCAAGGAAGTTGCCCGGGATGAAGAACGGCGTCAGGTAGTTGTCCGCGTCCGAGTAGTCCGGGAACCAGCCGAGCTGGTACACCGGGTAGGCGTCAGCCCGGCGCTCCTTGGTGTAGGTGGTCCATTCCGTGGACTTGAGGTCCACGGTGAAGAGCCCTGATTTCTCCAGCTGTTCCTTGACCAGGGCGTACTCATCAGCGGCGGACGTGCCGTACCGGTCGGTGTACTGCAGCTTCAGGTCCACCACTGAGGTGATGCCGGCGTCGGCCAGGACCTTCTTGGCCTTGTCCAGGCTGGGTTTGCCACTGCCGTCGCCATACAGGCTCTTCAGGGGCTCAGCAGCTCCTTCGAATTCCTTGGGAACGTAGGAATAGACCGGGGTGTAGGTGTTCTTGAAGACCTGGGATGCAATGACGTCACGGTCCACCAGGTGGGCCACGGCCTGGCGAACAGCGAGGGCCTTCGCGGGATCGGCTTCGGGCGTCTTGGCCCCGAACGGCATGGTGTCGAAGTTGAACACCATGTAGCGCAGCTCCCCGCCCGGGCCCTTGTGGACCTTGACCTTGTCGTCGTTTTCAAGGTCTGCAACGTCGGTGGCGGTGAGGATGCGGCCGGCCACGTCGATGTTGCCCTGCTGGACGTCGAGCTTCAGGTTGTTCGGGTCTGCATAGTGCTTGAGGGTGGCGCCGTCATTGGCGGCCGGGCCCAGCAGCCCCTGGTAGTCCGGGTTGGGTTTGAAGCTGACCAGTTCGTTCTTCTTGTAGCTTTCAATCGTGTACTGGCCGGCGAAGGGCTTTGCGGCAACGATCGCATCGTCATCCATGATCTTGTCCGCCGGGAACACTTCCTCATCCACGATCGGCCCGGGGTTGGAGGCCAGGACGCCGGGGAACACCTGGTCGTTTCCGGCTGCCAGGGTGAACACCACGGTGTTGGGGTCCGTTGCCTCGATCTTTTCCATGTTGGAGAGCAGGGAGGCGGGCCCGTTGGGATCGTCGATCGACTTGACGCGGTTGAAGGAAAACACGACGTCGGAGGAGTCCAGGGTGTTGCCGTTGGCGAATTTAAGGCCGGGCTTCAGCTTGACCGTGTATTCGGTGGGGCTGGTGAAGGAAGCAGATTCCGCGATGTCAGGGGTGGCATCGGCAGTGCCAGGTTTGTAGTTGAGCAGGAACGGATAGATCTGGTTCATGACCATGAAGGATCCGCCGTCGTAGGAACCGGCGGGGTCGAGGGTGACGACTTTGTCCGTGGTGCCGTAGGTGATGGCACCGCCTCCTGCCTCGCCGGTTGAGGTTCCGCCGCCGCCTGAGGGGCCCGTGCAGGCAGTCAGGGCAAGGGCGGAGATGCCTGCCAGCGCGATGGCGCCGTGCAGTGCTTTAGTACTCTTCGTCATCTGTGAACTTTCTGTTCGATGAGGGCGCGCCCGCCGACCGCTGATGGGTGCATTTGCTCAGGCAGGAAGCGCGCGGTGCTGATGCCTAGATTCAATCAGAGAGTCCACACTCGGCGCGGGCCATTTTGTGAGTTGAGACACAAAATTTACCTGATCGGTCCATTGCCCTGATTTATCCGGAGCACAACGAAGAACACCGTCCCGGCGGAACCGGGACGGTGTTCTTGGTACTGCTGGCTTTAGAGTTCGGCGCGCTGGAGGGAGCGGGCGGCATCGATGGTTGCCTGGCCCAGTACGCGGCTTCCCTGGTAGAGGACCACCGTTTGGCCGGGGGCCACTCCCCGAAGCGGAGTGGTGAGCCTGACAACAAGCTGGCTGCCGGCGGGGTCCTCGCCCGCTCCGGCAGGCTCCATGCGGGCCGTAGCGGGAACCGGATCGCCGTGCGCCCGCACCTGCGCGTGGCAGTCGAATTCCGCGCCCGTACCCACTTCGGCGATGGGCAGGCCCGCCCAGGACACCTTGATGCCGCGGATTTCGTCAATGGCCAGCAGCGCTTCCGGGCCCACCACCACCTTGTTTTCCTTGGGGCGGATCTCCAGCACAAACCGGGGCTTGCCGTCCGCAGCCGGCGTGCCCAGTTTCAGGCCGCGGCGCTGGCCCACTGTGAAGGCGTTGGCGCCCGGGTGCTCGCCCACCTTGGTGCCCGTTTCGTCCACGATGTCGCCGGTGGTCATCTCGATCTTCTCAGCCAGCCAGCCGGCGGTGTCGCCGTCGGGGATGAAGCAGATGTCGTGGCTGTCCGGCTTGTTCGCAACCGAGAGCCCCCTGCGTTCAGCTTCCGCACGCACTTCAGCCTTGGACGGCGTGTCGGCCAGCGGGAACATGGAATGCTTGAGCTGCTCGTGGGTCAGGACGCCCAGGACGTAGCTCTGGTCCTTCGCCCAGTCTGCGGCGCGGTGGAGTTCACGGTTGCCGTCGGCGTCTTCGATGACCTTGGCGTAGTGCCCGGTGCAGACGGCGTCGAAGCCCAGGGCGATTGCCTTTTCCAGCAGCGCCGCGAACTTGATCCGCTCATTGCAGCGCATGCAGGGATTCGGCGTCCGCCCGGCGGCATATTCGTCGATGAAGTCCTGGACGACGTCTTCCTTGAAGCGCTCGGAGAAGTCCCAGACGTAGTAGGGAATGCCCAGGACGTCACACGCCCGCCAGGCATCCCGGGAGTCCTCGATGGTGCAGCAGCCCCGGCTTCCTGTGCGCAGGGTTCCGGGCATGCGGGACAACGCGAGGTGGACACCGACGACGTCGTGTCCGGCCTCAACGGCGCGGGCGGCGGCGACAGCGGAATCCACTCCGCCGCTCATGGCTGCTAGAACTCGCATAGTGGCTTTCTGTTGGGGTGTTTCCGGCTCGAGGCGGTAGGGGCGGACCGGCCAGGCTGGCTTCAGGGAAACGATCTTCGCCTATCTATTCTACGGCCTTCCCGGAAACAGGATCAGCGGCCCGCAAAACCCTGGCGGGACCCGGCCGAACCCTGGCGGGACAAGGTGCCCGCCGTCTGGATGGAGGACTCATGGCCGGCCATTCCTGCCTGCCGTGCCCGGGCGTAGGCATCGGGCAGCGCGGCCAGCAAGGCGTCGACGTCGTTGTCCGTGGAGGAGTGCCCCAGGGTGAAACGCTGGGCCCCGCGCGCCGTTTCCTCGTCCAGCCCCATGGCCAGCAGGACGTGCGAGGGCCTGGGAACGCCGGCTGTGCAGGCTGAGCCGGTGGACGATTCCACCCCGGCCAGGTCCAGGAGGAACAGCAGGGAGTCCCCTTCGCAGCCGGGAAAGGTGAAGTGTGCGTTGCCGGGCAGCCGGCCGCTGCCGGGAGCGCCCCGCAGGACGGCCTCCGGCACACGCTCGCGGACGCCGTCGATCAGCCGGTCGCGGAGGGCGGCAAGGCGCGCCGATTCCTGGCCGAGGTTCGCTGCGGCGCTTTGGGCAGCGGCGGCGAACGCTGCGATCGAGGCTGTGTCCAGGGTCCCGGAGCGGACGTCGCGTTCCTGCCCCCCGCCGTGCTGGACGGGGGTAAGCTTCACTGCCCTTCCCAGCAGCAGGGCGCCCACCCCCACGGGCCCGCCGATTTTGTGGCCGGAAACGGCCATGGCATCCAGGCCGGAGGCCTTGAAGTCCACGGGCACGGCGCCGAAGGCCTGGACGGCGTCGGAGTGGACCGGCACACCAGCCGAGTGGGCCAGTTCCACTATCCGGGTGATGGGCTGGATTGTCCCCACCTCATTGTTCGCCCACATCACCGTCACCAGGGCGATGGTTTCCGGGCTCCGGGAAAGCTCGGCTTCCAGGAACGCCAGGTCCACCACGCCGTCGCCATCCACCGGAAGCCAGGTCACCTCAGCGCCCTCATGCCGCTCCAGCCATTCCACGGTGTCCAGCACCGCATGGTGTTCGACGGCGGAGCAGAGGATGCGGGTCCGCGCCGGGTCCTGGCCCGAGCGGGACCAGTACAGGCCCTTGACCGCAAGGTTGTCCGCTTCGGTGCCGCCCGAAGTGAAAATGACCTCGGACGGGTGCGCCCCTGCGGCCGCGGCAATGGCTTCGCGCGCATCTTCCACGGCGCGGCGTGCCCTGCGGCCTGATCCATGGAGGGAGGAGGGGTTTCCCGTCCGGGACAGCTCGCGGGTCAGGGCAGCCAGCGCCTCGGGGGCAAGGGGCGTGGTGGCAGCATGGTCGAGGTAAACGGGCACCCTGCAATTCTACCGGCGACGCCCGGAACTCGCGTGGGGTATCAGGCTGAGGGCGGCAGGACCGGCAGGTAGCGGGCTACGTCGTCCCGGGCAGCGGCCAGGGAAGCGGCGTCCGGGCAGGAGGCAGAAACGTAGACAGACGATTCAGCGGTGGCGAAAACCCGGGCGTGGATGGTGGTTGCCCTTCCGCCCGGACCCTGCACCTGGTCCAGGACCAGTACTTCGACCGCGCGTGCAGGAGCGGACTCATCCCCGCCCCACCGCAGGGTCCCGGCCTTCAGGTATCCGGGCTGGATGGTGGGATCGAGGTACTGGAAGAGGGCAACGGTCGACTCACGGTCGTCGCCCTGTGCCAGCGCGCCCTGGTTGGCGTGCACCCTGGCTGCGACCACGCAGCCGTCAGTTTTCACGTACTGGCTTTCTCCTGCCACATTGTGGCTGACCGCCTTCCAGCCCGGCGCATCCTTCAACCCGTCAGAGATCCCCACGGGAACGCCGGGCGCCAGGATGCCGCCGGCGGAGAACGGAAGATCCTGGCCGGCCACTGCTTCGGCGTCGTATCCCGGAGTGATGGTGGGAGTAGCCAAGGCAGGGGTGCCGGGTACCGGCCCGGAGGCCGCGGGGTCGCGGACGTCCACGGTGCAACCAGCCAGCAGCACAGCTCCCGCTGCAGCAGCCAGGGCCGGCACCAGCCGCAGCCGTGCCCCCGCGGCCAGTCCCGCCGTCGTCGGCATTTCCACTCCTACCCCCAGACTCCCTGCCGCAGCCCCACGGCCGCATGCACGAGTCTAGATGGACCTTGCAGGAGCTATGCACCGGGGCATGGCCTGGCGGGGAACCCGGAGGGGCGGGAGCGTCGTTGTTCAGGGCAGGCCGTTAAACTGTGCAGGCCGGCTACCTGTGAAGACTGGCCGAACCAAGAGAAGGATGGGTGCTTGACCGAGAGCAGCAGCTCCTATTACCAGGTGCTCCGCGTGGCAGTCACAGCCACGGAAAAGGAGATCAAGGTAGCCTACCGGCGGGCTGCCCGCACGGCGCACCCCGATCACGGCGGCGATGCCGCACAATTCCGCCGCGTCACCCGGGCCTACGAGACGCTCATCGACCCTGTCCGGCGAAAGGCTTACGACCGTTCCTACGCGGCGGGAACTTTCCGCGGTGAGGACGCCGGCACCGAACCGCATTTCGATGCTCCGCCGGCCGGCAGCCGCGCCTCCGCCACCGTGCACAGGACGGGCAACGCCCGCAACACTGCCGGCGATCCTCCCGTCTATGTCCCGCCCTACGGATCAACGGCGTCCGGGGAGGTTCCACTCATCCCCCTGGCGCTGGCCAGCCAGCAGGTCCACGGCATGCCCCGCAAGCGCGGAATCTTCGGGGCGGAGGCACGCATCCAGCGCGAAATGCGTACGGTGCAGCTCCTGACCCGGCAGGTGCTTCCCGCCATTCCGGCGGCCAGGCTGATCAACGGGCTGCAGTCACCGGCGGACAACACCCACATCGACCACGCCGTCCTGTCCGGCTACCGGCTGGCGCTGATTGGTTCCATGCTCCTGCCGAAAGGAGCCTACGCCTGGGACGGCAGGACGCTGAACCACGGCGGCCGCGCCATCGCCCCGCCGCAACTCGCCCATGTCGTGCGGGCAATGCAGGACATCTTTCCGGAACTGAACGTCACGGGCTGGACCGTGGTGCTCAGCCCTGGCGGCAACCTGCACGAGCCGGTGATCGACAACCACCGCCGGTCCGCAGGAGCACTGGAGCCTGTACAGATCGTCAACGCAGCGGGGTTGGTACGCGGCCTTAAGGAATTCCTGGCGTCCGGCCCCGCTCCCAACACCGTGAACGTGCCGGTGCTGGCCCGGCTGCTGCGCGGTATGCACTGAACGCGTTATGAATTGAGAACGGTGGCTAGGATGGGAGGGTGTTCCGCATCCTCTTCCACGCCCCCGAAATCCCCGGCAATACCGGAAATGCCATCCGGCTGGCTGCCATCACCGGCGCAGAACTGCACCTCGTGGAACCACTGGGCTTCGACTTTTCGGACGCGAAGCTCCGCCGCGCCGGCCTTGATTACCATGACCTCGCCGTGGTCACGGTGCATCCGGGCATCGAGGAAGCCTGGCAGCACCTCCAGCCTGAGCGGGTCTATGCCTTCACTTCCGATGGAACAGCCAGCTACACGGACATCTCCTACCAGCCCGGCGACGTGCTGATGTTCGGCCGGGAATCGGTGGGCCTGCCCGCCGAGCTGAAAACGGACCCCCACGTGACCGCTACCGTACGCCTGCCCATGCTGCCCGCCCTGCGTTCCCTTAACCTGGCCAACGCCGCGTCCATCGCGGTGTATGAGGCCTGGCGCCAGCAGGGTTTCGCCGGCGCCAAGATCTAGCCGGCAGTCGTCCCGCAACTTTTTCCGGCGCCCGGCCCATCCGCCCCGGCACCCGCACCGAATTACAGCCGACAACATCCCCACGTGTTCGAGGAGCTGCAGGTGACCTTGCTGGAGTCAGGTTCCAGGACCGCCCGCAGCAGCCGGGACGGCACTGCCCCGGATTCACAGCCCGGCGTCTTATGCTTGGTAGTGATGGATACCCCCAACGCGCCACGTTCCGAGGCCCCGGCTGCGGTGACAGACGCGCCCTCAGACCTCAGCCACCGACTCGCAGTCCTGCTGGAAGGGATAGGCCGGGGGGACCAGGCCGCCTTTGCGGAGTTCTACCAGCTGACGTCCCGCAGGGTGTTCGGCATGGCGCGGCGCGTGCTGATCGACGCCGAACTCAGCGAGGACACCACCCAGGAGGTCTTCCTGCAGGTGTGGCAGAATGCGGCGAAGTTCGATCCCAAGGCGGGAAGTCCGCTCTCCTGGCTGATGACCATTGCGCACCGCCGCGCCGTGGACCGGGTCCGGTCCTCGCAATCGTCCACCGACCGGGAAGCCAAGTACGGCGCCAGCACCCAGGACATTGACCACGACACCGTGGCCGATGAGGTGGGCAGCCGGCTTGAAGCCGAGGCCGTAGTGCGCTGCCTGGAAACCCTGACGGAGACACAGCAGGAATCGGTGCGGCTGGCCTACTACGGCGGCCTGACGTACCGGGAGGTCGCAGAACGCCTGAACGCCGCTGTGCCCACCATCAAGTCACGTATCCGCGACGGCTTGATCCGACTGAAGACTTGTTTGGGGGTGAGTTGAGATGACTGAGATGAACAACAGCCGCAACGGCCGCTCCGGCTCATTCGGCGACACAGTTGCCATGGACCTGGCTTCCGGCCGGGCCGTGGACCTGGCCGAGCTTTATGCCCTCGATGCGGTCACGGAAGGGGAACGCCGTGCCATCGAGGAGTACATCTCGGCCGCCCCGGCTGCTGAGCGGACGGCCTTTTTCGAACGGGTGCGCCAAGCCAGGGAAACTCTGGCGCGGACCTTCCGTGCCGAGGAGGAGCCGCCGGCTGACCTTTTCGAACGCATCGTGGCGCAGCTGCCGGACCAGGGGCGCCGTCCCGACGCCGGGACTCCCCCTCCAGCCGCACTCCCCGCAGGTGACGTGAAACAGGGCCAGGCAGACCAGGTGCCAAGCGTCGGGGATGAGCTTGCCCGGGCCCGGCAGCGCCGGGAAGAACGGCGCGCGCCCGGCAGCACCCGCCGGTGGCTTGCCGGGGTTGCTGCTGCGGCGGCCATCGCCCTGGGCGGTGTGGGTGTGGGGTCCTACCTGGCCGACCAGAACGATCCGGTGAACCAGGTGGTACGCGCGGGCGACCTGAGGCAGGCGTCGGTGGACGTGGCAGGCGGCGGTACCGCCACCCTCCTGATTTCGCCTTCGGAGGATGCGGCCGTGGTCAAGATGAGCGGCGTTCCGGCACCTCCTGCCGGGAAGGTCTATCAGATGTGGCTGATTCCCAAGGACGGCTCCGCGCCCGTGTCCCAGGGGCTGATGGATGAAGAAGCCCTGTCCAAACCTGCAGTGGTGGAAGGGATTTCGTCAGCCGCGGCCCTGGGAATCACGGTCGAGCCTGCGGGTGGATCAGAATCCCCCACCCTGCCCACCGTGGCCGCCGCTCCCCTGGGCGCGTAGAAGCAACGGTTCCCGCCGAACAACAAAGCGCCCCTGCCTGCCCGTATTGGGCTGGCCAGGGGCGCTTTGGCGTTGAAGGCCGAGCCTAGAAACCTGCGATGGTTCCCGGCCCGTTGATGGCCACCACGTGGAAGGCTTCGGCGCTGCTGCCCGCGGGAAGACCGGCGCGGGCCGCGTTCGCGCGCATCCCCCGCCGCACCGTTGCCTCCATCGCTTCCACGTCCGGGTGCTGGCTGACATGCACGTGGATTGCCTGCAGCTTGGACTCCACATACTCCGTGACGTCCACGAAATGGTTCTCGCGTTCCTCGGGCCCTGCATAGAGCCACAGCCAGGGAAGCTTGTAGGCCACCAGCCCGGCTTCGGCCAGTTCCGGATAGGCGAACGGATTCTCCAGCGCCGGGTACACGGCTCGGGTCACGGCCTCCCCCACTGCCAGATGGTCCGGGTGGCTCTTCTGGATCCTTTTCCAGTTGCGTTCCGGATGCATGGAAAGCACGACGTCGGGACGGATGTCCCGGATCAGCCGCACCACGTCCTTCATCACCTCGTGCGACGGTTCGAGGTAGCCGTCGCGCTGGTGCAGGTAGCGGATGTCAGTGACACCCACGAGTTCAGCGGCACGGCGCTGCTCCGCGTCCCGCAGGGCGATGATATTGGCCCGGTGGGCCGGGTCGAAGCCACCGGCATCGCCGTCGGTCATGATGCAATAGCTGACCTGGACCCCTGCCGCCGTCCAGGCCGCGATGGTGCCGGCGGCGCCAAAGTCGATGTCGTCAGGATGTGCCGCGAAACAGAGCACCCGCCCAACCCGGTGGATGTCCGGGTTGAACGGGCTCTGTGCCTGCTCAGGAGAGGCGGTCAAAGAATCAGCCTTTGCGTTTCTTGATCTCTGCGGTGGCCTGCGGGAGGACGTCGAAGAGGTCACCGACAATGCCGAAGTCCGCGATCTCGAAGACGGGCGACTCGGCATCCTTGTTCACGGCAACGATGACCTTTGCAGTCTGCATGCCGGCCTTCTGCTGGATGGCTCCGGAGATACCGGCCGAAATGTAGAGCTGCGGGGAAACCGTCTTGCCTGTCTGTCCAACCTGGGCGTCGTGGCTGATCCAGCCGGCGTCCGTTGCTGCCCGCGATGCACCCACGGCTGCCCCCAGGGCATCGGCCAGTTCCTCCACCGGCGTGAAGTCGCCGTCAAGGCCGCGGCCGCCGGCCACCACGATGCGGGCGTCGGTCAGGTCCGGCCGTCCGCTGGCAACCTTCTGTTCCCGGGCGGTGATGCGTGCCGCCGCAGCGCCGCCTGCCGGGACCTCGACAGTGACCGTCTGGGGCGAGGTGGCAGCTGGGGCGGGTTCCGGGGTCACGTTGTTGGCCTTCAGCGTCAGCACGCTGATGGCGGTGGTGGCCTTGCAGGCCGTGTTGTAGGAGCCCGCCAGGACGGACTTGTGCGCTGTGCCGTCGGCGTCCACGCCCACCACGTCGGTGATGACGCCCGCGTTCAGCCGGATGCCGGTGCGGGCGGCGATCTCCTTGCCCTCAGGGGAATTGTCGAGCAGGACAATGTCGGCGCCTGCCTGCCCGGCGGCAGCAGCCAGGTAGGCCGCCTTGGGTGCGACGAGGAAGTCGTCGAGGTCCTCGGCCGAGGGGAGCAGCACCGTGCTGACACCGTATTCGGCGAAGGCGGCCGCGACGTCGTCATGCAGCTTGCCGTTCAGGGCAACGGCCGTTTCCCCGAGGGAGCGGCCCAAGGTCAGCAGCTCCAGGCTGCTCTTCTTGAGGGCTGCGCCGGGGTTGTCAATGAATACAAGAACTTTTGCCATGGTTGTGGTCCCTCTCAGAGCAGCTTCTGGGCGGCCAGGAAGTCAACGAGCTTGATGCCGGCGTCGCCTTCGTCGGTGATGATGGTGCCGGCCGTGCGCGGCGGACGTTCTTCTGCATTGAGCACGCGGGTCCACGAACCGGCGTGACCCACCTGAGCCGGATCGACGCCGATATCGGCCAGGGACAGCGTGGTGATGCTCTTGCGCTTGGCGGCGATGATGCCCTTGAAGTTGGGGTACCGCGGTTCGTTGATCTGGTCCGTCACGGACACGACAGCCGGGAGGGGAGCTTCCACTGTCTCGGAGGACGTGTCGGCGTCGCGGCGGGCGGTGAGGCGGCCGCCGTCGACCTCCAGGGAAGAGGCGAAGGTGACCTGGGGCAGGTTAAGCCGTTCCGCGAGCTGGGCGGGAACCAGTGACGTTTCCCCGTCCGTGGAGGCCATGCCGGTGATGACCAGGTCCACGGGGCCGTCGCTGCCCACTGTCCGAATGGCTGCTGCGAGCGCCAGGGACGTGGCCGCGGCGTCCGAACCGGCAAGGGCGTCATCGGTGAGGTGCACACCCTCGGTTGCGCCGATCTGCAACGCCTTCTTGATGGCATTGACCGCGCCCGAGGGGCCCATGCTGAGGGCGATGACCTGGTTTCCTGCTTTGGCTCCGCCGCGCGCTTCGGCAAGCTGCAGCGCTGCCTCGAGTGCGTATTCGTCAAGCTCGGACAGGATGCTCTCGTCGCGGTCAGTCGTGTAGCCCTCACCGTTGAGGTGGCGGTCAAACTGGGCGTCCGGTACATGCTTGACCAGGACGATGATCTTCAATGTATCTTCCACTGTATTTACAGCAGCCTTCCATGCTTGTGGACAGCCAGCCGGGTGAGGTCATGGCCGCGGAATGCCCCGGCATACGGGTAGCTCCTAGCTAACCATATAGGCGCACTCCGGCGCCCTCTTCCGTTAACGCCTGTGTCAGGGGCGCCCCGGACGGGCAGAAACGCCGCGTAAAACAACGACGGCGGCGCCCACCCGGGTGGGGGACGTCGCCGTCGTGGTTCATGCGGCATGCAGGGCCGGCAGTGAGCCGGCCGGCAGCGTGTGCGGGGAGTGTTCTAGCTGGCAGCGGCGCCGAGGGTGACGTCCAGCGTCTGTTCCTTTCCGGAGCGCAGGACGGTGATCTTGACGGTGGTGCCGGCTGGCTGTTCGCGCACCGCGGCCGTGAGCTGCTCGGGTTCTCCGATGGGGAGGTCGTTGAACTTCGTAATGACGTCCCCCACCTTGATGCCGGCCTTGGCCGCAGCAGAATCCGCTTCCACCGTGGCCACATCCGCTCCTATCGAAAACTCGGACGAGGTACTGGATGCCGCCTTGGGCCGGACGCTCACGCCCAACTGGCCGTGGGATGCCTTGCCCGTCTCGATGATCTCGTTGGCCACGCGCTTGGCATGGTTGATCGGGATGCTGAAGCCAACGCCGATGTTTCCGCTGGTGGAGGATGCACTTGATCCCGCGGACGCGATGGCCACGTTGACGCCCACCACCTCACCATCACTGTTCACCAGGGCGCCACCGGAGTTGCCGGGGTTGATGGCGGCGTCGGTCTGGATGACGTTGATGGAGATCTGTCCCTGTCCCGCCGTCTGCTGGCTCTCGCCCCCGCCCGGAGGTGCGAACTGGAACCCTCCTTCGTCATCGCCCTCGGCGTTGTCCCCCTCTTCGGGGGCAGCCGCCGACGCGACGCTGATGGTCCGGTTCAGGGTGGAGACAATGCCGTCAGTAACGGTTCCGGTGAGGCCCAGGGGCGACCCAATGGCTATGGCGGTGTCCCCCACATTCAGTTTCCCGGAATCGCCCAGCGTGGCCGGGGTGAGGCCCGAGGCGTTGTCCACCTTTATGACGGCGAGGTCGGACAGCGGGTCCGTGCCCACCAGCTTGGCGGACAGAACCCGCCCTTCGCTGGTGCGCACTTCAAGGGCGGCGTTGGCCGTCTGCCCGTCCAGGGTCACCACGTGGGTGTTGGTCAGGATGTGCCCCTGGTCATCCAGGATGATCCCGGAGCCGGTGCCGCCCGCGCTGCCGGTTGCTGCGCTGATGGTCACCACGCTGGGCGAGGCCTTTACCGCGGCCGCTGTTATGGCATTGACCTCGTCCTGGTTGTTGACGATGACTGTTCCGGGCTGGCTGTTGCCGGTGACCGTGGTGCCTGCGCCTGCGTTCCCGAACAGTTCAGCGGAGCCGACCGTAGCCACGCTTCCGCCGACCAGTCCGGCGGCCAGGATGCTGGCCACCAGGGTTCCGACGCCGAACGTGGCCTTCCGGCGGGGTGCGTCCTTGGGATTCGGGGGAAGGCTGCCGCCCTCCGGGCGGGCCTGGCCGTAATAACCGTAGCCGGGGTGGTGGGCCTGGTTCTGGTGGCCCTGGTTCTGGTGGGCCTGGTTCTGGTGGGCCTGGTTCTGGTGGGCCTGGCTTGACTGGCCGTAGAACGGCTGCCGCTGCGGATACTCGGGGCGGGACGCTCCCGGGATCTCCTGGGTGGGATTGGCCCCTTGCTGGTCCAGCCGCTCGGTGGGGTACTGCCGCTGGGCGTCCAGGTCACCAGGACTGCTGGTGCCGGCGTCCTGTCCCCCAGCCGCGGGCTCACCGGACTGGCCGGAGGGCTGCCCCCAGGGATCCTGCCTGTCCTGGCCGCCGTTCCGGTGGGCCGGCCCGGGCGTCTGGTTCTCAGTCATGGGACTTCCTTTCATTCTTGTCTGCATTAACTATGTACTCCCCGGCTGGAACAAGCTCGGATGTTTGCTGAGAGCTTCCTGAACACTTTCCATCCGCTCCGGCTGGAGCGTCCTTGGGGTTTCGCTGGTGGCATATTCGGGCCGATGGACGGGCTGTGGGGTGCACCATAGAATCAAGATGAATGCCACAGCGACCTGCGGCTTAACACCTGGCGTGGGGGCGCTGCTGGATTCTGAGACGACTGATTCGTCCCGAATCGGTGTCAGGCGTGCTGAAGGGTTGCACATGCGGTCAAAGTTCAAACGTATCCTCGCCGTGATCGGCCTTACCGCTTTCCTGGCCATACCTGCCGGTGCGGCCTGGGCTGAAGACCCGGTCACCATTCCCTCCGGCCAGAACGTAGTGGACAAAGCCGGAGTCCTCGGCGGCCGTTCGGGTGAAGTCCAGGAAGCAATTCAGAAGCTGCTGAAGGACCACAAGTACAACCTCTACGTTGTAACGGTCGATACCTTCGAAAACCCTGCCGACCCGAAGGCTTGGTCCCAGCAAGTAGCGACCACCAAGGGCATGGGCCGTGCCGACGTAATCCTGGCGATGTCCGATGACGGAAAGTACTACTTCTCCCCCAATTCGGCGAGCCCGATTTATTCGAAGACCAGCAACATCAGCCAGAACGCGATCGTGGCCAATCTCGCTGGTGGAAAGCGCGACTTCGCCCAGGCTGCCATCGACACTGCCTTGGCAGTCGGTGACGCAGCCGGTGGGGGCAGTGGAAACGTACCATCGGACAACGGGGCGGGCGCTGCCGTCCTCGTCGGTACCGGCGTCGTGGCTGCTGGTGGAGCAGGCGCATACCTGTACTTCCGGAACAAGCGCAGGAAGGCGGCTGGCCAGGCCGGCACCGCAGGTTATGGCCAGCAGGCCGGCCATGCCGATCCACTGGCCTCGCTCAGCGTTGAGGAGCTGCGCCGCAAGAGCGGCTCGCTGCTGATTGAAGCGGACGATGCGATCAAGTCCAGCGAGCAGGAGCTTGGGTTCGCCCAGGCGCAATACGGTGATTCCGCCGTCGGAAACTTCACCAAGGCGCTGCAGGAAGCCAAAGCCCACCTGAGCGAATCCTTCAAGCTGCAGCAGCAGCTGGATGACCACATTCCCGACACCGAAGAGCAGCAGCGGGCGTGGCTTGGTGAAATCATCCGCCGGTCCGAAGCAGCCCTGGCCTCCCTTCAGGAACAGAAGGCGGACTTCGACTCCCTGCGTGAGCTCGAAAAGAATGCTCCCCAGGCGCTGGCAACAGTCAGTGCGGGGGCCCGGGACGCGGACGCTAAGATCGCCAATGCTGAGCAGACCCTCACCGAACTCCGGTCGAAATACGCTGAAAGCGCCCTGACCCAGGTATCGGACAACATCCTGCAGGCGAAGGAACGCCTGGCGTTCGTCCAGAATGCAAGAGCCACAGCCCAGCAGAAACTGGACGAGGGCGAAAGCAGCCTGGCCGCGGTTGCCGTCCGCGCAGCCGAAGAGAGCCTGCACCAGACGAACGTCCTCCTGGATGCGATCACCAAAGTGGCCGCCAACCTCGATGAGGCCAGGGGCAACCTTGAGAACGCCGTCGTGGACACCTCCCAGGACCTTGCCCAGGCACGCGCCATGATCCAGTCCGGCGCCCACCCTGAGCTGGCCGGCCCGGTAGCCGGAGTCGAAAGCGCCCTCGCGCAGGTCAAGGCCGAGATCCAAGGCGGCAAGATCGATCCGATTGCCACCCTCCAGCGGGTTGAAACCGCCCACCAGTCGCTGGACCAGGCGCTGACCGGCATCCGGGACCAACAGGAACAGGCCCGCCGGGCCCAAGCCTCGCTGCAGCAGACCATCATGTCCGCCCAGGCCCAGATCAGTGCCACCTCGGACTACATCACTGCCCGCCGCGGCGGAGTGGGAACCGAAGCCCGAACCCGGCTTGCGGAGTCCCAGCGCAACCTCGACTACGCCCTGTCCATCTCGCGGACTGATCCGGTGACCGCCCTTACCTACGCCCAGCAGGCACATGCCCTTGCCGCTCAGGCAGCCCAACTGGCGCAGGCGGACGTGGACCACTTCGGCGGCTACGCCAACCAGGGCTATGGACGTGGCGGCATGTTCGGCGGTGGCGGTGGCGGCGGGCTCGGCGGTGCCATCCTGGGCGGCATCCTCATCAACTCCATCCTCCACGGAGGCGGCGGTGGGGGCTGGGGCGGCGGCCACAGCGACGGCGGCGGCTGGGGTGGTGACTTCGGCGGCGGCGATTTCGGCGGTGGTGACTTCGGCGGCGGCGACTCCGGAAGTTTCTAGACGCGCAGGAACGCGCAGCCGACCGGGATTTGCCCCGGCGGACGGGTAAGGACACCACAACTGTTCACTGATTTCAGTGGTCATCACAGAGCAGGACGAAAGGGTAACACCATGGTTAAGCAGTCCATTTTCGGCCGCATCGCGCAGCTGGCGAAGGCTAACGTCAACTCGTTGCTGGACAACGCTGAGGATCCGCAGAAGATGCTGGACCAGATGGTCCGGGACTACACCAACAACATCGCAGAGGCCGAATCTGCCGTTGCGCAGACCATCGGCAATCTCCGGATGCTCGAGGACGACTACAACGAGGACGTCAAGAACGCCCGCGACTGGGGCAACAAGGCCCTCGCAGCTTCCCGCAAGGCTGACGAATTCAGGGCCAGCGGCGACACTGTGGACGCCGAGAAATTCGACAACCTGGCCAAGGTGGCCCTTCAGCGCCAGATGGCAGCCGAGAATGAGGCCAAGGGCGCCGAGCCCGCCATCGCTTCCCAGCGCGAAGTAGTGGAGAAGCTCAAGACCGGGCTGGACCAGATGAAGGGCAAGCTGAACCAGCTGACCAGCAAGCGCAATGAACTGGTGGCGCGTTCCAAGACCGCCGCGGCACAGTCGCAGGTCCACGATGCCATCAAGAGCATCGACATCATGGATCCCACCAGCGAGGTGGGCCGCTTCGAGGAAAAGATCCGCCGCGAGGAGGCCAAGGTCCGGGGCCAGCAGGAACTCGCCGCCTCAAGCCTCGACGCGCAATTCAACCAGCTTGAAGACCTCGGGGAACAGGTGGAAATCGAAGCGCGGCTCGCTGCGCTCAAGTCAGGCAATTCATCCAAGCCTGCACTCGGCGCTTCCGGCTCTGCAGCCTCGGCCTCAACCGTCGAAGAGGCCGACTTCGACAAGCTCTAAGTGGCAGCGGGAGACCCGCAGTGTTGACATCAGGCAGGGCTGGGGCCGGACGGTCCCGGCCCTGTCTGTTCTGTCCCTGTGTAGCGTGGTGCCATGGCTTCCTCTGATCTGACCTCGATCGTCTGGCTCCGTGACGACCTGCGGCTGGATGATAATCCTGCCCTGGCCGCAGCCGTGGACCTGGGACTGCCCCTGACTGTGGTCTACATCCTCGACGAAGACTCGGAGGGGGTCAGGCCCTTGGGCAGCGCCTCGCGCTGGTGGCTTCATCACTCACTCGCATCCCTGGCGTCATCGCTCGAGGCCAGCGGCTCACGGCTGCTCCTGCAACGCGGCCCTGCGGAGCCGATCCTCAAGGACCTGGCGGCGGCAACGAACGCCGGGCACCTGTTCTGGAACCGCCGCTACGGCCTTCCGGAGCGGACGGTGGATGCAGCCGTCAAGGCATGGGCCGGAGAAAACGGCATCGAAGCCCTGAGCTATCAGGCGAACCTCCTGTTTGAGCCCTGGACCATCCGGACCGGCGCTGGCGGGCCCTACAAGGTCTTCACGCCCTTCTGGCGGGCATGCCTGGCAAGTGGCGACGTCCGTGACCCCCTCAGCGCCCCACCACAACTGCCGCCGCCGCCCGCCGGCAAGACCGGCTCCGGGCCGGCAGGAGATGCCCTGGAAACCTGGCGGCTCTTCCCTTCCTCCCCCGACTGGAGCGGCGGCCTGGCCAAAACCTGGGAGCCTGGAGAAGAAGGGGCCCGCCAACGGCTGGAAGATTTCCTGGAAGGTTCCGCACAGGATTACGGCACTGGCAGGAACATTCCGGGTGTTGAAGGAACCAGCCGCCTCTCGCCGCACCTGCGGTTCGGCGAAGTCAGCCCGTTCCGCGTCTGGCGGGAAATCCGCGGCCGCTTTCCGCGTGAGGTGCCCGCCGACGTCGGCATCTTCCGCTCTGAACTGGGCTGGCGTGAATTCTGCTGGCACCTCCTCTACACCAACCCTGACCTGGCCACCCGCAACTTCCGGCCCGAGTTTGACCGGTTTGAGTGGGAGAAACCCGGCAAGGATGAGCTGGCGGCCTGGCAGCAGGGCCGGACCGGCTACCCCTTCGTGGATGCGGGCATGCGGCAGCTCTGGCAGACAGGCTGGATGCATAACCGCGTGAGGATGGCCGCTGCTTCCTTCCTGGTTAAGAATCTCCTGGCAGACTGGCGGACCGGCGAGGCCTGGTTCTGGGACACCCTTGTGGATGCCGACGCCGCCAGCAACCCGGCCAACTGGCAGTGGGTGGCGGGGTCAGGAGCCGACGCTTCCCCGTACTACCGGATCTTCAACCCGGTGACGCAGAGCAAGAAGTTCGATGCCGCCGGGAACTACCTGCGACAATACATCCCGGAACTGGCAGGCCTCGAGGCAAAAGCAATCCACGAACCGTGGAAAGCCGCCGACGGCCTGCACGGTTACCCCCGCCCGCTGGTGGACCTGCCGGGATCCCGTGAACGCGCCCTTGCCGCCTACCAGAAACTCAAGGACAGCTGACACCGCCCCTGCAGAGGACTCAGCGGCTGACTTTACCCATGAGGGAGGCGATGGGCCGCAGGAAGAGCGGCCGCGCCAGGAACCACGCCGCCGCCATGACCACGACGGAGGCGAGGAAGATCCAGAATCCAAGCCAGCCGTCGTCGTCACGCACTGCGTACATGTGGTTGAGGTTCCGGAGGGCTCCCGTTGCCAGCACCAGGAACACGTGGACGGCGATGAATGCCACGAAGTAGATCATGACCGGGAAGTGGACAGCGCGCGCCCATTCGATGGGGAAAGCCTTGTTCAAGCCGGCGGCCTTCTTGGGCCAAGCCCCCGACATGCGCAGGCCGGTGATGAACGCGAGCGGGGCCGCCACAAAGACCGTCACGAAATACGACAGCAGCTGGAGGGCGTTGTAGTTCACCCAGCCGTTCTCGGTGGGCCAGTCCAGGGAGGCGTACTGCAGGGCAGCGGACAAGGCGTTGGGGAAGACGTCCCAGCTGGTGGGAACGATGCGCATCCACTGGCCGGTGGCAAACAGCAGGACCGCGAAGACCAGGCCGTTCAGGATCCACAGCGCATCCAGGGTCAGGTGGAACCACAATTCGAGGGTGATCTTGGTGGGCGGGTTCTTTGTTTTGATCAGGCCTTTGTTGTTCCGGATCCAGTGCCCGCTGGGACGGGTGGTGGTCCGCACCTGCCACCCGGTACGGATGATCAGCAGCAGGAAGAACGCGTTGAGGAAGTGCTGCCAGGCAAGCCAGGCAGGAAAGCCGGCCGGAGCATTCTCCGGAAGCTCGGAATGGCCCGGATAGTCCGCCACGAAGGAAGCAACGGCAGGAAGCCCCATCAGCAGCCTGGCGACCAGCACAACCAGGACCAGCCCGCCCAGGACTGCAGGCACTCCCCAGTAGAGTCGTGACCGCTTACCCGCAGCGGCACGGGGCTTCTTCGTGGGTGTGGACATCGAACAACATTCCTCTCGAGAATGACAGGCCAAGTACTCACAGCGCGTGAGGCTCTGCGAAAGAGAATACTAGGAACTACCCGTATCCAAGGAAAAAGAAGACCCCGCCCGGCTTGATGCCGGTCGGGGCCTTCACATAGTTGCGGGGACAGGATTTGAACCTGTGACCTCTGGGTTATGAGCCCAGCGAGCTACCGAACTGCTCCACCCCGCGTCGCTGAATCAACACTACCCTATTTTCCCGGCGGGTTTTTCCACTCCCGGACTACACAAAAAAGTCCGGATACCGTTTCCAGTATCCGGACCTTTCCATCAGTTGCGGGGACAGGATTTGAACCTGTGACCTCTGGGTTATGAGCCCAGCGAGCTACCGAACTGCTCCACCCCGCGTCGCAAGAACTACTTTACCGGGACGTGAACACCAGGCCAAATCGAGGCGGCGTGATCTCCGTCTCCCAACTGGAACGGCACCCGCTCCCCGAGGGGATCAGGTGCCGTTCCACGCCGTCGTTATCAGCTGGTGGCTGAGGGTGACGGGGACGGGGTGGCCGCCGGAGAACCGGTGGCCGCCGGTGCCGGTGTAGCCTCCGGCGCCGCGACCGGGATCCGGCCCTCCGCTTCCGTGGCCCTCTTGAGAGCCGCGGAGAGGCGGTTCTGCGCCTCTCCATAGGCAGCGAAGTCGCCGGCGGCCAGGGCTGCCTGTCCGGCCTGGATGGCCGCGTTGGCTTCGTCCAGTGCCGCCTTCAGCTCTGCCTTGGCATCCGCCCCGGCCGGCGTGGCGGGCGCGGCCGGATCGGTGGGTGTCTGCCCGTTGTTATCCGAGTCGCCGGCAGCAGCCCCGGAATCTCCGCCGAAGAGCTGCTTCAGGGCCTCATCCAGGGTCGGCGCAAAGCCCACCTTGTCGCCGAAGGCCACCAGCACGCGCTGCAGGGTGGGGTACGAGGTTTCACCCGTCGACTTGAGGTAGACCGGCTGGACGTAGAGGATACCGCCGCCCACTGGCAGCGTGAGCAGGTTGCCGTTGAGCACCTCTGAGGCACCCTGGCGCAGAAGGTTCAGGGCCTGCGACACCGTGGGGTCCGAGTTGAACTTGTTTTGCGCCTGGCCGGGGCCGGGAACCTGGATCTCCGGCGGGATCTGGAGGAGCCGCAGCTTTCCGTAGCTCTCGGCCTTCACGCCCGCCTGGTCACCGGCATCCGAGTCGGCAGCCAGGAAGCCATACAGCACGTTGCGCGCGTTGCCGTTGACGATCTGCGGAATGAACGAGGACGTCAGCTGGAAGGCCGGCTTCTCCTGGTCCGGCATCTGCAATGACATGTAGAAAGGAGGCTGTTTGACGCCGCTGGTGGAGTCCACCGTGGGATCGGCAGGGACGCTCCACACATCCTTGGTCTGGTAGAACGTGGACGGATCGGTCACGTGGTACTCACCCAGGAGCTGGCGCTGCACCTTGAACAGGTCTTCGGGGTAGCGCACGTGGCTCATGACGTCGCCCGTCATTTCCGAGAACGGCTTGAGGGAAGTGGGGAATACCTTCTGCCAGGACTTCAGGAGCGGGTCCTGGTCGTCCCACGCGTACAGGGTCACCGAGCCGTCGTACGCATCCACCGTGGCCTTCACGGAGTTCCGGATGTAGTTCACGGTGCTGTTGGGCAGCGCCACCGCGCGGCCGGACGTGGTCTGCGTGTCCGCCGTGGCATCGGAGAGCTGTTCCTGCTGCGAGTAGGGGTAGTACTGGCTGGTGGTGTACCCATCCACGATCCACTTCACGCGGCCGTCCACCACGGCCGGGTAGGCATTGCCGTCCACGGTCAGGTAGGGGGCGACCTTCTCCACGCGCTCACGCGGGTTGCGGTCATACAGGATCTGGGATTCCGGGTTGACGCCGTCCGAAAGCAGCAGGTCCGAGGACTGGAACTTGATCGAATAGAGCACGCGGTTGAAGAAGGTGCCCACGTTCGGTCCGCCGTTGCCTTCGAACGTGTACTGGGTCTCCCCTTCGCCCGAGGGCCTGTCCTGCTCGCGGGCAGGTGCTCCGTCCGGCGCGCCTACGATCGAGTAGTCCGGGGAGTATTCGCCAAAGTAGATCCGCGGCTCATAGCTCGAATCATCGCCCAGGACGCCGGTTGACGGAATACCTGACTGAAGGAACTCCGGCTTGCCGTCCACCGTGAACTTGTTGCCCTTGGCGGCCACCACGCCGTAGCCGTGGGTGTACACCACATGCTGGTTAAGCCAGCCCTGCTGGTTGGTGGCCACGTTGGTCGGGTTGAGTTCACGGACCGCGATGACAGTGTCCTGGACTTTTCCGTCAACTTCGTACCGGTCCACGTTGAGGGAATCCGGGAACCGGTAGTACGGCCGGTACTGCTCCAGCTGCGAAAACGCATCCGAGATGAGGTTCGGGTCCAGGAGCCGGATGTTCGCGGTGGTCTGGGCGTCAGGGGCCAGGGCTCCGCTCGTGGCCGTGTTCGTGGCGTCGTAGCGGTCCACCTGGATCTTGTCCAGGCCGTACGCTGCACGCGTGTTGTCGATATTGCGCTGGATGAATTCCTTCTCCAGGGTCTCTTCCGAAGGACGGACCTGGAACTGCTGGATCACCCAGGGGTACACGCCGCCGGCCAAAATCGAAGTGATGACCAGCATCGCGGTTCCGATGACGGGAAGGCGCCACTTGCCGATGACCGCGGCAACCACGAACAGGACGGCCACGAGTACCGCCGCCACCGCGAGGATGGCCTTGGTGGGGATCACGGCGTTCACGTCGGTGTAGAGGGCACCGGCCCAGCGGCCGCTGTTGCTTTGCACCGAGGTGTAACGGTCAAGCCAGAAGTTGATCCCCAGGAGCACCAGGAAGGTGGCACCGGTCACGGCGATGTGGATCTGGGCGGCACGGCTGGTGAACACGCCGCGCTCCATGAGCCGGATGCTGCCGTACAGGTAGTGGGTGAGGATGCCTGCGATTCCGGCGATGACCACCACGCTGATCAGGAACCCGGTCACGAAGCCGAAGAACGGAAGGGTCATCAGGTAGAAACTGATGTCCATGTTGAACTGGGGATCCGTTTTACCGAAAGGCTCCTGGTTGAAGAACAGGAGGACCTTCTGCCACTGGCTTGCGGCGGCGCTGCCGGCAAAGAGCCCGAAAAGGACGGGCAGCCCGATCATCACCACCCGGCGGACGGGTTCCAGCTGCGCCTGGTAGCGGTTGAGGTTGTCCCGGATTTCCGAGTCGGGGGCATAGACCGGCCGTGCGTGGTAGGCAATGCGGATCGCGAAGAAGACGGCTGCGAACATGATCGCGAAGCCGGCGGCGAAGATTCCGATCCTGGCCAGGTTCTCGGTGAGGAAGACCTCGATGAAGCCCAGCTGCCGGTACCAGAGGACATCGGTCCAGACGTTGGCGAAGAAAATGAAGCCCACTACCACCAGGGCGACAACGATCAGCGTGGGCGTCAACGCCCCGCGTCGTGAAGGGGGCCTGCCGGTGGACATGGTGCTGGCGGGACGGGACAAACTGGGTACCTCATAGCTGGTCGTCAGATAATTCGAAGCGTATGCGAGCGACGTCCGGCACCGGTCAAACGGCTGGTTTCGTCCGTCATAAATGCCACGAGTGGCGGTAAAGCTTAGTTCCTGTCGAGTCTAGTTGCGCCCAGTCTAGTTGCTTGTACATGCCGGCAGTCCGGACGTGTCCTGGCCGCTGCCGGCACGTTCGACGGCGTCACGCGCCTGGGACAGGTTCTCCACCTTGACCACCTGCAGACCGTCGGGGATGTTTCCCACTACTTCCTGGCAATTCGCGGCGGGTGCGAGGAAGAGCGTTGCCCCGCCTGCCCGTGCACCCTGCAGCTTCTGTTCGATGCCGCCGATGGGGCCCACCGCGCCGTCAGGCGAGATGGTTCCGGTTCCAGCGATGTGTTTGCCGCCCGTCAGGTCACCGGGGGTGACGGTGTCGATGATTCCCAGGGAGAACATCAATCCAGCGCTGGGTCCGCCCACTTTCTCCAGCGAGATTTCAACCTGGAAGGGGAACGTAAAGAGGTACTTGAGCATGATGCCGAGGATGAACCGGCCCTCGCCGTTGTCTTTGGGAGTGATGGTCTCGGTGACCGGCTGCCCGTCCCGGTCCACCACTACGGACACCGGAGCGCCCTTGCCCGCTGCCAGTTCCTCCTGGATCACGGAAAGTGATGTGATGTCCTTGCCGTTGATGGTCTTCAGGATGTCCCCGGCCTGGATTTTCCCGGCCGACGCTGATCCCTCCGAAAAGTCCGCTGCCTGGAGCTGCTGGCCGAAGGGAATTTCGAGTTCCTTGAGCGCAGACGCAACTGCGTTTTCCTGCGACGTGGCCATGGCCACGGAGCTCTGTTCCTCTGCTTCTTCCTTTGTGGTGCCCGTGGGATAAAGCAGTTCCACAGGATGCACGGCCCTTGCAGGGTCAACCCAGGCGGAAAAGGCGTCCAGGATGCTGACGGGTCCGTTCGGGCCTCCATCCACGTACACCGTGGTGAGGTCGAGGTTTCCCTTGGCCGGGTAGGTCTCGCGCCCGGTGATGTTGATGACCGGGCTCCCCTGGCTTTCGCCCAGGGTGTTATAGGTGGGGCCGGGCGATTCCACAACGTAGGGCACCGGGAGGGTTCCCACCGCAATCCCCAGTCCCAGCGAGGCCATGCCGGCAAGCAGCATCGCCGAAACCTTCCTGTCCCGGGGCGCAGCTGCCGCCACCGCTTCGCCGCCCGGACCGTCGTCGGACACTCCTGCCCCTTGCCCCGCACCTGCCTGCCGCTCGTCCGTCTGCTCAGGCAGGCTGCGGGAAATAAGCTCGGGGGCGTGGTCCTCGGAGGGGTGGCCGCCACGGGTTGTAGTCACTCAACCAAGACTACGCGGTGCCACTGCATCGCAGCTCTTTGCCTAGAGCGAACGGCAACACCGTCCGGCAGACAGCCGACCATGCCCGGGGTACCGTGAAGGTTGACAGTCACACCGACGATCGGCGGGATCATGACCTCCAATCCACTCAATCCATCCAACGGGGACGACACCCCCAAGGATCCGTTGACCGAGATGCTGCAGAACCTGATGGGCGGCAAGGGGATGGAAAATTTCGACCCCGCCGAACTCGCCAAGGCTGCCGGGCTGCCGAACGATCCCAACCTGCTGGCGCAGATGTTCTCCCAGGTGCAGGCCATGATGAGCGCTCCTTCCGAGGGTCCCGTCAACTGGCAGCTGGCCCACGACAACGCCCGGCGCGTCGCTGCGAGCAGCAGTGACCCCTCCGTGACGTCCCAGCAGTCGCGAGAGGTTGATGAGGCGCTCCGGCTCGCAGAACTCTGGCTGGACCCCGTCACTGATCTTCCGTCCACCGGGCTGATCGGCAAGGCATGGTCCCGGGCGGAATGGGTGGAAGCCACCCTGGGCACCTGGAAGCGGCTCACCGAACCTGTTGCGAACAGCATCGCCAATGCGCTGTCCTCCGCCATGACAGAGCAGATGCCCGAAGAGATGAAGTCCATGATGGGCGGGGCATCCTCCATGCTGCAGAACATGGGCGGCGCCATCTTCGGCATGCAGCTGGGCCAGGCCATCGGCGCCCTCTCCGCTGACGTTGTCAGTTCCACTGATATCGGCGTCCCCCTCGTGGACCTCGAGATGGCGCTGCTGCCGGCCAACGTTGCCAAGTTCGGAGAAGGGCTGTCCCTGCCGGAGAACGATATCCGGCTTTTCCTGGCGGTGCGCGAAGCCGCCCACGCCCGGCTCTTCGTCCAGGTCCCCTGGTTGCGGGGCCACCTGCTGGGCGCCATCGAGGCCTACGCCCGCGGTATCCACATCGACACATCACGCATCGAGGAACTTGCGCGGGACCTTGACCCGAGCAACCCGGAGGGCATCCAGGAGGCCCTCTCACAGGGTGTGTTCATGCCGCAGCGGACACCGGCCCAGGAGCAGGCCCTGGAGAAGCTTGAGACGGCACTCGCCCTGGTGGAGGGGTGGGTGGACGAGCTCACCGCGGCCGCCACCGAGAAACTGCTGCCCTCTGCCGGCGCCCTGCGGGAAACCGTGCGCCGCCGCCGGGCAACGGGCGGTCCGGCCGAGCACGCCTTCGCCTCCCTGGTGGGCCTGGAGCTCCGGCCCCGCAGGCTGCGTGACGCGGCAACGCTCTGGGCCACCTTGAAGGCCGAGCGCGGCATCGAAGGCCGGGACGCCATCTGGCACCATCCCGACCTGCTGCCCACGGCCGAAGACCTGGATGACCCCAAGGGCTTCAGCGGGCGGCGCAAGCTCGCCGAAGCAAGCGACAGTGAAGTGGACGACGCCCTGCAGAAACTCCTCAGCGGCGGGTTCGATGGCGCGCCGGACCAGGAAGGGGGCCGCGCTGCCGACGGGCAGGGCGGAGACGGGGAGGCCAAGGACGACGGCGGACTCCCGGACGAGGGGCCGGAAGGCCAGCCGAAGGGTTAGGACAGTTGCGGGCGCCGATTCAGTCGGCGTCCGCGCCTGTCCCGTCCATGCCGCGGCCGGTGGCGAAGGAAACGCCTTCCAGGAACGCTTTGGCCCGCTCGGTCTCCGGATAGGCTTCGAGCAGCTTCCAGAATGCGGAGTTGTGGGCGGCCACCAGCAGGTGGGCGAGCTCGTGCAGCAGGACATAGTCGATCACCCACTGGGGCATCGGGCGCAGCTTGTCCGAAAGCCGGATGGTGCCCTCCGCGGGAGTGGCTGAACCCCACCGGGAGTTCTGGTTGCTGACCCAGCGCACCGACGTCGGCACTGCCCGTCCCCCCAGGTACTTTGCGGACAGGAGGGCGGCGTGTTGCGCCAAGGCAGCGTCCGTCGCCGGGCGCCTCCTGCCCGAAGCTGCCCGCCGCTCCCCCTGCCGCTGAAGCTTGGCCACCATCTTGTGGACCCATTCGGCCTCCTGCGCAGCCGTAAACCGGGCAGGAATGGCAACAACGGCTGCGCCGTTTTCCCAAAAGGCGGCCACCGTGCGCGTGCGCCGGGCGGAACGCCGGACCACAACGGGCGCACCGCCGTCCGTGGTTCTGGGCACACCACCGGGCTCGGCCTTGGCCGTCCGGCCGGAACGGGCGTCCCTCACAGGGCTGTGCTTTCCGCCAGGACGCGCAGCACGTCTTCGCCGTAGCGTTCCAGCTTGGACGGTCCAACCCCGGCCAGCGACGCCAGCTCTTCAAGCGATGTGGGCCGGGCCTCGGCAATGGCCGTCAGGGTTGCATCAGTGAACACCACGAACGCCGGAACCTCCGCGCCGAGTGCGACTTCCCGCCGCCAGTTCCGGAGGGCGTCAAAGGTTTGTTCCTCATAGCCGGGCGGGCAGGAGTTGCAGCGGCCCACCTTGCGCTCCGCGCCGGTGGCGAGCATGCTGCCACAGACCCTGCACATTGCCGGAGCGGCAGCTTTCCGCCGGGACACTGTGACCTTTCCCCGGGCGCTTGAACTTGCCACCGAATCCGGCCGCAGTCCGTCGAGGAACCGTGACGGCTTCCTGTTTGCCCGGCCGCCCGGCGTCCTGGCCGTGGACCAGGACAGGTGCAGGTGTTCACGTGCCCGGGTGATTCCCACATACAGGAGCCTTCGTTCCTCATCCACCGATTCGGGCGAGTCGGCAAACGAAATGGGCATCAGGCCCTCGCTCAGTCCTACGAGGAACACGGCGTCCCATTCCAGGCCCTTGGCCGCATGGAGTGAGGCGAGGGTGACGCCCTGGACGGTGGGGGCGTGCTGGGCGAGGGAGCGTTCCTGCAGTTCGTTGACAAAGTCGGCCAGCCCGAAACCGGAGCCTCGGGTCTTAACCAGCTCATCGGCGAGGGCCACCAACGCTGCCAGGGACTCCCAGCGTTCCCGCAGGGCGCCGCCGCTGTGTGGCGCCGAGTCCGTGTAGCCGAGGGAGGAGACAATGTCCCGGACCAGCTGCCCGAGAGGTTCCGGGGCATCCGTTTCAGCCACTGCCCGGGTGGCTGCCCGGAGCTGCAGAATGGCGTCGCGGACCTCCTTGCGGGCGAAGAACCGCTCGCCGCCCCGCAACTGGTACCCGATTCCCGCCGCGGCGAGCGCCTGTTCGTAGGCTTCGGACTGCCCGTTGGTCCGGAACAGCACAGCCACCTCGCTTGCGGGCGTGCCGGCGTCGAGCAGTGCCTTGATCTTCTGCGCCACCGTGGCGGCTTCGGCTTCGTCGTCCGCGCACTCGGTGAACTGCGGCGCGGGACCCGCCGGCCGCTGGGCCACGAGCTGCAGGGGGGCAGCCCAGGCGGCATCAGCTGCCGGACCGCCGCTGCGCCGGGCGCCGAGCAGGTCGTTGGCGAGCTTCACCACCTGGGGTGTTGAACGGTAGTCGCGGATGAGCTTGACCACGTTGGCCTGGGGGTAGCGGGCCTTGAATTCGAGGAGGTGCTTCGGCGAAGCCCCCGTAAACGAATAGATGGTCTGGCTGGCATCGCCCACCACGCAAAGCTCGTCCCGGCCGCCGAGCCACAGTTCCAGGAGCCGCTGCTGCAGCGGGGACACGTCCTGGTACTCGTCCACCACGAAATGCCGGTACTGCTCCCGGACGGTGGCAGCAACTTTCTCGTCCTCCTGGAGGATGCCCACGGTGATCAGCAGCACGTCCTCAAAGTCAATGACGTTGCGGTCCGTCTTCACGTCCTCGTAGGACTGGAAAACGCGCGCCACAGCTGTCAGGTCAAACCCGCCCGGGGCGCCCCTCCCCTGGGCGTTTTCCAGATAGTTGGCCGGCGTCAGCATGGACACCTTGGCCCATTCGATCTCCGAAGCGAGGTCCCGGATGGAAGCACGGTCCGTGCTGAGCCGAAGCCGGCGTGCAGCCTCGGCGAGCAGTTGCGCCTTGTGGTCCAACAACTGAGGCAGGGTTCCGCCAACCGCCTGCGGCCAGAAGAACTGGAGCTGGCGCAGGGCGGCCGCGTGGAACGTGCGCGCCTGCACGTTGCCCGCTCCCAGGTCACGCAGCCGGCTGCGCATTTCGGCGGCGGCACGGGCCGTAAAGGTTACCGCCAGCAGGCGCTGCGGCGTGTAGACGCCGGAGTGGACGCCGTAGGCGATGCGGTGGGTGATGGCCCGGGTTTTACCCGTGCCCGCACCGGCCAGGACGCACAACGGACCGTTCAGGGTGCTGGCAACCTCCCGCTGTTCCGCATCCAGGCCGCCAAGGATACGGTCCTCCAGGGATGCCGTCCCGTCAAAATGTTCTGTAGTCACTTCTGCTGCTCTTTGTCTCGACTACCGCGTGCTGGAGTCTGGTGGATATGTCAAGGACTCAGGCCGCTGCCCGGTCCTGGATCCGTCCGCCGAACCAGTGCTCTATCAGGGAGCGGGCGATGGAAAGCCTGCTGGAGATGGTGATGTCCCCGTTCAGTACGGCTTCCTGGAGTTCCTCCCGGTTGAACCAGCGCGCCCTGGTGACCTCAACGCCGTCGGGCCGTGCCTCGGCGTCATTGGTGACGGCGGTAAATCCAAGCATAAGGGAGGCCGGGAACGGCCAGGACTGCGATCCCAGGTACTGGCATGCCGTGACCCTGACCCCCACCTCTTCGTAGATCTCCCGGACCACGGCCTGTTCAAGGGATTCCCCCGGTTCCACGAACCCGGCCAGCGTGGAATAGTTCGTGGCGTCCTTCGGGCCCCCGCCGCCCAGCAGCAGCCTTCCGTCGGGGCCCACCACGGTGACGATGATCGCCGGATCAGTGCGGGGATAGTGCTCCGACGAGTCAGCAGGGCACCTGCGCATCCAGCCGCCGGATTCCACATTGGTGGGCGTTCCGCAGCGGGGACAGTGGGTATGGCCGGCGTGCCAGTTTGCAATGGCACTGGCTTCGACGAAAAGCGCAGTATGAGTAGGGGTCAACCCGCCGGCAACGTCCCTGAACCCTGCCCACCGGGCATCGGAGGGAATCCCGGCTGTGCCTGGAGCCACCGGCTCCGGAAGGACGAACAGCAGGAGCCCTGTTCCGGCCGGGAAGTCCGAGTCCGGAAGCGCAGATCCCAAGTAAATAACCAGTTCAGGCCCCGAACCTGCGGCAGTGAGGTCAGCGAGCAGCTGCCCCGCCTTGGCTGCCAATAGGCCGCCGCCATGCACCAGCCCCTGCCGCCCGGCCAGGACCACAGCCAGGGTTTCGGAGCTGGCCAACTGCTCGTCCACAATCCCGGGCGCCGTCCTTTCGGCGGATCCGCGGTCCACCAGCGCCGGCTTCACAGGGAGCAGGGTGTCCATGAGGTGGTTCGCTGGCAGCATCGCGGGCTGCTCCTGGTAGACCGGTGTATCAGACTCCGCGTGGCTCATAGGTCAACCGTACTGACTGGGGCTGACAATTGACATTTCGGCGGTGCCCGCCGGCGCCGCTTCCGTTGTTTTGCAGCTATCTGGAGACTCGCCGCCGCCGGACCGGCCTCAGGGACTGCGGGCAATCTACCGTGGAAAGGTGAGAAGAAAACCGATTGAACTGGCAGCCGTTGCAACTGCGGCAGTCCCCGGACTGACCCCAACGGCCGTTAGCTCTGCCCCGGACGACCCTGCGGACTTCGACTCTGCCCTGCTGCTTGACTCGGAGGGCAAGCGCTGGCGCGTCAGGTCTCCCCGGCATGCCGAGGCCAGTGCCCGGCTGGAAACGGAATTCCTGGTACTGCGGGCTTTTGCCCCGGCCATCCGTGCCGAACTGCCCTTCCTGATGCCTACGATTGCCGGCAGTGTCCGGATCGGCAGCCTGAGCACGTTCGTATACTCCCACCTGGCCGGCAGTACCCGCAGCGTGGAAGAACTCACCGCCGGCCCGGATGCGTTGGCGCGCGAAATCGGTGTGGCGCTGGCGGCTGTGCACGATCTTCCAAGGGCCCTTGTCAGCAACGCCGACCTGCCCAGCTACACCCCGAACGAATTCCGGCAGCGCAGGCTGAACGAGCTGGACCAGGCTGCCACCACCGGGAAGATACCCCCTGCCCTGCTGCTCCGGTGGGAACATGCACTCGAGGACGTCTCGCTGTGGCGCTTCAACCCCTGCGTGGTCCATGGCGACCTGCATGAGGACAACCTGCTCGTGGAAGGGCAGCGGGTTACTGCAGTGACAGGCTGGACAGACCTCCGGATTGGAGACCCGGCCGACGATTTCGCGTGGCTGGTGGCATCCAATGAGCAGGATTTTGTAGATGCCGTCCTCGAGGCCTACACCACAGGACGCCGGGATACTCCCGACAAGCACCTGCTGCGGCGGGCGGCGCTATCGGCGGAGTTCGCCCTTGCCCAGTATCTGGTCAAAGGTATCGCCGCAGGAGATTCCGCCATGGTTGCGGAGGCGGAAGACATGCTGTCCACCCTCGCCAGCGACATTGCCGAGCACGGCGGGCAACCCATCAGCGTGGAGCCCCTGCCGGCATCACCCGCCCCCGCGGCCCCGGGCGGTGTGCCGGGTATCAGGGCTGCCGACGACGACGGGCAGGCGGCCGTGCCCCCGGTAACGGTCCTGCCCGTGCCGGCGCAGCCCGCCGTCCATGTGACGCCGATCCCCCTAGCCGCCGTTCCAGTGGACTCCGACCCCGCACCCGCAGCCCCTGCTGATGCAGTGCCGGCCCTTGCCGCACCTGCAACGGGCGCCGGCACCACCGAAAGCGACAACGCCGGCAATACGGAGACTGACGGTGCAGGTTCATCGGCAGGCGCGGACGATACCTCCACCGCAGCCCTCACCATCGTGGACTTCAAGAAGCCCTAGGCCGGGGCGGTGAAGGCCGCAGCCACAATCCCCTCCAACTGGGCAGCGGACCCGAGGTCGTGGGGCCGCACCACCTCGTTGTCCGCCACATAGAAGAACGCTGCCCGCACGTCTTCCAGGGGCACCCCTTTCAGCCGCGACCAGGCCAGCCGGTAGGCCGCAAGCTGGACTGCCCGGGTTCGAAGCCGTTCACCGGAGGGCCGCCTGCCGGTCTTCCAGTCCACCAGGTCCCAACGGCCGTCAGCGTCCTGGAAGACGGCATCGATCCGGCCCCGGACCACCACATCCCCTACACGGGTTTCCACTGGCACCTCAATGAAGGCGGGCGAGCGGTGGGCCCAAGGGGACGCCTTGAAGGTGGCCACCATGGCGTCGAGGTCGTACGCTGCATCAATGTGGTCATCTGAGCCAGGTGCGTCGCCGAGGTCCAGCATGCCGGCCGTACCGAAATATTCCTCCACCCAGGCATGGAACGCCGTCCCCTTCCTTGCGGACATGCCGGGCTCCCGCGGCACCGGCCTGCGGAGCCGCCAAAGCACTGCCGACGGGTCTTCGTCCAACTCCACAAGGGTGGAGGCGGAAATGTGGGTGGGAAGGTGCACATCCTGGGCCGATGACCTCCGTGCCCGGCGCTCGAGCAGCAGTGCTGCCTCGCGCGCCCACCCTGAAGACACCCCGGGGAGCCCGGCGTCCGGGGCTGGAACATTGCGTGCTCCAGGCTGTGTCCCTCCGGCTGGCCCGACGCCCCGAAGGTCACGGGCCTCTCCGTGCTGTGGCGCGGCCAGGGCGGCCAGGACACGGGCTGATGCAGTTTCCATGGCATTCCTGCGCCCGGCCGCCAGCCGCAGGCGCTCCCCGGTGCGCGGGTCCACTGGCCCTTCCAGCGGATCATACGGCCAGCCGGCTACCTCGGCGTCAAGCGTCAGCGGACTCGTCTCCGGCAGCGAAGCCTCCTCCACCGAACGTGGGTGGATGGTCGCCCGGGGTGCCTCGCCTTGGAGTGGGCCGGCCAGGACCTCAAGCTCCGCCAGGAAAGGGGACATTTCAGCCCGCCCTGACCGCGATCCCACCCAGGCGGCGCTGGACGCCCACAGGACGTACTTCGCGCGTGTGTAGGCCACGTAAGCGAGCCGGCGTTCCTCCAGCTCCCCATGCGCAAGGGCATCGGCCTTAAAATCCTTTTCCGCATCCAGCCAGCCCTTTTGGTCGGGCTGGTCGAGGTCCCACTGCGGCAGGTCGGCCCGGTCCCCCCGCAGGGGCCAGGGCAAGGCTGCCGACCCGCTGCTCCAGCGCGAGTCACGGTCACTGGGAAAGTCCTTGGCGTTAAGCCCGGGAACAAAAACAACATCCCATTCAAGCCCCTTGGAGGCATGGACCGTGAGAAGCTGCACGGCCTCCCGGCTGACCTCGCTTGGCGGCGCCTCCAGTCCGTTTTCTTCGGCTGCCGCTGCCTCCAGCCATGACAGGAAAGCGAGGATATCCACGCGCTGGGAGGTCCTCAGGAAACCGGCCGCCGCATCCTGGAAGGCATCAAGGTTGCGGCGTGCCTGGTGGATGCTGATCCCGGGCCTGGCGGCCACTTCAATGTCCAGCAGCATGGCCCTTTCCACTTCCCCGAGCAAAGTGGTGAGGTCGTCACCCAGGTAGCCGCGGAGCTGCCGCAGTTCGGCGGATAACCGGAGCATCCGTTCCCGGGCGGCGGGGGTAAGGGACCTGCCATTGGCTGAGATCCAGCCTTCCCGGGGCAGCCAGTCCAGTGCTTCCACGAGGCTGGCACCGTCCGTTAAGTCACCTTCGAGGACGGTTGGCCCATCCTCGGTGAGGTGGCCGCCGGCCGGCCCGGAAACGCCCCGGCGCCGGGCAAGCTGACTGGACCAGTCACGGAGGGCCATCAGGTCCGCCGGACCTATCCGCCAGCGCGCGCCCGCAAGAAGTCGCATCAGCGCATCGGAACGGCCCGGATCCGCCAGGACGCGGAGGGTGGCCACCAGATCCACTATTTCCGGGGTGTCAAGGAGCCCGCCAAGCCCGACGATCTCGTAGGCAATGCCCCGCGCTTCCAATTGCCGGCGGATGGGTTCCATCTGCGCCCGGCGGCGGCAGAGGACGGCGATCGCAGGCGGAACACGTGAACCATCCGGTTTCAGTTCGAAATCCGTCATGCGGTATTTGAGGACGTCCTCGGCGATGGCTCCGGCCTCATCCACGTCGCTTCCGAACCGGCCAAGCACCACCGATCCCGCCGCCGCATGGGGGCTCGGTTGCAGCGGCGGCACCTCCGGGGCTGCAGGTCCTCCCCCGCCGGCGGGACCGCGCTGCGCAGCGGCCCGGCCCAGGGCCTCAGACATGACGTTGGCAGCGGCCAAAATGGACCGGCCGTTCCGCCACGCCGTGGTGAGGTAGGACGTAGGTGCGGGACTCCAGCTGCCGGAGTCGACTTCCGGCCCCTGCGACGGGTCGCTTTTGCCCGCGGACCCGTTCCACACAGGAAACTCCCTCACGAAATGGAAGAGCTGGCCGGCGGATGCGCCGCGGAAACCGTAGATGGACTGGTTGGGATCCCCCACCGCCGTGACTGCGTGTCCGCCGCCGAAGAGCCGCGAGAAGAGGACCAGCTGGGCGTGGGACGTGTCCTGGAATTCGTCCAGGAGGACCACTTTATAGCGCTGCCGTTCCATCTGGGCGGCCAACGGGACTTCCTGCGCCACGCGGGCCGCGAGGGCAACAAGATCGCCGAAGTCAAGGGCCCCCCGGGAGCGCTTGGCCGAGGCATACCGGCCAACCATGTCCGCTACGCTGGCCCGTGTCCTCAACATCCCCGCGAGCTCAGCGGCTGCCTGTGGCGGGTTTTTCTTCTTGTCCGCCAGGTAGGGAAGCGCCTCGAAGTCCGACAGCCGCGCCATCAGCCACGCTTCCACATCCTCAGGTTCCTGCAGGTGCTCGGCGCATTCGCCGGCCAGCTGGATGACTGCCTTGACCAGCGTGGACTTGGCGGCCCGGAAGTGGCCATACTCGCCGTCGTACGCCTCTACGACTTCGCTGGCCAGCTGCCAGGCCTGCGCGCCGCCCAGCAGGACCACATCCCGCTCAACGCCCAGGCGGAGTCCATAGTCGGACACGATGCCGCTGGCGAACGAGTGGTACGTTGACACCTTCGGCTCCAGCGCATCGCTGCCGGGCAGCCCGTCAGGGAACAACCGGTTTTCCTGGTCCTGGGAAACGGTGTCCTGGCCGGCCAGCCGCTGCAGGGCCGCCAGCTTCGCCCGAATTCTGGACGCAAGTTCACCAGCCGCTTTGCGGGTGAACGTCACACCCAGGACTTCCTCAGGCTTGACCCAGCCGTTGGCCACGAGCCACACCACGCGGTCCGCCATGGTTGCTGTCTTGCCCGAACCTGCACCCGCGATCACCAGCCGCGGCGCCAGTGGGGACGAAATAATGGCGGACTGCTCCGGGGTAGGCACATTCTTCTCGCCGAGCAGCCCGGAAAGGTCCTCCGGGCTGAAGCGTGGTTCCGGAAGGACAACAGCGGACCCGGCCGGCCGTGCGCTGGGGCGGACCTCCCCCGGAGCAGCTGCAGGGGCATGCAGCTCCTGCCTCATTCGGTCACCTGCCTTCCCCGTACGCACAGCGGGCACACTTCCGGGAGCCGGCAGCCGTGTCCTCCATGGCTGCTTTTCGAGGGGTCGTGGCGTGCTTCAAAGGCACTGCCTCCCATGACGGCTGCCGCCTCCTTCACCATGTCCATGGCCCAGTTCTCCTGCGGGTCGATTGGGTCCTGCTGTTGGATCGCAGGGTTCTTTGCTCCGGTTCCGAGCTGTGCAAGGACTGCACCGCCGGGAAGTGGCGCCGCTGGAAGGTCCATGCCGCTCCCGAATCCTCCTGCCAGCACCGCTGCCTGGTAGGCGCCCAGCTGGGGATGGCGCGAGAGTTCCCCCTTGGAGGGCTGGCGTTTCCCTGTCTTGAGGTCGACGATAACGAGCCTGCCCTCGCTGTCCAGCTCAAGCCGGTCCACCTGTCCGCGCAGGACCGCTTCCCGGTCCCCCGCGCCGTCCACCGGAATTCTTCCAAGCGCCACCTCGAAGTCCTGTTCCACCCCCACCAGGCTCCGCCCCTCGCTCCGCATCAGGAGCACGTACTGGGCGAGCTTGCGGACCATGGCCTCTGCGCGCTGGAAATCGAGCCTGCCCTCCCAGTTGTCCTTCATGCCCAGTGCTGGCCAGCGGCGGACAAGTTCTGCCACGTACTCGGGCCCGGATGCCTCGGGCAACTCCTGGGCGATGGCGTGGACAAGGGTGCCCAGGCTTCGGGCAAAGTCGGTGGCTGCCTCGCCTCCCGCCGCCTGGACGAACCAGTCGAGCGGAGATTTCTGTACGGTCTCCACTTTGGAGGGCGACACGAAGACGGTGCCGGCGGGCGGAACCACTGCTTCTGACGAGGTTAGGGGCAGAAGCCCCCACCAGCTCTGCGGGTGGGCGCCTGCCACCGGTGGCTCCGCAGCGGCGAGGTGGGCGAGCACCCTTGCTGCCTCCTCGGCCTGGGGGGTCTCCTTTCCGTCCAGCTGGGCGTGCTGCCGGAGTTCTGCCACGAGGGCACGCAGGGTCATGGGACGCTCCACCGCGGTGAAGGGCCGGCCGTCCTGATCCGGTGGCAGCGGCGCGACATAGTCCAGGAAGGAGGAGGGCTGATCATCGTCCGACGAAACCGCGGTGCAGACCAGCAGTTCCCGGGCACGCGAAACTGCCGTGGAGAAGCTCCGGAGTTCGTCATAGCGGATGTCGCGGAGCCTGCTGAGCGGATCGCGCTGCAGGGCGTATGCCGCCCCGTGCTCCACCGCGTCACTGTAGAGAGTGCTTCCCAGCAGCTCGCCGCGGAGCCTTGTATTGGGCCAGACGCCTTCCTGCAGTCCGGGAATGATCACCACTGGCCACTCCCTCCCGGCAGCGCTGGCCGGGGTCAGGAGCTCGACGGCATCGTCCACCTGAGCCCGGGCAGCCAGAGTGTCCATGGGGAGTTCCTGGTTGAGGAGGTACTCAAGGAACTGTTCCGGGCCTGCGCCCGGCATCTGGTCCACGTACCGCTCGGCTGTGTGGAAGAGTGCCATCATCGCGTCCAGGTCGCGGTCCGCGCGGGCGCCGTGCGGACCGCCGGCGAGCGCAGTTTCTGTCCAGGCCCTGTCGAGTCCCGTGGAATTCCACAGTGCCCAGAGCACCGACTCGGCATTGGCACCCGGTTCCGCGGCGGCCGTGCGGCCCGCCTGGATCATCCGGGCGGTCCGGCGGGCTGCCCGGCCCTCGATGCCGAGCGTGGACAGTGCACCAGGTTCCAGCAGCGCTTCGACCAGCAGCGCATCACTGGTCCGGCCGCCGCCGCCCAGGAGTTCCTCCCGCCTCAAGGACTGCCGGAGCCGGCGGAGTTCGATGGAGGTGGCGCCGCCGATCCGGGACGTCAGCAGGGATACTGCCGCTTCCGGCGTCAACAGATCAGGGTCCAGTGCGATGGCAAAGGCGTCGAGCAGGGGACGCACGGCCACCTCATCCCGGACGGCGGACTCGGCGACCGGGACCCGCACGGCGATGCCTTGGCCTGAAAGGTAACGCTGGAACTCGCTGACTTGTGATCCATTGCGCACAATCACCGCGAGCTGGGCGAGGTCACGGCCGTGGTTGATGTGCTGGTCCAGGATGCGCTGGGCCACGTAACGCAGTTCGTGCACGGCGGACTGAACCAGGTGCGCCTCCACTGCGCCCGAAGGCTGCTCGCCGTCGAGCTTGTCCAGGCGCCTTGCCAACTGCCCGCCCGCACGCTGCGAGATCCGGCCCGCGAGGCCCAGCCAGGCTTCGGCGAGTTCCGGTGCGTGCCGGTGGGCGTACCGCAGAGGTCGTTCCACCACCGGGCTATTCGGTGACAGCAGCCGTGGCAGCTCTGCCACGAGGTCGGGACGGGCGCCGCGGAACCCCTGGACCACGGTGTCCGGGGAGAATGCCACATAGCAGTCCTTACCGCCGGCAACGTCCGCGAGCAGCTCAAAGACGGCCGGATTGGCTTCCTGGATGTCATCCACCAGGATCACCTGGAGCCGGTCCCGCTCGGCAGCCAGGAAACCGGGGGCGTCTTGGAAGATCTGCCGTGCGGCCGTGATGATTCCGGCCGGATCGAAGGCCTCGGGCATCCGCAGGTCAAGGACGTCCCGGTACTCGGCATACAGGGCGGCAGCGGCAATCCAGTCAGGCCTGCCGCACTGGTGTCCGAGCCGCACCAGGTCCTCGGGAGTCCGGCCCGACTCGATAATGCGGTCGAACAACTGGCGGACTTCCTGGCGGAAACCCCTGGTTTCCAGCGCTCCTTCCACATCCTCAGGCCATGGCAGCTCAAGGCCGGGCAGTCGATGGCCTTCGAGGAGTTCCTTGATGATCAGGTCCTGCTCGGGTCCGGAGAGGAGCCGGGGGGCACTGGACAACGGAAGAATGCCTTCAGCCTTGGCGCGCCGGATGACGTCGAACGCGTACGAAGCCCAGGTCCGCGCCGGGGTGGTGCTTAGGCTCCTGTCCAGCCGTGCGGTGAAGCGGTCCCGCAGCGCATCGGCGGAGAGCCTGCTGGGGGCCAGGATCAGCATCCGCTCAGGATCCACACCGTCCCGGAACACCCGGCTGACGGCGGCCTCGACGAGGACGGTGGTCTTGCCAGTTCCCGGCGCACCGGGCACCAGGACCGGTCCGGTTCCCTGGGACACATCAACGGCGGCCTGCTGGTCGGGTGACAGCTGCGGCTGCGCCGCAAGCATCCGGCGCGGCGGCAGCAGCCGAAGCCCTGTTTCCGCCGGTTCACCCGAGCGGCGGGACGGACGAATTTCACCCAGGGCTGCAGCATCAACGTCAGGGTCTGTTCCTGCCGGATCATCCTGGTACTCGTCATGCGGGCCGGTAAGCGGGATTGTTACTGTCACACGGACATTCCATCATCAGAGGCCGACAATCTGTGCAGCCGCCGCTCCAGCTTCCCGGCAACCGCGTCAATCAGGTCGAATTCCGCTTCCGTCGGCGCCCAGCGTGCGGCCTGGAGGTCCACCCTCCACCGCCCTTCTCCGGTCCGCTGGAAGTCGAGGTACGCACCCAGCAAAGGGGTGCCCTCCAGGAGGTATTGGCGGAGGGCTTCGGTTTCATGCCCTTCAGGCGCGTGGCCGTCTGCCTTGAGGATCCGCCACCAGGGAACACTGCTTCCGTAGCGGCTCATCACGGTGCCAACCTGCCGGGGACCACCTGCACCCAGCAGCTCGGCAACGTCCCCGTACGCTACGGCGGTTCCGGCCGGAACGAGGTCCACAATGGCCAGGACCGCCTCCACGTACTCAATCCGCATTGATCCAATCTAGCCGCAGTGGCGTTCCCCCGAATTGTCGGAGGCTCCCTTTAGCGTTGACGTATGAGTACCTGGAACACCCTCCCCCGCGCCGCCTTTGACCTGGAAACCACCGGCCGCAACTCCCGTGCTGCCCGGATTGTCACAGCCTCCGTCACGGTTGTGGACCATCAGGCCGAGGTCATGCGGGAGCATGAGTGGCTGGCCGATCCTGGGGTGGAGATACCTACGGAAGCAAGTGACGTGCATGGCATCACCACTGAGCAGGCCAGGCGGGAAGGCAGGCCCGCCCACGAGGTAACCCGGGAGGTGGCCGCAGCCCTGCAGGAGCTGTTCGACTCGAACATCCCGGTCATTGCCTTCAACGCGAGTTACGACTTCACGGTCCTGGCTGCCGAGTCCGCGCGCTACGGCATTCCCCAGCTCACCCGGTTCCCGGTTCTGGACCCCTACATCATGAACAAGCAGGTGGACCGCTACCGGAAAGGCAAGCGCACTCTGACGGCTCTGTGCGAGGAGTACGGTGTGGTGCTGGACAACGCCCATACCTCCGCCGCTGATGCGCTGGCTACCCTGCGGGTCCTGGACGCTATGGCCGGGAAGTTCCCTAAACTGAGCATGCCGGCCAGCCAGCTTCACCAGCTCCAGGTGGACTGGGCGGTGAGCCAGGCCGCCGACTTCCAGGGCTACCTTCGCAAGACCAAGCCCGCTGCCGTCATCGAAGGGGACTGGCCTGTGCTTCCCCCACAGGACGCCAGCACGGGCGGCTTCTAGCACCGGCCAAGGAAACATGGGGCTTGTGCGAGGCAAGTCACAGTCACAGGTCTTCACAAAAGAGCCAATGACAGGAGCCACGCATTCGGCAAAGCAGTGCCCGCGGGAGCGCACGAGCTGCCCGGCTAGGCTTCATGCCGAATTTTAGCTGGTTCCAGGTGCTTTACACTATCCGTTGATTCGGCCACCGACCCGGTTGAGCGGAAGTGAGACAATAAAGTTTTGCGGTCACCCCTGCCTCGTGATGCTTGAACAGCGCCAGGCAGGTGCCAGGCGCCACCAGCGCAGCCTTGCGGCCCGGTTGACGTATGACTCTATGAAAGTGACAACCTGATGAAAATCAAAGCGATGAAGTGGCTGACTACCGCTCCCGTTGCACTTGCCCTCGCCGCTTCCCTGGCGGCATGCGGCTCAGGATCCTCGCAGCCCAGCGGCTCCCCCACGGATGCCCTAGCAGGCAGCGACCAGCAGACGCTGGACAAGTACACCACCGCTGACGTCACGCCGATCGACCAGATCGACAAGACCAAGCTCGGCCTCAACACTGAAGGCAAGCTCGAGGTGGGCACCCTCTCGGATGCCCCGCCGAACATCTTCATCGATCCCTCGGGCAAGTTCACCGGCTACGACAACGAGCTGCTGCGTGCCATCGCCGGCAAGCTCGGACTCGAGGTCGAATTCGTTGCCACCGACTTCTCGGCACTGCTGTCCCAGGTCTCCACCAAGCAGTTCGACGTCGGCTCCTCCTCCATCTCCACCACGGAGGCCCGCCGCCAGAATGTCGGCTTCACCAACGGCTATGACTTCGGTTTCATGGCTGTCGTTGCCAAGTCCGACGGCGACATCAAGGGTTTCGATGACCTGACCTCGGATCTGCGGATCGGCGTTGTCCAGGGCACCGTCCAGGACGATTACGTCACCAACACCCTGGGCATGGAACCGATCCGGTTCCCGGACTACGCCACCGTGTACGCGAATGTGCGCAACGGCCAGGTTGACGCCTGGGTGGCCCCGTCCCAGCAGGCCGAGGGCCAGGTCAAGGAAGGCGACGGCACCGCCATCGTCGAGTCCAAGGTCAACACCGAGAACTTCACCGCATATGCCGTGGCCAAGGACAACCAGCCGCTGATCGACGCACTGAACTCCGGCCTTGACGCAGTTATCGAGGACGGGACCTGGTCCAAGCTGACCAAGGAGTGGTACCCGGACCGCGAGATGCCGAGTGACTGGAAGCCGGGCAGCAAGGCCGCCACGGTTCCCCAGAGCTGATTGAGCCGGGACGTTCATGGATCTCCTGGACCAGCTTGCTGACACCTTCTTCAACTGGGAGGAAATGGCCAAGGTCATTCCCGCCCTTCTCATGGTTGGCCTGCCCAATACGCTGATATTGGCGGTAGCCTCAGGAATCCTGGGCTCCGTGCTGGGGCTTGCCCTGGCCATGATGGGAATCTCCAGGAATGCCGGCGCCCGCTGGGTGGCCCGCATTTACACGGATATTTTCCGTGGCCTGCCCGCCATTTTGGTGATCCTGGTCATTGGTATCGGGCTTAGCCCCATTGCCCGGGAAATCACGGGCTCCCGCAACCCGTACCCCCTGGGCATCCTGGCCCTGACCCTGATCGCTGCCGCCTACATCGGCGAGATCTTCCGCTCAGGCATCCAGAGTGTTGAAAAGGGACAGCTCGAGGCCTCGCGTGCGCTGGGCTTCAGCTACGGGAGTTCCATGCGCCTTGTGGTTGTGCCGCAGGGCATCCGCAGGGTCCTTCCAGCGCTGGTGAACCAGTTCATCTCGCTGCTGAAGGATTCCTCGCTGGTGTTCATGCTGGGGCTCGCCGCCTCGGACCGGGAGATCTTCCGGATCGGAAACGACGCCATGGCCAACACCGGGAACCTTTCACCGCTGGTGGCCGCCGGAGTGCTGTACCTGATCCTGACGGTTCCGCTGACGCACTTCGTGAACTTCATCGACCACCGGCTGCGCACCGGCAAGCCGGAAAAGAAGGAACCGGATGAGCTGGCAGCACCTATCGGCAAGGGAGCACAGGCATGACGGAATTCGCTTCCGGGACCCTGACCGGCAAGAACCTGCACCTCTCGTTCGGCCACAACCACGTTCTCCGCGGCATTGACCTGCACGTGGAGAAGGGCACCACCGCCTCCGTGATCGGCCCTTCGGGGTCCGGCAAGTCAACGCTGCTGCGGGTGATGAACCGGCTGATCGAACCCGACCAGGGTGACATCCTGCTGGACGGCCGCTCCGTCCTGAAGGACAATCCTGACGAGCTCCGGCAGCGGATCGGCATGGTGTTCCAGCAGTTCAACCTGTTCCCGCACAAGACGGTGGTGGACAACGTGTCCCTGGCCCTGCGGAAGCTGCGCAAGCTCTCCAAGGACCAGGCACGAGCGGAAGCGCTGGAGCAGTTGGACCTGGTGGGCCTGAAGCACAAGGCTGATGCCCGCCCGGCCAACCTCTCGGGCGGCCAGCAGCAGCGTGTTGCCATCGCCCGGGCCCTGGCCATGAAACCGGAAGTCATGTTCTTCGATGAGGCCACCTCGGCACTGGACCCGGAGCTCGTCAAGGGCGTCCTGGCGCTGATGACGGATCTCGCGAAGGGCGGCATGACCATGGTCGTCGTGACCCACGAGATGGGCTTCTCCCGCAACGTCTCGGACACCGTGACCTTCATGGACGCCGGTGTTGTGGTGGAATCCGGCCCGCCGGAGCAGCTCTTCACGGCCCCACGCACGGACCGGCTCAAGGGCTTCCTCTCGGACGTCCTGTAGCTCCCGAAGCACATAAAGAGATCCCCGGCTGCAGCCCGCAGCCGGGGATTTCTTTTGCCTTTCGCGAGGAAGGACGACGGCGGGACTAGCCTGGGTCCCTAGCCTTGGGCAGCGGCTGCGGCTTGGGCAGCTGCCGGGAGGGCGTCGAAGATCCGGTTCATGGCAGCGTCGTCGTGCGCGGCGGAGAGGAACCACGCCTCGAAGACCGAGGGCGGGAGGTAGACGCCGGATTCCAGCATGGAGTGGAAGAACGGTGCGTAGCGGAAGGCCTCCTGCGCCTGTGCATCCGCGTAGTTGTGCACTCCGCGGGCCGAGGTGCCGAAGGCCACCGAGAACAGGTTCCCCGCGAACTGGATCGAGTGGTCAACACCGGCGGCATCCAGGGCGTTGGACAGCGCCGAGGAGAGCTCCAGCGAGCGGACGTCGATGAAGGAGTAGACATCCCGGGTGGCGTGGGTCAGGGTGGCCACGCCCGCTGCCATGGCTACCGGGTTCCCGGACAGCGTGCCGGCCTGGTACACGGGGCCGGTGGGGGCCAGGTAATCCATGACGTCGGCACGCCCGCCGAGGGCCGCCGTCGGCATGCCGCCTCCGATCACCTTGCCGAAGGTGAGCAGGTCCGGCGTCCAGGGCTCGGTCGCGTCCGGTGCACCGCCGGTGAGGCCCCAGTATCCGGAGTAGCCGGTACGGAAACCGGTCAGGACCTCGTCCACGATAAGCAATGCCCCGTATTCACGGGTGATCCGGGACAGTCCGAGGTTGAAGCCCTCTTCCGGCGTCACTACCCCCATGTTGGCGGGCGCTGCTTCGGTGATCACGGCGGCGATGTTCGGCCCGTGGGTGGCGAACGCCTCCTTGACGGCGGTGAGGTCGTTGTACGGCAGCACCAGTGTTTCGGCGGCCGTGGCCTCGGTGACACCGGCGGAACCGGGCAGCGCAAGGGTGGCGACCCCGGAGCCGGCTGACGCCAGCAGGCTGTCAAGGTGGCCGTGGTAGCAGCCGGCGAACTTGATGATCAGGTTGCGGCCGGTAAAGCCACGGGCGAGCCGGACGGCCGTCATGGTGGCCTCGGTGCCGGTGGACACCATGCGGAGCCGTTCCACGGCACCGACGCGTTCCTTGACAATCTCGGCCAGGTTGGCTTCGTCCGGCGTGGAGGCGCCGAAGGACAGGCCGCGGTCCACGGCGGCATGGACCGCATCGAGGACAGCCGGGTGCGCATGGCCCAGCAGCGCCGGGCCCCAGGAGCAGACCAGGTCCACGTATTCCTTGCCGTCGGCGTCAGTCAGGTAGGGCCCCTTGGCCGACACCATGAAACGGGGGGTGCCGCCCACGGAGCCGAAAGCACGCACCGGCGAGTTGACCCCGCCCGGCATCAGCTGGCGCGCGCGGTCGAAAAGTTCCTCATTGCGAGGGTTGCTGGAAGTCATGGTTCCTATTCTCTCAGTTGGGGCAGGGCCTCAGTTGCCGAGCAGCTCAGCCACGCGCGGCGCCACGGCCGTGCCCAGAAGCTCAATGGAGCGCATCATGGCGGAGTGCGGGAGGGGGCCGTTGCTGTACTTGAAATCGAAGCGGTCCACGCCCAGGTTCCGCTTGAGCATCACAATTTTTCGGGCTACGGTTTCCGGCGATCCCACATACAGGGCACCTTCGGGCGCACACAGGGCCTCAAACTCGCCCCTGCCGGCCGGTCCCCAGCCCCGTTCCGCACCAAGCTTGTTCCGCAGCTTCAGCCAGTGCGGGAACAGCTCCTCGCGGGCCTGCTCGTCAGTGTCCGCCACATGGCCCGGTGAGTGCGTGGCGACCTGCTGCATGGGGTGTCCGTACTTTGACATCGCTTCCCGGTACAGGTCCGCAAGCGGGCCGAAAGCCCGGGGCTGTCCGCCGATGATGGCAAAGATAATGGGGTAGCCGTACTGGGCGCAGCGGAGGACGGACTCAGGTGTGCCGCCGACGCCGATCCAGGTGGGCAGCAGATGGTGTTCAAGCGGCGGATACACGCTGAGTCCGGCGAGGGGCGGACGGGTGCGGCCTTCCCAGTGCACCGGCTTCTGGGCCCGCACCTTGTCGAACAGCTCAAGCTTCTCTTCGAAGAGGACCTCGTAGTCCGCGAGGTCAAGCCCAAACAGCGGAAAGGACTCAATGAAGGAGCCGCGGCCCAGCATGACCTCGGCCCGGCCATTGGAGATGGCATCCACGGTGGAGAAGCGCTGGAACACCCGGATGGGGTCGTCCGAGCTCAGGACGGTAACCGCCGACCCCAGCCGGATCCTGGACGTGCGCGCCGCTGCCGCGGCAAGGAAGACTTCGGGCGCGGACACCGCGTAGTCCTTGCGGTGGTGCTCCCCCACACCGAAGGCGTGAAGTCCGACGGCGTCCGCCAGCTCAGCCTGTTCCAGCAACTGCCGCAGCACCTGGGCGTGGGGCTGGGGGCTGCCGTCCGGGTTCTCTCCGACGTCGCCGAAGGTATTGAGCCCCAGCAGGATCCGGCCGTCGCCGACCGGCGCCGTGGGGCCTTCAGGGTCAGCGGGATGCGCCTCCGTCATTTTGACTCCTTCAGCCAGCCGGCCAGTTCGGCGGCCCAGTAGGTCAGCACCATATGCGCGCCGGCGCGGCGGATGCCCAGCACAGATTCGGTGATCGCGGCGCGCCGGTCGATCCAGCCGTTGGCGGCCGCTGCCTCGATCATCGCGTACTCGCCGGAGATCTGGTAGGCCGCGACAGGAACGGGACTCATGGCGGCGACGTCGGCAAGGATGTCCAGGTAGCTCATGGCGGGCTTGACCATCACCACGTCGGCTCCCTCGGAGAGGTCGAGCTCCACCTCGCGCAGGGCTTCAGTGCGGTTGCCGGCGTCCATTTGGTAGGTACGGCGGTCGCCCTTGAGCTGGGAGTCCACGGCCTCGCGGAACGGGCCGTAGAAGGCGGACGCGTACTTGGCGGCGTAGGCGATGACGGAGGTGTTGGTGTGCCCGGCCCCATCGAGGGCGGAACGGATCGCGGCAACCTGGCCGTCCATCATGCCGGACGGGCCCAGCATGTGGGCTCCCGCCTCCGCCTGTGCCACTGCCATCCGGGCGTAGATCTCCACCGTCCGGTCGTTGTCCACATAACCGTCGGCATCCAGCACGCCGCAGTGCCCGTGGTCCGTAAACTCGTCCAGGCAGACATCACTCATGATCACCAGGTCATCGCCCACCTCTGCCCGCACATCCCTGATGGCCTTGTTGAGGACGCCGTCAGGGTCGAGGGAGGCAGAACCCTCGGCGTCCCGGTTTTCCGGGATGCCGAACAGCATGATGCCGCCGAGGCCCAGCTCCACGGCTTCGGCCGCAGCCCGCTTCAGGGTCTCCGTGGTGTGCTGCACAACGCCGGGCATGGAGGTAATGGGATTCGGCTCCTGCAGGCCTTCCCGGATGAACGCCGGAAGGATGAGTTCAGCCGGCGCCAGGCGGGTTTCGGCGGTCAGCCGGCGCATGGCAGGTGTGGTGCGGAGGCGGCGGGGGCGGTGGCTGGGAAAAGTCATGGTCCTGTCCTTGGGATCTCGATCAAGCGGCGGGCGGGTGGCTGGCCGGCAGTCAGGGCGGCAGGGGTCCGTGCTCCCCGCGCGTCCCCTGGCGGGCAGCGAGCGCCGCCGCAACGGCGGCAACAAGCCCTTCCGGCGAGGGCTCAGCCGCCGTGGCGGCCACCGGAATGCCGAGGGCTGACGCCTGCTCCGCCGTCGAACGTCCAATCGCAACAAAGCTGCAGCGGGGCAGCGGGGAGAGTTCAGCGATGCGCCGTGCGGCGCTGGGGGAAGCGGCGATCACGGCATCGATGCGTCCGGCGGCGAGTTCAGCGGCGGCTATGTCCGGCGTCAGGAGGACGTACGACGGCGGCGCCTCCCCCGCTGCGGCGTCTTCCAGCGGAACGGCGAGCCTTCGCTCTGCTGCCGCCGGGTAGTCGACAGTGCAGTAGGCAACCACGGCGGTGACGCGGCCGCCCGCCGCGGTTAACCCCTCCGCAAGCCGGGGGGAGGCGATATCCGCCTGGGGCAGCAGGACCTTGCCGTTCCCGCCGGGCCAGGCGGAAAGCAGGCCCGCGGCGGACTGGTCATCGGCGGGTACGAGGGCCACCGGGAGCCCGTGTGCCTGCAGGAGCCGGCGCGTGGCCGCCCCCACGGCAGCGATCCGCGTGGCCGGATGGACCAGACGAGCCAGGGTCAGGCCCCGCTCTGCGGCTTTGTCCGCCAGCACGTGGACGGTGGTGGCGCTGCTGGCCACCAGCCAGTCGAATGCTCCTGCTGCGAGCGCATCGCAGGCCACATCGAGGGAATGCTGGTCCGTGGCACGCTCAAAGTCGATCAACGGCAGGACCAGCGGGTCAGCGCCTGCCTTCCGCAACCCGGCCACCAGCGCGGTCGAGCGCTCCGGGCTGCGCGTCACCAGCACCCGGGCGCCGGCCAGTGGCTGCTCCGGCGAGGGAGCCCTGTCCCGCATGCTAGTCCTGCCCCGGCCAGGAGCGCCGGAGGCACAAAGTAGGCTGCATCACGGCCTGGCTCAGGAAGCCTGCAGGTCTGCGATGTCGGCGGCGCCGGCTGCCAGGAGCACTTCTGCGAGCTCGATGCCCAGCAGGGTGGCCCCGACGTCCGTCAGGCCGTCGGTGGCGCGCTTGTCCCGGACCGACGCTGTGCCATCCACGGCGCACACCACGGCTTCAAGGTGCAGCAGGCTGCCCTTGCGGTACGCGTACGCACCAACGGGCGCCGCGCAGCCGGCCTCAAGGCGGGCCAGCAGGGCCCGTTCGGCAGTGACGGCAAGCCGGGTGTCCGGATCGTCAAGTGCCGCGAGGGCCTGCGCCAGGACGTCCTTCGAGCCCTCGTCCGAGCCCGCCCTTGGCGGGGCATCCGCCGTGCGGCATTCAATGGCCAAGGATCCCTGGCCAGCCGCGGGAAGCATGACGTCCGTTTCAAGGAACTCGCTCACGGCGTCGAGCCTGCTGATCCGCTCAAGGCCTGCCGCCGCGAGAACCACGGCGTCAAGGTCACACGACTTGCCCGGCACAACGTCGTTGACGGAATTGCCCGGCAGTCCGGGGACCCGGCCAAGGCGGGTGTCAACGTTGCCGCGGATATCCATGATCTGGAGGTCCGGACGGGCGGCCCGGAGCTGGGCGGCCCGTCGCGGCGAACCCGTACCCACTTTTGCCCCTGCCGGGAGATCTGCCAGCTTCAGCCCGTCCCGGGCGCACAAGACGTCGCGGACGTCCACCCGGCGAGGTGTGGCTGCCAGGCTCAGTCCCACCGCGGGCCCCGTGGGCAGGTCCTTGAGCGAGTGGACCGCGACGTCGCATTCATTCCGCAGCAGCGCGTCGCGCAGGGCGGCAACGAACACGCCGGTGCCGCCCATCTGGGAGAGCGGTCCGGTGAGCACGTCCCCGTCGGTCCGGATGTGGACCAGTTCCACCGGGAAACCTCCGACGGCGGCGAGCTGATCAGCGGTCTGCTGCGTCTGGGTGAGCGCAAGCTTGCTGGCACGGGTACCGATGCGGACCGTCACTGCTGCGGCGCTCCCCCGGCAGCAGCAGGCTCCCCAGCCGCGGTTTCCCCGGGATACGGGTCGTGACCTGTGCCCACGGTGGTGTCGGCCCCTGCGATGGTGGGCTTTTCGCCCCGGAAGTTGGCGCAGCAGCCCGGCCGGCAGACGTCATACCAGGGACCGAGCGCGGTCATGGCCGGACGGTCACTGATGGTGTTGGCCGCGGTGCGCTCACAAATCAGGTCAACCATTCCGTTCACGAAGCTGCGGTGCGTCCCGGGGGTGGGAACTCGCGTGGCGGCGAGCCCAAGGTTGGCGCAGGTCTCCAGCGCCTCGGTGTCCAGGTCCCAGACAACTTCCATGTGGTCGCTGACGAAGCCCAGGGGCACAATGACGATGCCCTTGACACCCTGGTTAGCCAGTTCCTCGATGGCATCGTTGATGTCCGGTTCGAGCCACGGCACGTGCGGTGCACCCGAGCGTGACTGGTACACCAGCGACCAAGGGGCGGTCAGGCCGGATTCCTCTTCCACCCGCTGCATCACTGCAGTTGCGGTGGCCAGGTGCTGGGCAACGTACGCCGAGCCTTCCTCGAACTCGCGCGGCTCGCCCTCGGAGCGGCCGGCTGCCTCCGCATCCCGGGTGGGGATGGAGTGGGTGGCGAACAGGATCTGCACGGGAGCGTCGGGGGTTCCGGCTGCCGCAAGTTTCTCCCGGACTTCCTTGAGGCCGGCAGCTGTGCCTTCGATGAAGGGCTCCACGAAGCCGGGGTGGTCGAAGTACTGGCGCACCTTGTCCACCTCGAGGCGGCCGTCAAGGCCGGTCTCCGTGAGGGCCATGCCGATGTCCTCGCGGTACTGGCGGCAGCTGGAGTAACAGGAGTAGGCACTCGTAGTGATCATCAGCAGGCGGCGGTGGCCGGCGTCGTACGCATCCTGCAGGGTCTGCGGGATGTATGGCGCCCAGTTGCGGTTGCCCCAGAGCACGGGCAGGTCGATGCCGCGCGCAGCGAGTTCCGCTTCCAGGGCAGCCTTGAGCTCGCGGTTCTGCTGGTTGATGGGACTGATGCCGCCGTTGGCCCGGTAGTGGTGCGAGACTTCTTCAAGCCGCTCGTCCGGGATGCCGCGCCCGCGCGTGACGTTGCGGAGGAACGGGATGACGTCCTCCTGGCCTTCCGGCCCGCCGAAAGAGGCGAGGAGGACGGCGTCGTAATTCTTCGGAGCCATCCGTCCTGCTTCGGTGACGGGGTTGACGGCGGTGCTGGCACCAATGCTGGAGCTCATGCGAGCACCTCCGCTACTTCTGCCGGGGAAATCCGGCGGCCGGTGTAGAACGGGACTTCCTCACGGACGTGGTTGCGGGCCTCCGTGTTGCGCAGGTGGCGCATCAGGTCCACCAGGTCCACGAGCTCCGGAGCCTCGAGGCCCAGGATCCATTCCCAGTCGCCCAGCGCAAACGAAGATACGGTGTTGGAGATGACCTGCGGGAACTCCCGGCCCAGGAGGCCATGCTCGCGAAGCATTGCGCCCCGCTCTTCCTCCGGGAGGATGTACCACTCGTAGGAGCGGACGAAGGGGTAGACGCACAGCCATTCGGCCGGCGCCACGCCGCGGGAGTAGGCGGGGGTGTGGTTCTTGGCGAACTCAGCCTCGCGGTGCACGCCCATGGCCGACCACACGATTTCCGTGCCGGCGAAAAGGGAGCTCCGGCGGATGTCCCGGATGGCCTGCTGGAGGGCTTCAGGCTTGGGGCCGTGCAGCCACACCATCACGTCAGCGTCAGCCCGCATGGCGGAGACGTCGTAGCTTCCGCGGTGGGTCACGCCGGATTGGGCCAGCCGCTCCAGCAGCCGCTCGAAATCAGAAGCAGCATCGGCGCTGCGGATCAGGGTTTCGGAGCGCTTGAAAACCGTCCAGAGGGTGAAAAACTGCTCGGCTGATTCTTCGGTTTTAGTGACAGATTCGGCAGAAGTGTGGCTCATGGTTACCAGTTTGCCCCCTACTGCCCGCCAAGTGGAAACCAGCAACTTCTACAAAACGTAGAAGTGGGCAAGGTCACATCAAAGGCGTGCGCCCCCGCCCCGCAGCGCAGCCCTGCTACGGCCTCCGCATCCTGAGGTAAACCGCTCCCGCGGCTGCGGCCAGGCCCACCAGACCCACGCCGACGCCGACCATGGCGCTCTGCACCTCAGGCTGCGCGGTAAGGAAAGAGCCGACGTTCTGTCCAGCGCTGCGCGGCACGCCTGCTGCCTGTGGGGTGCGGCCGCTTGCAGGCGCCGCCGCGGACGTCTGCGTCGCATCCAGCGGCGCCAGCGGGGCCACTGTGGCCGAGCCTGCCTGCTGCCCTTCGCTGCCGGCCTGCCCAGGCTCCTCTGAGGCGGCCCCCGCCTGGCCTCCATTCTGGCCGGAAGCGTCGCTGGTGCCGCCGTTGGCCCCGGGCTCCAGCGTCGGCACTGTCGCCGAGGGTGCGCCTTCGGCCGCCATTTGTGGCGCCGGCGCGGCAGCGCTTCCGGGCGTTGGCGCGGCAGCGCTTCCGGATGTGGGCTGAACAGTTGCATCCGGCGGAGTCAGGCCGGGAACAGTGACTGCGGGGAGTGTGGCCTGTGGAACCAGCGGCACGTCTGACGGCGCCGGGAGGGGAACCGAAGGCGCGGTGGAGGTCGTGGCCGTGTCGGTGGGAGCCAGGGTGGCATTGACCGCCGGAAGCAGCGCAGACGGAACCGACATCGCGGACGGGGCCGCCGACTGGGTCTGGCGGGGCACCGGCGAGGGTGCGGCCTCCTGCTTGGCAGCCTTGTCCTTGGCTTCCTTGCCCTCCCGGTTCTGGCCGGGCGCGTCCCGCTTTGCGGCGGCGGAATTTCCCCCGGACTGGGAGCTCCCGTCATCGGCCAGGGACGCCGGGACGCCTGTTGTAAGGACCAGTACCGCTCCGACGGCAGCAGCTGCAGTGCCGCGCCGGACTCCCCCATGGATACCGGTCCGGGACGTGGAAAGTTCGGACCTGTGTTGAGCCATAGTCATCGACCCTAGCCACATCAGCGGAGGAAATAAAAGCTGGCGGCCACCCCGCAGGCGGCGCCACGCAGGCAGGTCCAAGGCGTGTTGCTGCCCTGACCAGCGACGATTCTCAGTGCACCAGGTTTCGGATTTGTTCATCCGTGTCGGACACCACGGCGGCCAGGCCATTGCCGGCCACCCAGCCCCCCACCACGGCAAGGTTGCCCGCGGCAGTGCAGGCTTCCCTGATTCCGGCTACGCGGGCGCGGTGTCCAACAGCAGCGAAGGGCAGGGAACCACGCCACCGGACCACGTCCCAATCCACCAGCTGCCCGCGGGAGATGCCGGCTTGCAGGAGGGTTTCGGTGTCGCGCAGTGCCGCAGCAAGGAGCTCTTCGTCCGTGTCGGGGCCGCCGGCCTGGCCACCGGCACCGTCCACGCGTCCGTAAGAGAGCCGGACCACGTGCCGCCCGGGCCCGGCCGCCGCGGCCAGCCAGTCCCATTTGCCGGTGGCATGCGTGAGCGCCTTGGCCTCAATGCCCGGGGTCTGCGGTGCCACCAGGACACCGGTGCCCCGGGGCCTCCGGTCCAGGTCAGGGTTGTCCAGCACCAGCGTGACCAGTTTGACGTCAGGGCCGGCCGGCGGGCGTTGTCCGGCAAAGGCGGGAACCTGGCCTTCCAGCAGCTCGACGGCGGCGGGACCTTCCACAGCGACCACCAGCAGGCCGCCGTCGAACGTTGCTCCTGCTGTACCGACGCGCCATCCCCCGCCCATGCGCGACACCGATGTGGCGGGGGTGCCGGAAAGGAGTTTCACTCCCCGGCGGCGGAGGTCGGCCACCAGGGCTGTGATGAGCGTGTGCATCCCGCCTTCCAGGCCCGCAACGGCAGAGCCTGCCTTGGCGGGCCCTGTGCTTGCCGGGGTATCCCCTGAGTCCGCAGACGGCACGCGCCGCAGGCGCCGCTGGGCCGAGACGGCTTCCGCCAGGGAGCCATGCTGCCGCAGTCCGGCGCGCAGGCCGGGGGCCACCATGTCGACATCCAGCAGTCCCGGATCAGCCGAATGCACGCCACCCACCACCGGAGCAACCAGGCGCTCCAGGACGCGCTTGCCCATGCGCGCCCGGACCAGTGCGGACACGCTGATGACCTCGGCCCTGGTCCCTACCGAAGCAGGCAGGATTCTGTCCAGCGAGGCCCGCAGCGTGCCCGGGATTCCGAGCGACCGGCGGACCTCCGGGTCCCAGGGGTTGGCCGGAATTCCCAGCACACCCGTCTTGGGCAATTCGCGGGGGCCGTCCGGCAACTGGACCCAGGCTCCCCCGGCCCGCGGCGGGACGATCCTGCCGGACAGGCCAAGCTCGGCGGCCAGGCCCGCCACGGCATCGGACCGGATGGCGAACGATTCCGCACCGCTGTCCAGTGTCAGGCCGGCAAGGGTGTGGCTGCCCACGCAGCCGCCCCATTCGGTCCCGGCTTCGAGGACGGTGACCTGGTAACCGGCGGCGGCGAGCCCCCGGGCGGACAGCAGTCCGGAGATGCCGCCGCCCACAACCAGCGCTGTTCCGGAGGTTTCCGCCGAACTGCCCACGCGCCTACTCCGGGGAGATGGAGTGGATGAGTTCAACAACGCGGGTGAGGACGGCGGGATCCGTCTCGGGCGGAACACCGTGCCCGAGGTTGACCACGTGCCCCGGAGCCGCTGCCCCGGCCGCGATGACCTCGCGCACGTGGGCTTCAAGGATTTCCCAGGGGGCGGGGAGCAGGGCGGGATCGATGTTTCCCTGCAGCGGCACGGTGCCGCCGAGCCGGCGGTTTGCCTCATCCAGCGGAAGCCGATAGTCCACGCCCACCACATCCACGCCCACGTCCCGCATGGCCACCAGGAGCTCGGACGTGCCGGTACCGAAGTGGATCAGCGGGGCGCCGAGATGCCGCACGTGGTCAAGGGCCCGCGTTGACGCCGGCGCCACGTACTTGGTGTAGTCCGCCAGGCCCAGGGATCCTGCCCAGGAGTCGAAGAGCTGCGCCGCGGAGGCGCCGGCTTCGAGCTGCGCCTGCAGGAACATGCCGGAGGCATCGGCGGCCCAGTTGGCCAGGGCACTCCAGGTTTCCGGGTCCGCGTGCATCATGGTGCGGGGGCCCAGGTGGTCACGGGACGGCTTGCCCTCCACCATGTAGGCGGCGAGCGTGAACGGCGCTCCGGCGAAGCCGATCAGCGGCGTGTTGCCCAGTTCGGCCACGGTGAGGCGCACCGCTTCCCGGATGGGTTCCAGCGACTCCCAGGTGAGCTGCGGCAGTGCCGCGACGTCGGCGGCAGTGCGTACCGGAGTGTCAAGGACGGGTCCGACGCCGGGGACAATGTCCACGCCTACGCCGGCGAGCTTCAGCGGAATGACGATGTCGGAGAAGAAGATGCCTGCGTCAACATCGTGGCGGCGGACGGGCTGGAGCGTGATTTCCGAGGCGAGTTCGGGGCGCAGGCAGGAGTCCAGCATGGCCACGCCCTTCCGTACCTCCAAGTACTCGGGGAGCGAGCGTCCGGCCTGCCGCATGAACCAGACGGGACGGCGGGAAGGCTTGCCTCCGCGGTAGGCCGTGATCAGCGGGGAATCTGCGGTGCGGCCATCCATCAGCGGGTGGTCTGCAGCGAGGGCGCCGGCAGCGGACGTGGCAGGGCTGGAAGTCATGCCTCTGATTGTGCCGAAAAACAGCGGCAAAAGATAACGACGAAGTGTCATGGGAAGGGGCCGGAACGGCGCCGTGGCAGGAATCACAGCCCCTAGCCTGCGCCTGCCGGTCCGGGTAGTTGTTCTACCGACTAACGAAAAAGCTATGATTGTCCTGCTGTGGTTCTTTTTTCATTGGTGGCTACACACGCCGACATCGATCTCGAGACCGTTGCTCAGTTGAGCAACGGTTCTTCGGAGATCGCCACATCCGCCCTCTCCGGATCGCCGGCAGTGACGGGTGCGGTAGTCCTTGCCACCTGCAACCGCTACGAAATCTACGGCGAGGCCGCGCACCCGGATGACGTTGAGGCGGCCCGCGCCGCACTGGTGGCCCAGATCAGCCAGGCAAGCGGGCTGACCGAACCGCTCGTCTCACGCTCTTTCAGCACCCGTACCGGCCCCGAGGTCAGCCAGCACCTTTTCGCCGTCAGTGCCGGCCTCGACTCGGCCGTCGTCGGGGAACGCGAGATCGCCGGCCAGGTCCGCCGCGCGCTGATCACCGCCCAGCATGAAGGTACGGCCAGCTCCGGACTGGTCAGGCTGTTCCAGGCCGCCTCCAAGACTGCCAAGGATGTGGGTGCCCAGACCGCCCTCGGCTCCCGCGGCCTTTCCATTGTTTCCGTCGCCCTGGACCTTGCGACCGACCTGTCCGAAAATCCGGATTGGTCCGCCAAGAAAGTAGTGGTCTTCGGTACTGGCGCCTACGCTGGGGCCACCATGGCACTGCTGCGTGAACGGGGCTGCACGGACATCTCGGTCTTCTCGTCGTCCGGCCGGGCCGAAGGATTTGTGGCCACCCGCGGCGGCACCGCCCTCGACGCGGACTCGCTCCGGCCGGCCGTGGCCGCAGCAGACGTCATGATCGGCTGCAGCGGTTCCGACACCCGGGTGGAGGCCGATGAACTGGCCGAGGTCCGCGCAGAATCCCCACAGCCGCTGATCGCCATCGACCTGGCCCTCACCCACGACTTCGACCCCGCGGTGGGCGAACTTGACGGCGTGGAACTGCTGACGCTGGAATCAGTGCGCCTGGCCGCTCCCCAGGAACAGGCCGAGTCGCTGGCCCAGGCCAGCGGTATCGTCACTGGTGCGGCCAAAGCGTTCGAGCAGGAGCGTGAGGCGCGTTCCGTGGATTCCGCCATCGTCGCCCTGCGCCGGCACACCATGAGCGTCCTGGATTCCGAGATGGAGAAGGTCCGGGCACGGCACGGCTGCACGGCAGCCGCCGAGGAAGTGGAGTTCGCACTCCGCCGCATGGTCAAGCAGCTTCTCCACGTTCCCACCGTGCGCGCCCGGGAACTGGCCGCCAATGGGCAGCAGGACGAGTACGTGGCCGCCCTTGAAGCCCTGTACGGCATCACGGTGGAACAGCCGGCAACCGCCGCTCGGCAGGCCGAGTGCCCCGTGGACCACCAGGGCCGCGAAACCGCCTGACGTTCGTTCCTTCCTCACGCAGGGCTTCTTTCACATCCTGCGCCTTCCCCACCGACGGTCTCTCACTTAACGAGGGCTTTCCGGCAACGCTCTCTCACTCAACGCAGGTTTGCCGGCAACGCTCTCTCACTTGCCGCAGGAAAGTGAGAGAGCGTCCCACAAAAAGGCACATCAAGTGAGAGAGCGTCGGGGGTTAGTACACGGGCTTGTGGGGTTCCACCTCGCGCACCCAGGCGAGGATGCCGCCGTCGAGATGGCTCACCCGCTGGTAGCCGGCCTTCTGCGCCGCCGCGAGCACATTGGCCGAGCGGGTCCCCGCCTTGCAGTGGAACACGATGTCGCGGTCCTGCGGGAGTTCATCCCAGGCCTCCCCCGCAAGGATCCGGCCCTGCGGAATGAGCCTGGCGCCGTCGATGCGGACGATGTCGTATTCGCCGGCCTCGCGCACATCGATCAGCTCAAAATCCTTGAGGCCGGCATTGCGCGAGGCGAGCATGGTGGCCAGTTGTGTTGCAGTCACGGTGTGTTCGGTGCCTGCAGGCGCCTCAGTTGTGATGCCGCAGAAGGCTTCATAGTCCGTCAGCTCTGTGATCGGTTCGGCCGCCGGATCCTTGGAAACGCGGATCTCCCGCCAGCTCCCGCCCAGGGCGTCATAGAGCGCCACGCGCCCCAGCAGGGAACGTCCGACGCCGGTAATCAGCTTGACTGCCTCCGTCACCATCAACGACCCCACGGCCGCGCACAGCATGCCGAACACGCCGCCCTCGCCGCAGGAGGGGACAGAACCGGCCGGAGGCGCCTCCGGGTAGAGGTCGCGGTAGGTGGGGCCGTGCTTCTCCCAAAAGACGCTCACCTGGCCGTCGAACCGGAAGATGGAACCCCACACATAGGGCTTGCCGAGGATGGCAGCGGCATCGTTGACCAGGTAGCGGGTGGCGAAGTTGTCGGCCCCGTCCAGAATCAGGTCATAGCCGGCGAACAGCTCCAGGGCGTTGGAGGCATCCAGCCGGGCATCATGCAGCCGGACGTCCACCAGCGGGTTCAGGGCAGCGATCGCGTCCCGTGCCGACTCAATCTTGGGCCGGCCCAAGTCCGCTACGCCGTGGATGACCTGGCGCTGGAGGTTGCTGAGGTCCACGGCGTCGTCGTCGATGATCCCGAGCGTTCCCACGCCCGCAGCGGCAAGGTACAGGAGCGCGGGAGATCCGAGGCCGCCGGCGCCGATGACCAGCACTTTGGCATTCTTGAGCCTGCGCTGGCCCAGTGCACCGATCTCCGGAATGATGAGGTGCCGCGAGTAGCGTTCCACCTCGGCCGGGGTGAGGCCGGCTGCCGGCTCCACCAGGGGATCCAGGGACACAGGTGAAACATTTGCGGTGAATGTCGAAGCCATACTTCAATGTATGCCCCGGGATACCGCCCGGTCATATTACCCCGCAGTAAAGTGGGAGTAACTGCAACGGAAAGAAGGACAACTGTGGTCCATGAAGCACGGGCTGACCGCCCGCCCGCCACCGAACCGCAAACTCCCTCGCGTTCCGCAGGCCAACGGTCCGCCCGGCTCCCTCGTGATGAGCGCAGGGCCCAGCTCCTGAACGCCGCCCAGGAAGTCTTCGTGGCGAACGGTTACCACGGTGCGGCCATGGACGAGATCGCCGAAACGGCACATGTCAGCAAACCCGTCCTGTACCAGCACTTCCCCTCGAAGCGGGAGCTTTACCTTGCGTTGCTGGAAAGCCACCTGGCCTCCCTTACCGAGCTGATGCTGGGTGCCTTGAACTCCACCACGGACAACAAGGAACGCGTGCAGGCCGTCATGCGTGCCTACTTCCGCTTCATCGCCAGCGACGACCAGGCCCACCGCCTGGTGTTCGAGTCGGACCTGATCAATGACCCGGACGTCAGCGGCCGGTTGGAGACCTTCAACAGGACCTTTGCCGACGCTATTGCCCGTGTCATCGCCGAAGATACCAAGCTTCCCCACCTGGAGGCCCAGCTCCTGGGCCGCGGACTTGCCGGAATGGCGCAGGTCAGCGCCCGGTACTGGCTCGAAACGGACGGCGACCTGGACCTCGATGTGGCCAGCGACCTGATCTACCGTTTAGCTTGGCGCGGAATCAGTCGCTTCCCCAAAGAGTCCTAGACTACAAATAAGACATCACCCGAGAACTTTGATTGGCTGGGAGGCCCTTGTGGAAATAAAGATCGGCGTTCAGAATGTTGCCCGCGAAATTGTGCTCGAATCAACCGAGGATGCGGATTCGGTAGCCAAGGTTGTGGGGGAAGCCATCACCACGGGCAGCGAACTTCGCCTGAAGGATGAAAAGGGACGCCTGATCATTGTTCCCGGAAACGCCCTGGGCTATGTGGAGATTGGTGCAGAAGAAGCACGGCGCGTAGGTTTCGGCCAGTTCTAGCGCCCGCCGGAGAAGCCGACCGTAGCCCAAGGAGATCCATGCTTTCACTGACCATCGTTGTACTGGCTGCCGCCGCAGCAGGCTTTATTGTCTGGGCGAATGACAAGCGGCACGCCAAGTACGGGGCGGGCCTGCCCGCCGGGGTAGCCGTGGCAGCGGCGGCCCTGACGTGGATCACCCTCATGGCCGCCGGCTTTGGGTACCGGCCCGGGCTGACCTGGCTGCCGTGGGTCCTGCCCATCGTGCTGGGCGCCGCCGCCGCAACTGCGGCAGCCCTGTATCTTGGCCGCAGGCGTGCCCGCCAGGATATAGAACGGCTGACGGCTATCCTTCGGGCCTAGTTACGGGTTCCTGCGCAAGCCAAAGTGGCCGCCACCCCCTGGGGTGGCGGCCCCTTTGCTTAAGGACAATGTTGCAGCGCTCCAATGACAGGGCCGCTTGACGTGGCCGGTAATCAGCGCCCCGGCGCGTACTTCGCCGGTTCCGCCACGGCCCCCGCCGCTGCCGCCGCTTCACTGGAGCCGGCGGCTGCCGCGAGATCCCGCTCGGTCACCTGTCCTCCGGCGTCGTGGGAGGTGTAGCGGATAAAGACCCGGTTGTAGCGCCAGTCGAGGTCCGGGTGGTGGTTCAGGTCCTCGGCCAGGCGTCCGACGGCGGCAATCAGCTCGAGCGCGGCGGCCGCCGTCGGCGTCTTGAAGACGGTGACCAGACCGCCGTCGTCCAACCTCCAGTCCGGCAGTGCAGCCAGGGCTTCGTCGATGCGTTCCGGGGGAACTGCTTCCTTGCCCGCCACTGCTGCTCCTAGGGTGAGGGCGCCGGCGGCGGAAAACGGGCAACTACAGGAACTCTGCCCTGCCCTCCATCGCCGACGACGCCAGCGCGTGTTCACGGCGGGGTATACGACCGGCCGCTCTCGCCAGCCTACCCGCGATAACGGCGTGTTTGAAGGCCTCCCCCATCATCGCCGGGTCCTGCGCGCGGGTCACCGCCGTCGCGAGCAGCACGGCGTCGCACCCCAGCTCCATGGCGAGGGCGGCGTCGGACGCGGTGCCGATGCCGGCGTCCAGCACCACCGGAACCGAGGCGCGGGACACGATGAGCTCGATGTTGTGCGGATTGAGGATGCCCAGGCCGGTACCGATGGGAGAACCGAGCGGCATCACGGCGGTGGCGCCCAGGTTCTCGAGCCGAAGCGCGAGGACGGGATCGTCATTGGTGTACGCAAACACCTTGAACCCCCTGTTGACCAGCTGTTCGGTGGCGTCCACGAGCTCGACGGCGTCCGGCAGGAGGGTGTGCTCGTCGGCGATGACCTCAAGCTTCACCCAGTCTGTTTCCAGCGCCTCCCGGGCAAGCTCGGCGGTGAGGACGGCATCCCGGGCGGTGAAACACCCCGCGGTGTTGGGAAGGACCCGGATGCCGTGGTCCAGCAGCAGCTGGAAGAGCGAGCCCGTCTCGGCGGGTGAATAGCGGCGCATCGCCACCGTGGTGAGAGAGGTTCCGGAGGCCAGGAGCGCGGCGCCCAGGCCGTCCAGGCTGGGGGCGCCACCCGTCCCCATAATCAGCCGTGACCCCAGGGCGACGCCGTCAATCACCAGGGCGTCCTGCGGGTCCTGCCCGGCGCCGGCATGGAGGGTGCTGGTTTCGGTCATGGTCAGCCTCCTTGGACTGCGGTTACGAGTTCGACGTCGTCGCCCTCCGCGAGCGCGGTGGCGAACCACATGCTCCGCGGCACCACAGTGGCGTTGCGTGCCACCGCCACGCCCAGCCGGCGGCCGTCAACAGCCTGGCCGTCAGCAGCCAGGTCACGCCCCGTGACCTCGCTGACGAGCATGGTGATGGATGCGCCCTCAGGCACGGTATGCCCGGTTCCGTTCAGGGTGATATTCATACTTTCTCCTTGATGTCAGGTCCGGTGGCGGCAACGCCACCCGGGCGGACTGCGCTGCGCGAAAGGCCGTCCGAAAAACGTGCGGGATCAAAAGGGACCCAGCGCGGGTCTCCCCTGCCGTCCAGCAACTCCCGGCAGATTGCGGCCGCGGCGGGGGCCAGCAGTACGCCATGGCGGAAAAAGCCGGTGGCGATGATGAGGCCTTCCACGTACTTCTGTTCTTCGTGCCCTGCAGGGCGGACCGCCAGCGGCACCCGCCCCAGCAGCGGGGCGTTGTCCGGAGTGCCGGACCTGGGACGTGCTGTGCATTCCAGCAGCTCGAGCTCCGCCACCGCGGGCACCAAAACCTGGGCGTCGCGGAGCAGCTGGTAAACACCCCCGGCGGAGACCGCCCCGGTGTTGGACCCGTTGCCCTGCCCGAGGGCATCCTCCCGCTGCGTGGCCCCGACCACCACAGTGCCATCCCGGCGCGGCACGATGTACACGGGGACACCACGGACAAGTCCCCTGACGGTGGAGGTAAGCAGGGGCCGGAGGTGTGCGGGCACTGCCAGGCGCAGGATGTCACCGTGCACGGGCCGCAAGGGCAGGCGCAGGTCCTCCGGCAGGCCGGCGAGTGCCGCCGCGTCCAGGCCATTGGCCACCACTGTCTCCCCGGCAAGGACAGTCCCGCCGCCGGCCAGCCGCGCGCCCGAAACTGCACCGTCCTGCCAGAACAGGCCCGCTGCCCTGTCCGGCACGGCATAGCCGTCCACGGCTCCGGCCACGAAGCTTCCGCCGCTCCCGGCTCCGCCCTCGTGCCGGGCCAGGGTACGGCGCAGGCAGGCCAGCAGTTGCCGCGGATCCACCTGATGGTCAGCAGGGGTATCCAGCGCGCAGGCAATGGCAGGGCTCAGCAGGGGCTCCCGCCGCCGGGCTTCACGGATGGTGAGGGGCTCCACCGTGAGTCCGTTGGCCTGCTGCACGGCCCGCAGGTCCAGCAGCGCCTGCCGGTCGGCGGAGTCGGCACCCACGGCGAGCGTCGGCGTCGTAAGGTATCCGGGATCCGACCCGGCAGCCGCGGCGAGGTCAGCGGCAAAAGCGGGCCAGCGGGCGGCAGCGTCGAGCATGAGCTCCAGGAGGTCTTCCTCCTGGTAGTGCAGTTCGCTGACGGGAGCAAGCATTCCTGCAGCAGCCCAGCTGGCCCCGGAGCCGGGGGCATCATCGATGACCACCACTGACCGCCCGGACCGCCTCACCTCCCAGGCGATGGAATGCCCGATGACTCCTCCGCCGATAACGGCAACATCGGCACGGATCACGGCCCCTGGCCCGGCTGGTTCATCGAAAGCACCAGGGTGCGGCGGTTCGCTCATGTGTCTCCTTCCCTACGCCGGTATTAGCCGGATCAGGTCAAGCGGTCGGCTCTGACGCCCTCTCAGCCCGGCGCTTTATGACAGCTGCCGCGGCTCCCGCAGTACGAGGCCAGTGTAGAGGAACTAGGCTGGCTCCCATGAATGTGTCCCCCTCCCCCGCCGCTTCCCATGTCCCCGGAACCGACGCCTTTATCAATGCCGAAGGCAGCGCAGGCCTGCAGGCAGCACGGTTGTACCTCTGCACGGATGCGCGGCGGGACCGCGGCGACTTCGAACAGTTCGTCGATGCCGCGTTCGCGGGCGGGGTGGACATCATCCAGTTGCGGGACAAGTCGATTGAGGCGGCAGAGGAACTGGAACTGCTGGCGTTGCTGAAGGAAGCGGCCGTCCGCCACGGCCGCTTGTGGGCCGTGAACGACCGTGCGGACATCGCCGTCCTTTCCGGTGCGCCGGTGTTCCACATTGGACAGAAGGACCTCCCCCTCAACGCGGCCAGAACGCTGCTCAACGGGAACGCCGCTATTGGCCTGTCCAGCCACAGCCCGGAGCAGGTGGACGCGGCCCTGGCAGCTGCTGCGGGGCCCGCAGCGCTGGACTACTTCTGCGTGGGACCCCTCTGGGCAACACCCACCAAGCCGGGCCGCGCCGCCGTCGGACTGGACCTGGTGAAGTACGCTGCCGCCGCAGCGGGCCGGCAGGAAGAGTCCGACGGCGGCGTCCCCTGGTTCGCGATCGGCGGGATTGACCACGGCAACGTGGAACAGGTGGTGGAGGCCGGCGCCAGCCGGATCGTGGTGGTCCGCGCCATCACCGAAGCCGACGAGCCCGCAGCGGCGGCAGCTTCACTCCTGGCTGCGCTGGACGCCGCCCGTCCGTGAGGCTGCAGCCGAAAACCAGCCCGTCCTCCGCGCCGTTTCATGCACGATCCGCACAATTGGGGCTACGCTGATTTTCGTGTCACATCATCGGCTGGCCCCCAATGTCCACGAGCACACGAACGCCCTTGAGGCGGCCCTGAGCGCGCTGCGGACCGAGCTTGAGCTGCCCGGCCCGTACCCTGCCGAGGCAGTGGAGGACGCGGAAGCCGCAGTCTCGGCTTTGCGGCTTCCGGCCTATGACCTGACGGCGGTGGAGTTCATCACGATCGATCCGGCGTCGTCCACCGACCTGGACCAGGCGCTTTTTATCGAACGCGACGGCGGGGGCTACCGGGTGCTGTATGCCATCGCTGACGTTCCCTCCTTTGTTGCACCCGGCGGACCGCTGGACGCCGAGACACGGCGCCGGGGACAGACGTTCTACACGCCGGACGGCCGCATCCCGCTGCATCCGGAAGTCATCAGCGAGGGGGCGGGAAGCCTCCTGCCCGGCCAGGACTGCTCCGCGTTCGTGTGGGACTTCCGCCTTGACGAGGGGGCCGAGGTGGCCGAGGTTGCCGTCAGGCGGGCGCGGATGCGGAGCCGGGCCAAGCTCAGCTACAAGGGGGCCCAGGCGGAGCTCGACGGCGGCAGCCCCTCCGACGTGCTGCACCTCCTGAGGGAAGTGGGGCTCAAGCGAGTGGAGCTGGAGCGCGCAAGGGAGGGCGCCAGCCTGAACATGCCGGACCAGGAGATAGTGCAGCTTCCCGACGGCGGCTACCGGATTGCCGCTGCCCCGCAGCTGCCGGTGGAGGACTGGAACGCCCAGATCTCGCTCATGACCGGCATGGCCGCAGCGCAGATGATGCTGGCCGGGAAAGTGGGCATACTGCGGACCATGCCCTCGCCGGATGAACGCTCCCTGAACCATTTCCGGCTGCAGACGGAGGCGCTGGGGCGGCCCTGGAACGGCGAAATGAGCTACGGCGAATACCTGCGGAGCCTGGATCCTACCGACCCGCGCCAGCTGGCCATCATGCATTCGGCAGGCATGCTGTTCCGCGGCGCCGCTTACACCGCCTTCGACGGGACAGTTCCGGAAGATGCGGTCCAGTCCGCGATCGGCGCGGCCTACGCGCACACGACGGCACCGCTGCGCCGGCTGGTGGACCGCTTCGTGCTGGTGACCTGCGAGGCACTGAGCAACGGCGGCGACGTACCGGGCTGGGTACGGGACGCGTTGCCGTCCTTACCCGAGATCATGGCCGGTTCCGACCAGCTGGCCTCCCGCATGGAGCGCATGGCCCTGGACACCGTGGAAGCGGCGCTGCTGATCAACCACATCGGACAGGAATTCGACGCGATCGTGATCTCCGGGTCCAAGCCGCAGAAGGAAAACGGAAACGGCGGCAACGGCAGGAACGGCAACGGGAAGGGCGGCAACGGGCGCAACGGCAACGGCAACGGCGGTTCCGGGATCATCCAGATTGCTGAACCCGCTGTCACTGCCCGGTGCGCGGGTGACCTGGAAGCCGGCACCAAAGTCCGGGTCCGCCTCATTTCCTCTGACATCGCCACCCGGGAAGTGCATTTCGAACTGAGCCCTCCGGCGTCCTGAACCAGGCCGGTTTTGCCACTTCTCCCGCGGGCACAAGCGGCCAAAGCCGGGATTCCGCCCCCTTGCGGCTAGACTGAAGAAGTAGAAACGGATGCCCGGTCGTTGATTTCCTTGATTTGAAACCAACAAGCCCGCCCCTACGCGATCTTGAGATACACCCGCTGGTCACCAGTGCCAGCATTTTAGATAGCCCGCGATCGGCTTCCACTGGAATTGCGTGCGCGCCCGAGCGTGCTCCGGAGCGGCCCCTGGCCGGCCCGTTGAGCAGGCAGCGCCATTGCCCAAATGAATAAGGAAACTCCCCCGTGAGTGAATTGCATACCCACCAGCTCTTGACCGATGACTCCGGCACCGAAACCATCGAGCCCGAAGAAACAATCATCTCGGACGAGAAGCCGCACGAGATCGAGGAGAAATCCTTCGCGGACTTCAACGTCCGCGCGGACATCGTGGAATCCCTGGCCGACGCCGGGATCACCCACCCCTTCCCCATCCAGGCCATGACCCTGCCCGTGGCCCTTTCCGGCCACGACATCATCGGCCAGGCCAAGACCGGCACCGGCAAGACCCTGGGCTTCGGCATCCCCGCCCTGCAGCGGGTGGTGGGCCGTGACGACGCGGGCTACGAGAAACTCGCAGTTCCCGGCGCGCCGCAGGCCCTGGTCATCGTCCCCACCCGTGAACTCGCGGTACAGGTGGCCAACGACCTGCAGACGGCCTCCCGCAAGAGGAACGCACGCATCGCCACCATCTACGGCGGCCGGGCCTACGAGCCCCAGGTGGAAGCCCTGAAGAATGGCGTGGAGGTTGTGGTGGGAACCCCCGGGCGCCTCATCGACCTCTACAAGCAGAAGCACCTGAGCCTGAAGAACGTCAAAGTCGTCATCCTCGACGAGGCCGACGAAATGCTTGACCTCGGCTTCCTGCCGGACGTCGAGACCCTGATCGCGGCCACGCCGGCGGTCCGGCAGACCCTGCTGTTCTCCGCCACCATGCCGGGCCCGGTCATCGCCATGGCCCGCCGGTACATGACCCAGCCCACCCACATCCGTGCTGCTGATCCGGATGACGAAGGCCTTACCAAGCGGGACATCCGGCAGCTGATCTACCGCGCGCACAGCATGGACAAGATCGAAGTGGTGGCACGCATCCTCCAGGCCAAGGGCCGCGGCCGGACCATTATCTTCACCAAGACCAAGCGCACCGCGGCCAAGGTTGCCGAGGAACTGGTGGACCGCGGGTTCGCGGCGGCCGCCATCCACGGCGACCTCGGGCAGGGCGCACGCGAGCAGGCGCTCCGGGCTTTCCGCAACAACAAGGTGGACGTCCTGGTGGCAACCGATGTGGCCGCCCGCGGCATCGACGTGGACGACGTCACGCATGTCATCAACTACCAGTGCGTGGAAGACGAAAAGATCTACCTGCACAGGGTGGGCCGCACCGGCCGCGCCGGCAACAAGGGCACCGCCGTGACCTTCGTGGACTGGGACGACATGCCGCGCTGGGGACTGATCAACAAGGCCCTGGGCCTGAGCGTGCCGGAGCCCATCGAAACCTATTCCTCCTCCCCGCACCTTTACGAGGACCTGGACATTCCCGAAGGCACCAAGGGCCGGCTGCCCCGCGACAAGCGCACCCTGGCCGGTGTTGACGCCGAGGTGCTGGAGGACCTGGGCGAAACGGGCAAGAAGAACGCCCGCGGTGGCCGCGACGCCGGCAGTTCCCGCGACCGCGACGGCCGTGACCGCGGCAGCCGTGACCGCGGTGCCAAGCGTGAGGGCGGACGCAGCGGTGACTCCGGTGCCCGCTCAGGCGAGCGCCGCCGTCGTACGTCCGAGCCTGCTGCAGCCCCTGCTGCGGCCGGTGATGCCAACGCCACTGCTTCGGACACTGAGCAGCCGTCGCGCACCCGCCGGCCGCGCACCCGCACCCGCCGCCGCAACGGTGAGGTAGTTGGAGCCGGCGACCAAGGTGCACAGCCCGGCAACACCGAGGCCTAACGCCCTTCATGACTGACACTGTCTGGGCGCCGGACGGCAGCAGCCTGGTGGTCCATGCGGACAACGCGGACTTCCTCCCCTCGCTGCCGGACGGCGCCTTCACACTGATTTACGTGGATCCGCCGTTCAATACGGGCCGGACCCAGACGCGCCAGCAGACCACCATGGTGGTTAATGCGGACGGCACCGGAGACCGGGTGGGCTTCAAGGGCCGCTCCTACGACACCATCAAAGGTGCCCTGCACCGCTATGACGATGCCTTCAGCGATTACTGGTCCTTCCTGGAACCGCGGCTCGTTGAGGCCTGGCGGCTGCTCGCGGACGACGGCACGCTGTATCTGCACCTCGACTACCGCGAAGTGCACTATGCCAAAGTGATGCTGGACGCCATCTTCGGGCGCGAGTGCTTCCTGAACGAGATTATCTGGGCTTACGACTACGGTGCCCGGGCCAAGAACCGCTGGCCCACCAAGCACGACAACATCCTGGTGTATGTCAAGAACCCGGCGAAGTACCACTTCGACAGCGCCGAGGTGGACCGCGAGCCCTACATGGCGCCGGGCCTGGTCACGCCCGAGAAACGCGAGCTGGGCAAGCTGCCCACGGATGTCTGGTGGCACACCATCGTCTCCCCGACGGGCAAGGAAAAGACCGGCTACCCCACGCAGAAGCCCGAGGGCCTGGTGCGGCGGGTGGTGGCAGCCTCAAGCCGGCCCGGTGACTGGTGCCTGGACTTCTTCGCCGGTTCCGGCACGCTCGGTGCCGTGGCCGCCAGGATGGACCGGAAGTTCGTGTGCGTGGACCAGAACCAGCCGGCGATCGACGTCATGGCCAAGCGCCTGGGCGCGCACGCCGAGTTCATCGCTTACCCACCCAACTAGGTAGCGCTAAGTGTCGTTTTGAGCTTCCAGAACGACACTTGGCGCTACCTACTTGCCGTGTTCAGGGGCGGACGACGGCGGTCCCGGTCCCCATGTCCTCGATCCTCGCCAGCACCTCCGGCGCTGTGAGGTTCTCGCCGAGCAGGTTGACTTTGCCGGTGCCGTGGTAGTCCGAGGACCCGGTGACCAGAAGGTCGTGCTTCGCCGCCAGCCGGCGAAGGAACTCCCGCCCCTCCTCGGGGTTGTCCCGGTGGTCGATCTCCAGGCCGGCCAGGCCGGCGTCGATCATCTCCTGGTAGACGCGCTCCCCCACGATCCGTCCCCGTGACGACGCGACGGGGTGCGCGAAGACCGGGACGCCGCCGGCGGCACGGACCAGTGCGACGGCGGCTGCCGGGGCAGGTGCGTAGTGCTGGATGAAATAGCGCGACCGGGAGGTGAGGATGGAGGCAAAGGCTTCGGAGCGGTCCTCCACTACGCCGGCTGCCACCAGGGCGTCGGCGATGTGCGGGCGTCCCAGGGTGGCGCCGGGAGCCACGTGGTGGATGACGTCGTCCCACGTGAGGGGGTAGTCCTCGGCCAGGAGGGTGACCATCCGCTCGGCGCGCGTCTGCCGCGCATCCTTGGCCTTGGTGATTTCCTCAAGGAGGCCCGCATGGTTGGGATCGTGGAGGTAGCTCAGGAGGTGCACGCTGATGCCCTCCTCGGTGCGGCACGACACCTCCATTCCCGGCACCAGGGCAATCCCCTGCTCAAGCGCTGCGGCGGCGGCCTCATCCCACCCGGCAGTGGAGTCGTGGTCCGTCAGCGCCACCACGTCCAGACCCGCGCGGGCGGCAGAAGCCATCACGTCAGCGGGTTTTTCCGTGCCGTCGGAGACATTGGAGTGGGCATGCAGGTCGATCCTCACCTGTCCAGAGTAGTTGACCTTCTGTTCACCCTGCGTATGCCGCTGTTCGCGTAGCCGCGGTGCCGGTGAGACGATGGTGCCGTGAACGATGCCGATAACACCCGAAATTCTGCTTCCCAGCCCCTGGAGGAGCGCGTCAACAACCGCTCCCAGCGGCCCAGTTCCGATGCGTTCAAGGCTTTCATGGCCAGCAACTGGGCGCCATCCAGCCAGGAACTCCCTGCGCGGGACGCCGTGGCCGGACATGCCGCGCGGCGCCGCAAGGCCATCTCCAGCAAGTTCAAAGGCGAACGCCTGGTCATCCCGGCCGGCCCGTTGAAGGTGCGCTCCAACGACTGCGACTACCGCTTCCGCCCCCACTCCGCCTTTGCCCACCTGACCGGCCTCGGCCTTGACCACGAACCTGATGCCGTCCTGATCCTTGAGCCTGTTGGGGAAGGAACGGGCGACGACGGCGGCCACCACCGTGCCACGCTCTACTTCCGGCCGCTTGCCGGGCGGGATACCGAGCAGTTCTACGCCGACTCCCGGGCAGGTGAATTCTGGATCGGGGCACGCCCCACCCTGGCCGAGTTCGAGGCACGCCTGGGCCTGGCGACGGCGCACATCGACCAGCTGGAAACAGCCATCACCAAGGACGTTGGAGCACCGGAGATCGGCGGCATCTCCATCCGGCTTGTCCGCAAGGTGGACGAGAACATCGACGCGCTGGTGGACACCGCCCGCTACAACACCGCCAAGGATCCCGAGAACCTGGACATGGAAGTCCTGGACGCCCTCGACGGGAAACTGAGCGAAGCCCTCTCCGAACTGCGCCTGCTCAAGGACAGCTGGGAGATCGAGCAGATGAAGCTGGCCGTGGCCGCCACGGTTGAAGGATTCGAGGAAGTGGTGAAGGCGCTGCCGCGCGCCCTCACCCATGCCCGCGGGGAGCGCGTGGTGGAAGGCGCCTTCTTCGCCAGGGCCCGCGAAGTGGGCAACGAACTGGGCTACGACACCATCGCAGCCTCCGGCAACAACGCCACCGTGCTGCACTGGACCCGCAACACGGGCAAGATCCACGCAGGCGACCTCCTCCTGCTGGACGCCGGTGTGGAGGCGGATTCCCTGTACACAGCGGACATTACCCGCACCATTCCGGCCAGCGGGGTGTTCAGCGACATCCAGCGCAAGGTGTATGAGGCAGTGCTGGACGCTGCCGACGCCGGTTTCGCCGCCGCCCGGCCCGGGGCAAAGTTCCGCGATATCCACACCGCCGCCACCACCGTCCTGGCTGAACGGCTTGCGGACTGGGGCTTCCTCCCCGTCACCGTGGAGGAAGCCATCAGCCCCGAGGGCCAACAGCACCGCCGGTGGATGCCGCACGGCACCAGCCACCACCTGGGACTCGACGTCCACGACTGCGCACAGGCCAAGCGCGAGCTGTACCTGGACGGCATCCTCACCGAAGGAATGGTGTTCACCATCGAACCCGGCCTGTACTTCAAGAATGAGGACCTTGCCATCCCCGAGGAATACCGCGGGATCGGCGTCAGGATCGAGGACGATGTCCTCATGACGTCCGACGGTCCGGTTAACCTGAGCGCCGCCCTGCCCCGCAAGGCGGCAGACGTGGAGGACTGGATGGCCGGCATCTACCGCGAGGCCAACGGCGCCGCCAGGAACTGACTCGCCCACGCACGCAAAAGCGGGGCCGCCGGAGTTTACTTCCGGCGGCCCCGCTTCTGTCTGTGTCGGATCCTTACGGGCGTCAGATTCCTGCCTGCGCCAAACGCGGCTGCGGCTACTGCCGCGCGTCACCCGGATGCTGCTGGTCACCGCTTTGCTGGTCGCCGGCTGGCTGTTCGTGCGAGCCGTGGCTGCCGCCCTGCACTGGACCGTCCTGCCCTGGGCCGTCCTGCGTGGGGCCGGGGCCGGCGGCGGGTCCCTGCGGCAGGCGGACACCGTACTGGGGCCGGCCGTCCGGAAGGTCCGGGTACCGGACGGTGCGCACAGGCTGGGAAGCCGGCGCGTTCTGCTGTTCCGCGGCGGCTTCCTGGCCCTGGGGGGAGGGCCCGGGCTGGCCCTGGGCGGCGGACTGCTGCCCGTAGGGGTCGTTCCAGCCCGACGGACGCGCCGGTCCCTGCCCCTGCTGCTGGTAGGGCGGGTTCTGTTGGTTGTGGTAGTCCCGCTGCGTATAGGGGCCGCCGCCGGCCGCCGCGTCCGAGCGGGTCATCGGCAGCTGCTGAAGCAGCCGGCGCGCTTCATGCGCGGCTTCAGGGGACACCACCACGTCGTAGCTGGTGGCTACAACCTGGCTGGTTGAGGTGAAATCGCGCTTGCCCCGTTGCATGGCGTAGGTGACAATGCCGAACAGCATGAAGAACGCGGCGCCCATGAGCACCGAGGTCAGGATGGAAAAGTACCCCGGTGACGGCGCGAAGAAGGACAGCAGGACACCCACGAAGAGGCCGAACCACATGCCGCTCAGTGCCCCGGACAGGGCAACCCTGGGGTAGCTCAGGCGCCCGGTTACCCGCTCCACCATCTTCAGCTCGTTGCCCACGATGGATACCATGTGGACAGGGAACTGCTGGTCCGCAAGGTAATCCACGGCCTTCTGGGCATCCAGGTAGGAGGTGTAGGAACCCACGGTATCGCCGGTGGGAACGGCACGGGCCTCGTCCATCCCGCCGGGCCCGCCAGCCTTGGGAGCACCAAATATGTTTGCCATACCCCCATTCTTGCCCATGAGGATGTGTGCCGCCTGTAAATTCAGCTAAAAGAGAGCAGACTCGGTAGCCTGTAGGAGTGAGCACAACTCCTACCCGCGTCTTCGTGGCCCGCCTCCTGGGGCTCGATGTCTTCGACCCGCTGGGCGACCGGCTGGGCCGGCTGCGCGATGTTGTTGTGCTGTCCCGCGGTACCCAGGGGCCGCCGCACGTGGTGGGTATCGTCGTCGAAGTTCCCGGGAAAAAGCGCGTGTTCGTGCCGATGACGCGCATTACTTCCATCGACCAGACGCAGATCATCTGCACCGGGCTGGTGAACCTTCGCCGCTTCGAACAGCGCGGGGCCGAAACGCTGGTGGTGGCGGAAATGTTCGACCGCCGCGTCACACTCAGGGACGGCAGCGGCGACGCCACCATTGAAGATATCGCCATGGACCAGACCCGTTCCGGAGACTGGTTCGTCAGCAAGCTCTTTGTCCGGCGGGGCCACTCATTGTCGCCGCTGAGCCGGCTGCGCCGCAACGAAACCCTGATCATCGACTGGGCCGACGCCCTGCAGGGTCCGCGTACCGAACCGCAGGCTGCCACCCAGTTCGTGGCGAACCACGAAGACCTCAAGCCTGCGGACTTCGCCGAGGCCCTCCAGGAGATGAGCGACAAACGGCGTTTCGAGGTGGCGAGCGAGCTGCAGGATGAGCGCCTGGCCGACGTCCTCCAGGAACTTCCGGAGGACGACCAGGTGGAGATCCTCTCCGCCCTGGACGTGCAGCGCGCCGCGGATGTCCTGGAGGAGATGGATCCGGACGACGCCGCCGACCTCCTTGGCGAGTTGCCTTCCGCCCAGGCGGAAGAGCTGCTCCAGCTGATGGAACCCGAGGGCGCCGAGGACGTCCGCCGCCTGCTGGAATACGACGAGGACACTGCCGGCGGCCTGATGACACCTGTCCCGGTCATCCTGCCGCCCGAAGCCACCGTGGCCGAAGCACTGGCCCATGTCCGGCGGGAAGAGCTTTCCCCGGCACTGGCCTCGTCGATCTTCATCGCCCGGCCTCCGCTGGAGACGCCAACCGGCCGGTTCCTGGGCGTGGTGCACATCCAGCAGCTCCTCCGGTTCCCGCCCTATGAGCCGCTGGGAAACCTGGTGGACAAGAACCTGGAGCCGCTCTCGGACCAGGCCCATATCAGCGAAGTGGCACGGACCCTGGCCACGTACAACCTGAACTCCCTTCCGGTAGTCAACGACGCCGGCCGGCTTGTGGGGGCGGTGACTGTTGATGACGTTTTGGATCATCTGTTGCCGGATGATTGGCGCGCCCACGATGGCGAAGCCCCGATAAGAAGGCTTGGTGGCCGTATTGGCTGACAGCAGCGCTCCGAAGAACCCCAACCAGCGGATGCCCGCCAAGGCAGCGGCGAAAGGCAGCCTGGACACGCCCCTGAGCGGGCGCCAACGGATCCTGCCCAAGCTCTCCCCCGATCCGGACGCCTTCGGCCATGCCACCGAGGGCTTCGCCCGCTTCATGGGCACCCCGCAGTTCCTGGTCTATATGACGGTCTTCGTGGTCGTCTGGCTGGCCTGGAACACGTGGGCGCCGCTGGCCTGGCAGTTCGACTCCCGCGACCTCGGGTTCACCCTCCTCACCCTGATGCTGTCACTCCAGGCCTCCTACGCCGCACCGCTGTTGCTGCTGGCCCAGAACCGGCAGGACGACCGTGACCGGGTCTCGCTCCAGCAGGACCGCCAGCGGGCCGAGCGCAATCTCTCGGACACCGAGTACCTGACGCGCGAACTCGCGTCCCTGCGGATTGCGCTGCGCGAAGTTGCCACGCGTGACTACGTCCGTGCCGAGCTTCGTTCGCTGCTTGAGGACATGCTGGAAGCCCAGGAGGAGCTCCGCGCCCACGAACCGGACGGGCCGGGCCAGCACGAGTCCCCGCGCGACAAGGTGAGGGAAAAGCTCAAGGAACAGCGTGAGCGGCAGCGTAACCCCCGCACCCAGCAGATTCCCCGGGTCAAGCCCGGCCATTCAACCCAGGACCGTTAATGAGTGAACCCACCGCCAACCCTGCGTTGGCCGAGGCAGTCACCGCTGCCCTGGCCACCGTCATTGACCCCGAACTCCGCCGGCCCATCACCGAATTGGGCATGGTGGATTCGCTCAGCGTTTCCGGGGACGGCAAGGTCAGCCTGGTTGTCCTGCTGACCATTGCCGGCTGCCCCTTGCGGGACACCATTACCGGCGATGCCACCAGGGCGCTGCTGGCAGTTCCTGGCGTGGCCGGAGTCGATGTTCAGCTGAAGGTGATGAGCCAGGAACAGCGCGATGCGCTCAAGGAGATGCTCCGCGGCGCCGGGGGCAAACGCGGCATTCCGTTCAACGAGCCGGACTCCCTGACCAGGGTATATGCGGTGGCCAGCGGCAAGGGCGGCGTGGGAAAGTCTTCGGTGACCGTGAACCTTGCCTGCGCACTTGCCGCACAGGGGCTGCGGGTGGGGATTGTGGACGCTGACGTCTACGGCTTCTCGGTGCCTGCGCTGATGGGCATCACGCAGGCGCCCACCCGCGTGGATGACATGATCCTGCCGCCGGTTGCGTACGGCGTGAAGGTCATCTCCATCGGCATGTTCGTCAGTGGCAACCAGCCGGTGGCCTGGCGCGGGCCCATGCTGCACCGCGCCCTGGAGCAGTTCCTCACGGACGTCTACTTCGGCGACCTGGACGCGTTGTTCCTGGACCTGCCGCCGGGCACCGGGGACATCGCCATTTCCGTGGCCCAGCTGCTGCCCAAGGCGGAGATCCTGGTGGTCACCACGCCGCAGGCAGCCGCCGCCGATGTCGCCGAGCGGGCAGGAGCGATAGCCACCCAGACGGGACAGAAAGTGGCAGGCGTCATCGAGAACATGTCCTACCTGGAAATGCCCGACGGCGGCAGGATGGAATTGTTCGGCAGCGGCGGCGGTGCGGTACTCGCCGAGAGGCTCAGTGCCACAGTAGGTTCTGACGTGCCGCTGCTGGGGCAGATTCCCCTCGATATCCAGCTGCGCGAGGGCGGGGACACCGGCATGCCCATAGTTTTGGGCCAGTCAGGCACGCCCGCAGCTGCGGCGCTGTCCGGCATTGCCGGCAGGCTGGCGGCAAAACCACGCGGGCTGGCCGGGATGAAACTGGGGCTGCAGCCCCGCTAGGCACCATCGCCGGCTGAAGACCTGCTGCAGATGCCGGAGAGGCTAGGTGGCCTCTGTGTCGAAGGGCGCCGCTTCGCCCGGCGGCAGTGACTGGAGAACCCGCTCCGGCCGTTTCGGCGCCGTATCCGCCACGGCTGCAGCTCCGGAGACCGCGGCCACGGCAGCCGGCGCACCGGCGCTGACGGGCTTGGTGTCGTCGTCCAGGAGTGCCTCTTTGATGATGCGCCGCGGGTCATACTGGCGGGGATCGTACTTCTTCCAGTCGACATCGTCGATGTCGATGCCCACTTCTTCCTTGATCTGCTCGCGGGCACCGGACGCCATGCGCCGGACTTCCTTCACCAGGTTCGCCAGCTTCTGGGTGTATTCGGGCAGCCTCTGGGGGCCGATCACCAGAACACCAATGATCAGCAGAAGAAAGAACTCCGGGCCGTTGATTCCAAACACTTTAGGAAGATTACCCTCTCCGGGCTGTGAGTGACGATTCCCGCCCGGAGGCCGGTGAGACTGCCTGTTCTAGGGGGTCAAAAACGCCACGATCCGGTTGGCCCCGCGCTGCAGGCGGCTGCCGATTGATTCTCCGGCCGCTTCCCGGGAGGAAGGAGGGATTCCGGCCGCCACGCCTTCCTCGGCCCGGGCCGCCAGGTGGTACAGGATGGGCACGGCATCATCGGCCTGCTCAGCAGGCAGGTCGGATTCATAGGTGAAGGAGTGGCCGGGAGCCAGGTATGTCGCGGACCATGGCGAGGACCGCTGAACCTGCAGCGCACCGCTTCCGCCGGCAGCGACCTGGCCGGCACCATCCTGCTCCGGAACACGCTGTTCGGTCACCGTTGCGTAATGGTTGCCGTCCGTGAACCTGAGTTCAACCGCCGGCCTGCCGGCGAGCATGGTGGCCTTTGCCGACTCCAGGCGGAAACCCATGGCTTCGAGTCCCGGACAGGCCCAGCCCTCGCTGCGCAAGCGGTCGAGCTGCTCTCCGTCCAGTGCCCTGCCATCGGCAGGCGTTTGGGAAGAGACCTGGGAGAGCGCGGCCGGACTCCCGGTCCCGGGCAGGGGGTCGCCCGCTGCTGCAAAGGCACCCGCGGCCAGCACGCCGGCTGCTGCCACGCTGCCCCCGGCCGTCATGGCGAGGACCCGCGCAACCCTCCCGGGCGCGGGCTGACGGTGGGGAGCACTCGGCTGTTGTGCCGCCAGTTCCTGGGTCCTGGCCAGCAGCCGGGCAGTCAGGTCATCGCTGGCAGGAGGAACAGGGGCATCCCGGAGCCGTTCCAGGTACTGGCGTTCCCGCCGCACGGCAGCAGAACATTCATGGCAGGACTGAAGATGGCTGCTGGTGCGCTGATGCCTGCGTCCGAATGGAAACGGGGACCTCATGCGCCGATCAAAGGATGCCGGCGATGCGCGGCATGGACAGTTTGCGGCGGGACTGCTGCGGCCGGGGGTCACGGTGGGCAAGCTTCTCCCGCAGCATGGTCCGTCCGCGGTGGATCCGTGACCGGACGGTACCCAGCTTCACGCCGAGCGCCTCAGCAACCTCGTCATAGGACAGGCCTTCAAGATCGCACAGGACAACCGCGGCGCGGAAGTCCGGCGGAAGTTCCTCCAGCGCTGCCTGGACGTCAACGTCCAGGTTGTTCAGTTCGAAGCTCTGCTCCGGCCCCGGTTCCCGTCCCGGCAGCCGCGACTCGGCGTCCTCAGCCAGGGCATCGAACCTGATCCGGGTCTTCCGCCGCGCCTGGTCCAGGAAAAGGTTCGTGGTGATCCGGTGCAGCCAGCCGTCCAGCGTGCCGGGCTTGAAGTTCTCCAGCGAGCGGAAGACGCGGACAAATACCTCCTGGGTGAGGTCTTCGGCGTCGAACTTGTTTCCGGTCAGGCGGTAGGCCAGCCGGTAGACCTTCGCGGAGTGGTTGGTGACCACTTCTTCCCAGGTGGGACGGACCCACTCGGCTTCAGGATGGTTTGTTGCAGGGACAGGTGCCACAACTGATGATGACATCGTCCACTCCCCTCGTGGAATACTAACGCCCGGATACTGTTGACATCTCTGATTCGGCGCCGGTCACCTTACGGATGAGCGGATAATAATCATTTCAAACTTGTCTGGGAATTTCCTGACTGCGCCAAAGTTCAGCCGTAGGCGCAACTGCCTGCCTCCGCTGCTGTTGCCACCGGACACAGTAGGCTTTAGGGGACATCCCCCTGCCGCCCAGAAAGCGAAAACCATGAGCGCCGACAAGTCCACCAGCTGGTCCTATGCAGAAGATCTGCCCGCTGAGGATGAAGTCATGCTTCGCGCCCGTGAGCGCTCCTTCGAACTTGGCGTAACCCCTATCGGACCGGGGGTTGGAGCGGTCCTCACTGTGCTGGCCGCATCATCGAAGGCACAGACCGCCGTCGAGATCGGCACCGGCGCCGGAGTCTCCGGAGTGTGCCTGCTGCGTGGACTTGGTCCCCAGTCAGTCCTGACCACCATTGACGTGGATGTTGAACACCTCCGCGCCGCACGCGAGGCTTTTTCGGAGGCCGGCAGCCCCGCCAACCGCACCCGGACGATCTCCGGCCGGGCAGGCGACGTCCTGCCGCGGCTCACCGACCGCGCCTACGACCTGGTGTTCATCGACGCGGACAAGCCCGGACTTCCGGGATACGTGGAACAGGCAATCCGCCTTCTTAAACCCGCGGGGCTGCTGGTCATCAACGACGCACTGGACAAGGACAAGGTCGCCAACCCGGCAGGCCGTGAAGCCACCACCGTGATCCTGCGCCAGGTGGGCAAGGCGATCCGCGACGACGAGAGGCTGGCCTCGGCCATGCTTCCCACGGGCGATGGCCTGCTGGTAGCCGTCAAGAAGTAGGCCCCAAGAAACAGGCGGGGCCCACAGCTGTTGGCTGCGGGCCCCGTTCGGCACGATTATTCGGTAACGCCGACCAGGCATTCCTTGAGGTTTGCTGCCTCGGCAGCGTTCAGCTCGACCACCAGGCGCCCGCCGCCTTCGAGCGGGACGCGCATGATCAGGCTGCGGCCCTCCTTGGTGACTTCCATTGGGCCGTCGCCGGTGCGTGGTTTCATAGCCGCCATGAGGAATTCCCCTCCATTTTGTCCCAGGACTGATCAGCCCGGGCGGGCTGTGTCCGCATCGATCAAGCCGCTATGGCGGGGTGGGTTGGACACCGCCAAGGCTGAGCGTATTCTGAATGCTTTTTGTCCTTGCTTACTTACTATTATCAGGGAATTACCCGTACGTAGCTAATCGATGGACATTTGCGGTGTGGTGCTATTTACGGCCTGACCTGCGCTGAAGTCCAGAAACCTAGGGGGGATAATCACCGCCGCCGGGCAGCTGCGCCCAGGCCCACAGCCACACGATCCATACGATCTGCAGCAGCAGGAACATCACCACCACCGCCCACCGGTAGGCCCGGGAGCGCGACACCAAAACCGCCCCCAGTGCCAGGGGAAACAGTGGCAGCAGCATCCGGAACGTGCTGGTCTGGGGGTGCAGGAACACCACGAGGTAGCCCATGTAGCAGGCGCACCAGAGGCGGAGTTCTGCGCCGAGCTGCCTGACAGGCGCCAGGAAGAGCGCGGCACCGAACGCGGCCACGAAAACAAACGGCGCCAGCAGGCCCAGCACCGGGCCAAAGAGCTCGACGCCGGTGTCGAACCAGGGCTTGAACGGCACCAGGTCCTGGCCCCGCCACACGGTCTCCGTCTTGGTGTACGCCTGGATGTCGCCGGTGGCCGCCCATGCCGCTGCCGGCCAGGCAAGGGCCATGGCTCCCCCGACGGCGGTCAGCGCAGTGAGTCCCGCGAGGTCACCCTTCCCGTGCTGTTGCCTTCCAACGGCTTTCCTGCCTGCGAACCGGTCACGGAGACGACTTAAGAGGATGAGACCAAGCATGGCGGCGAACGGGACGCCCACAGGACGGGAAAGGCACAGGAGCACCACCACCGGTATGGCCCACAGGTACTGCCTGCGCACCACCAGCAGCAATGCAGCGGCGAGCAGCAGCAGGGACAGGGATTCGGCGTACGGCACCTGGAGGATGGCCGATACCGGGAAGGTGGCGAAGAAGGCGACTCCCCACAGCGCCGGCCCGTGCGGGACCTTCTGCCGGAACAGGAGGTAGACCAGGAGCGCGGCTCCCCAGCCGGCAAGCATGGCAATCAAGGTGAGGGCGGCGGCAGGCGGCAGGCCGGTCACTCCGCTGAGCCCTCCCGCCAGGGCCGGAAACAAGGGGTAGAACGCCCAGGCGTTCTCCTGCACGTTTCCGGCAGCATCGGTGGGCAGGACGGAGGGATAACCGCTGGTTATGATCCTGCCGTACCAGCGGGCGTCCCAGATGTTGATGAAGTTCCAGTAGTCAGGCTTTGCCGGGAACCACGGATTGGGGCCCTGGTGGAGGGCGGCGGCCATGAAAATGAAAGCACTGACCAGTCTTGCCGCGAAGTACAGGGCTGTTACCTGCACCCACCATGGCCAGGCGCGGGCGGCATCCCGGGCCCGCACGGCCCATTCCCGCACGGGCGGCACCAGGACGGACCGCCGGCGCGCCGTTGTGCTCACAGCTCGTCCTTGCCGGCCGCAGTACTCGCCCCACGACCGCCCTGAACCGGGGTTTGAGCCGCGGCCAAGGCCGCCCGAAGTTCGTCGATTTCCCTTTGTTTGGCGGCCAGCTGGTCCCGCAGGTCATCAAGGACCTGGTCCACCTGGTCCATCCGGTAGCCCCGCAGGCCCAGCGAGAAGCGCACGCGGTCCACATCCTCCGGCGCGGCCCTGGCGGGCAGCAGGACGGGGGGAAGGTTGGCGGGCGGCTGCTCGAAACCGCCGTCGAGCAGCCGCGGCAAAGCCCGGGCATCCGTCTGCCTCGCACGCCATCCGAGGCCGGCCCAAAACACTGCCCCGACCAGCACCACAGCCAGGAAAACCAGAAAGAAGCTCACGGTTCCATCGTGCCAGACCCTACGGGCAGGCCAGGCGTGCGGGGGCCGTGGTGGGGACCAGGCACCCCTGCTACTCGGGCCGCTGCTCTCCATTAAGGGACGGGGTAATGGCAACGTGGAGGACCCGGTCCACGGCCTCCGCAGGATCGTCCACCAGCTGGATCAGGTCCAGGTCTTTCTCGGAGACCATGCCCTCGGCCACCAGCGTTCCCCGGATCCAGTCGATCATCGGCCCCCAGAAGTCGACGCCGAGGAGCACGATGGGGAACGAGGTCACCTTTCGCGTCTGCACCAGCACCATGGCTTCGAACAGTTCGTCGAGCGTGCCAAGGCCGCCAGGAAGGACGATGAAGCCCTGCGCGTACTTGACGAACATGGTCTTGCGCGCAAAGAAGTACCGGAAGTTGATGCCCAGGTCCACCCACTGGTTCAGACCCTGTTCAAACGGCAGTTCGATGCCCAGGCCAACGGACACCCCGTTGCCTTCAACGGTGCCGCGGTTGGCTGCCTCCATGGAGCCGGGACCGCCGCCGGTGATGACGGCGACGCCGGCCTCAGCCAGTTTCCGCCCCACCTCCACGCCCATTTCGTAGTAGGGGCTGCCGGGCTTGGTGCGGGCCGAACCGAAGACGCTTACGGCTTTGCCGATGTCCGCCAGGGCGCCGAAACCTTCCACGAACTCGCTCTGGATCCGCAGGACACGCCATGGATCGGTGTGGACGAACTGTCCCGGGCCCTTGGTGTCGAGCAGATGCTGGTCAGACATTTCCACTGCCGCCTGTTTGCGGCGGAGTTCAAGGGGCCCCTTACGGCGCGGCTGGGAATTTCTGGCCGGATCTGCGTTGATGCTCATTCCCCAAGGCTAACCTCCCGCAGGAGGTATCTCTTGAATCACGATCCGCAGGAAGTTGGGGTGATTCGCATCATAACCAGCTGTTGTTCGCTAGATTCTTTCTTATGACTACTCATGTGCCCGGAGATTCCCTTGTCTCCCTGAACGGCGTAAATAAGCATTACGGCCAACTGCATGTTTTGAAGGACATCAACCTGCAGGTCCGCAAGGGCGAGGTTGTTGTGGTCATCGGACCCTCTGGTTCCGGTAAGTCCACCCTCTGCCGCGCCATCAACCGCCTGGAGACCATCGAGGGCGGAACAATCAGCATCGACGGGAAGGTGCTCCCGGAAGAAGGCAAGGAACTCGCCCAGCTCCGTGCCGATGTCGGAATGGTCTTCCAGTCCTTCAACCTCTTCGCGCACAAGACCATCCTGGAAAACGTGACCCTTGGCCCCATCAAGGTCAAGGGCGTTGCGAAGGCCACCGCGGAAAAGGACGCCATGGCCCTGCTGGAGCGCGTCGGTGTGGGCCACCAGGCCCCCAAACTCCCGGCGCAGCTCTCGGGCGGACAGCAGCAGCGCGTGGCCATTGCACGGGCTTTGGCGATGAAGCCGAAGGTCATGCTGTTTGATGAGCCCACATCCGCACTGGACCCCGAAATGATCAATGAGGTCCTGGACGTGATGATCCAGCTGGCCAAGGAAGGCATGACCATGATTGTGGTCACGCACGAAATGGGCTTCGCCCGCAAGGCCGCCGACCGGGTCGTTTTCATGGCTGACGGCCAGATTGTCGAAGATGCCACCCCGGAGGAGTTCTTTACCAACCCGAAGAGCGACCGGGCCAAGGATTTCCTTTCCAAGCTCCTCACCCACTGATTCACCCTCGAACAAACACTCCCAGTTCGCATCCAGGCCGTGACCCACGGCCATCAATGAAAGGAATGTCATGAAGGCATTTATGACCCGGCGGAAGTCATTCTTCGTGGCGGCTACAGCTGCCCTCGCCCTGTCCCTGAGCGCCTGCGGTGGCGACGCCGGCACCGGCGGCGGCAGCGACCCGACCGTTGCGGAGAAGCCCACCTTCGCTGCCGGCACCACCATGGAGAAGCTCTCCTCGGCCGGCTCCATCAAGATCGGCACCAAGTTCGACCAGCCCTTGTTCGGCCAGGTGGGCCTGGACGGTAAGCCTGTCGGCTTCGACGTCGAGATCGGCAAGCTCATTGCTGCTGAACTGGGCATTCCTGCTGACAAGATCGAATGGTCCGAGACTGTTTCGGCCAACCGCGAGCCCTTCATTGAGCAGGGCAAGGTTGACCTGGTGATCGCCACCTACACCATCAATGACAAGCGCAAGCAGGTCGTCGATTTCGCCGGTCCTTACTACGAAGCCGGCCAGGCTCTCATGGTGAACAAGGACAACGACACCATCAAGAAGCCTGAGGACGTCAAGGGCAAGAAGGTCTGCTCCGTCACCGGCTCTACTCCTGCTGCCACCATCGTGGACAAGTACGGCGCCGAACTGGTCCCGGCTGCAACCTACTCTGCCTGCCTGGAACCGCTGCGCAACAAGCAGGTTGAGGCAGTAACCACTGACAACGTGATCCTTGCCGGTTTCGTTGACAAGGAACCGGATGCCTTCAAGCTGGCCTCCGACGAGACGTTCACCAAGGAGCCCTACGGCATCGGCCTGAAGAAGGGTGACACGGAGTTCCGCAACTGGATCAACGACCAGCTGGAAAAGTTCGAGGAGAACGGGTCCTACGAAAAGGCCTGGGAAGCGACTGCAGGCTCAGTCATCAAGACTGCACCCAAGCTGCCCGAGATCGACCGTTACTAAGTAACTGCAGTGGTTGCCGGGGCCGCCCAGCGGTCCCGGCAACCACCGTCTCCGATCCCGTCCACGCCCAAAGCCGAAGGATCCTATGGACGTCATCCTTGAAAACCTCCCTCTGTATTGGGAAGGTTTTCTCCGTACCCTTTTCCTGTCCGCCGTTTCCGGCGTCATCGCGCTGGTACTCGGAACCCTGCTCGCGGCCGCAAGGGTCTCCCCGGTGGCAGCGCTCCGCGGCTTCAGCATGGTCTATGTAGAGGTGCTCCGGAACACCCCCCTGACCATCGCGTTCTTCTTCGCGGCCATCGTCCTTCCCCGGCTCGGAGTGAAATTCGAGCAGTTCGAAGTGGCCGCCATCATTGCCCTCAGCACCTACACCGCAGCGTTCATCGCCGAAGCTGTCCGCTCAGGTGTCAACAGCGTCCCAGTGGGCCAGGCCGAGGCCGCCCGGAGCATCGGCATGAACTTCGGGCAGGTCCTGAACCTGATCATCCTGCCGCAGGCCCTCCGGACGGTGGTCCCGCCGCTGATCAACATCCTGATCGCCCTGGTCAAGAATTCTTCTGTGGCCGGCGCCTTCTTCGTCCTCGAACTGTTCGGCTACGGCCGCCAGCTCGCGAATGCCAACGGTGACGCCGTCATCGCCGTGCTGCTGGGCACCGCATTCTTCTATCTGCTCCTCACCGTTCCGCTGGGCATCCTTGCCAGCACGGTGGAACGAAAGGTGGCGATTGCCCGATGAGTTCAGTCCTTTACGACGTCCCCGGCCCCAAGGCACGGCGGATATCCCTGATCGGCTCGATAGTTGGGTCCCTCCTGATCCTGGGCCTGCTGGCCTGGATCATCATGACCCTGGGCCAGCAGGGCATCTTCGAAGGCCGCCGCTGGCAGATCTTCACCCGTGCGGATGTCTGGACGCTCCTGGGCAACGGCCTGGGGGCAACCCTGAGTGCCGCAGCCATCGCAGCCGTCATTGCCTTCCCGCTGGGACTGCTGCTCTGCCTGCTGCGCATCTCTGACGCTGCCTTCATCCGCATTCCCACCCGTGTGGTGCTGGAGTTCCTCCGCGGCATGCCCGTGGTCCTGATGATGCTGTTCGTCCTGCTGGGTTTCGGCACGTCACCCTTTGTTGCCGTAGTCACAGGCCTGGTGCTCTACAACTCAGCAGTGTTCGCAGAGATTATCCGGGCCGGTATCCAGTCGCTGCCCAAGGGGCAGCGGGAAGCCGGGCTGGCGATCGGCCTGACCAGCTTCAAGTCCCGGATGCTGATCGAGCTGCCGCAGGCGATCCGGCGCATGATGCCGTCCCTGGTGGCGCAGATGGTGGTGCTCCTGAAGGACACCTCGCTCGGTTACATCGTGGCGTACGGCGAGCTGCTGCGTGCCGTACAGGTCATGGCCGACTTCCTGGGTACCCAGTTCCTGTTCCCCATCTTCTTCGTGGCGGCCGCGATCTACATTGCCATCAACATCCTCGTTTCAAGGATCGCTGTGTGGATTGAGCGCCGCGGATCCAGGAAGGCTGCCGGCGGTGTGGCCAAGGCTGAACCGGAAAAGGCCAATGCCCCGGTTCCCTAACCCCCTGCAGGTTATGTGATGAAGAGGATGGCCCGGACCTGCTGGTCCGGGCCATCCTCTTTAACATCGGGCTGCCTTAAGTTCAGGCGGCCAGCCACTCCTTGAGCGCCCGCAGGCATTTGCGGATCGCGTCGGCATGGACATGCTCGTTGTCCTTGTGCGCCAACAGGGCGTCACCCGGCCCGAAGTTCACGGCCGGAATCCCCAGCTCACTGAAACGCGCGACGTCGGTCCAGCCGTATTTTGGCTTCGGCTCGGCCCCCACCGCGGCAATGAAGGAAGCGGCGGCGGGGTGGTGAAGCCCGGGCCGGGCACCCGCGGCAGCGTCGGTGCGGACCACGTCAAAGCCTTCCAGGAGTTCCCGCACCACTGCTTCGGCCTGGTCCGGCGTCTTGTCGGGGGCAAAGCGGTAGTTGATCTCCACCACGCACCGGTCCGGGATGACGTTTCCTGCGGTGCCGCCATTGATCCGCACGGCGTTGAGGCTCTCGCGGTAATCTAGCCCGTCCACGTTGATGGTCAGCGGCTCGTAGGCTGCAAGTCTCGCGAGGACCGGGGCAGCAGCATGGATGGCGTTGCTGCCCATCCACGCGCGGGCGGAGTGGGCAGCCTCCCCCACTGTGGTGACCTCAAACCTGCTTGTACCGTTGCAGCCGCCCTCGACTGTACCGTCGGTGGGTTCCAGGAGGATCGCGAAATCGCCGTCAAGCAGGTGGCCATGATTCCGGACCAGGCGCCCCAGGCCGCTCTTCACGGCTTCCACTTCCTCGTGGTCGTAAAAGACAAAGGTGACGTCCCGCTTGGGCGAGGCCCCGCCGTCGAACATTGCGGCGGCAAGTGCCAGCTGCACGGCCACCCCGCCCTTCATGTCGGTGGCCCCCCGGCCGTAGAGGATTCCCTGTCCGGGAACACCGGACTCCCAGGAAGAGGGAACGGTCCCCTTGGCCTCCTCGGCCAGCGGCAGGGGCACCGTATCCAGGTGCCCGGCGAGGATGACCCGCTCAGGACGGCCAAGCTCAGTGCGCGCGATGATCGAATCGCCATCCCGGACCACGTTCAGCTGTGGAATGGCCAGCAACGCCGCCTCCACGGCGTCCGCAAGTTCCGTTTCATTTCCGGACACACTGTTGATGTCCATGATGGCAGCGGTAAGGAGCGCCACGTCCTGGCGGAGGTCGAGTATCTGTGTTGAAGGTTCCGGGGCGGTTTCAGCAGTCACGAAGCCAGTCTAGTTCGGACCCTGTGGCTGCCCGTCGATAGACTGGGGCCATGACTGAGACTGCTTCTTCCGCCGTGCCCGAAACCTCCAACGCAACCACTGACGAACGCTCCGCCTACGGCTTCGGTGTGGGCACCGTTTCCACCGGTGATGCCACAGTCCTGGATGTCTGGTTTCCCGCTCCGGCCCTCGGTGTTGCTGCCGCGAACCTGCGCTCGGTCGAGGATGCTGATGAGTCGCTGACCCGGATCGCCGAAAACGGCGCGGATGAGGACCGCGGCATCGAGCAGAAGGTGGTCTTTGTCCAGATCAACCTCGATGAAGCCCCGGCCGACACGGCGGACGCCTACCTGCGACTGCACCTCCTCTCGCACCGCCTCGCCAAGCCCAACACCATCAATCTGGACGGCATCTTCGGGAAGCTGCCCAACGTCGTCTGGACCAACTTCGGCCCCGCCGCCGTGGAGGGCTTCGAGCTCACCCGCGCCCGGCTGCGCCGCCGCGGCGCCGTGACCGTCTACGGCATCGACAAGTTCCCGCGCATGGTGGACTACGTTGTGCCCACCGGCGTGAGGATCGCCGACGCCGACCGCGTGCGCCTGGGTGCCCACCTTGCCGAGGGCACCACCGTGATGCACGAAGGATTCGTGAACTTCAACGCGGGCACGCTTGGCACCTCCATGGTGGAGGGCCGCATTTCGGCCGGCGTAGTCACCGGGAACGGCAGCGACGTAGGCGGCGGCGCCTCCATCATGGGCACGCTTTCCGGCGGCGGCAAGGAAAAGATCACCATCGGTGAGCGGGTACTGCTGGGCGCCAACTCGGGTGTTGGCATCAGCATCGGCGACGACTCCGTGGTGGAGGCCGGCCTGTACGTCACCGCGGGAACACGCGTCCGTGTCCCCGGACCCAAGGACGAGGTGGGCGAGGACACCGTCAAGATCGTCAAGGCCGCTGAGCTCTCCGGCGTGCCCAACCTGCTGTTCCGCCGCAACTCCACTACGGGGGCCGTGGAGGTACTCCCGCGCGCAGGGCAGACCGTGGAACTGAACGACGCCCTGCACGCCAACTAGCCCTTTCATGGCACGGAGACGCGGCCTGCGCCGCCTCGCTGTACTGGTGCTCACGCTCGCACTGGTGGCCGGCGGGACCTACTCAGCCGTGTTCTTCCTGCAGCGTTCTGAAACCCTTGTTTCGGAACGCTGCAGGGCCGTTATTGATGACCGGACCGCTGAGCTGGCCCCGGACCAGGCCGTCTACGCCTCGCTGATCACTGCAGTGGCAGTTCAGCGCGGGCTCCCGCCGCGGGCCGCCAGCATCGCGCTGGCCACTGCCATGCAGGAGTCCAAGTTGCGGAACATTGACCACGGGGACCAGGCCGGCCCGGATTCCCGGGGATTGTTCCAGCAGCGCCCCTCGCAGGGGTGGGGAACCGAGGCACAGATCATGGACCCGTACTACGCTGCGAATGCCTTTTATGACGCCCTGGTGAAGATCCCGGACTATGAGTCCCTGGACATTACCGATGCGGCCCAGCGGGTGCAGCGCTCGGCCTACCCCACGGCGTACGCACAGCACGAGGAAATGGGCAGGACCTTTGCCTCAGGCCTGTCCGGCCAGACACCCGAGGCGGTCCAGTGCACCCTTCGCTCCGCGGGCACCGGCGGGACCACCGATGCATTGTCTGCCGAGCTTGCCCAGGCTTACGGGCCGCTGGGCCACGCCGTGGAGGGGTCTACCCTGGTGGTCGACGCGGCTGGCAGCGAGGGCTGGTCCGTGGCGCAGTGGGCGGTGGCCAACGCGAAGGGCTTCGAAGTCATGCAGGTTGAGGTCGCGGGCAGGAGCTGGACCCGGGCCTTACGGAACGGCTGGCAGGAGTCATCCGCCCCGGAGGGCCAAGTGCGGATTACCGTGGCCGGGGGCGGGACCGGCAGCTGAGGCTGCCAGCTCCCGGCCGTGCCGTCCGGCCAGGACCTTTGCCGCTATACCAGGATTTCCACTACCGGCTGCACGTAGCTGCGGAAAAGCTCGGGTTCGCCCATCAGCTGGTTGCTCATGATGATCTTGTCCGGCTCCAGGTACCACGCCCGAGGTTCGTTCAGCGGAAGCTCAATGATGGTCAACCTGAAGTCCCGTGAGTCCCGGCCCACTTCCATCAGCCGGTCATCCACCATGTCCTCCAGCAACTGGTCTGCCCCGGTCGCGGCCCGCTCCGCTTCCAGTTCGGCGTATTCGCTCCTGCGCTCCCGGGCCCATGTGAGGGCGCTGCCGAAGTGTGCCTGCAGTACCCGCTGCAGGGCTGGAGAGTTGCCAAAAGCCCCGAAGTCCGGCGGGGACAGCTCGGGCGACGTCTGGGGATAGGCCTTGAGCAGCTGTTCCCACCACGCTTCCCACTCCGTCTTAAGGGCGCTGAGGCCCCCGACGTCGGCCGTCAGGTGCGAGTGGTCCACGCGGCGCACTTTTGGGGCTGCATGTGACAATGCGGGGTGGCCGGCGCCGTCAAGCCCTGCAGTATCGCGGACGTACAGGGCTATCATCATGGGCCCCGAGGTGTCCGTAGTGATTTGCCACCTGGTACCGCTTGTCTGATGCATCCGACGTCCTTCCGTGGCGTGCTCTTACCGCGGCCCCTGCGATCAGCCTGAGCCCCGGCTATCAGTCTATTCCCCCACGTTTCCCACGTTAACGGCAGTCATCCCATACCGTCGAGGTGGCGCTCCAGAACATCAGTACACATCTCCGGAGTCATCCAGGCCGGCTGCAGAAGCGCATGCATGCACAGCCCGTCCAGTGTGGCCAGGAGCCGCTCGGCCTCCACCACCAGGGCCTCCCGTGGTTCGTCCTCCGGCAAGAGCGCGCTGACCACCCTGCCAACAATGACAGCCACCTCGCGGTGGCTGCGGTCTGATTCCGCGGCCAGGAAGGGCCGGACCCTTGCTGCATTCTTGAAAGCCATCCAGGCGCAGGCTTCCATGGCGCGCGTCTCGTCCAAAGGCAGTATCCCGCACAGCAGGGTTAACACGGCGGACCGGTGATCCGCCGTGCCCGGGGCAGCGGCCTCGACTTCCGGCAGGGTGGCCTCAAGGCGGGCGACGATCCGGTTGATGACCGAGGAGAAAGAGTAGGCGAGCAACTCCTCGCTGCCTGCAAAGTAGTGCCGGACAGAGCCGACGGCGAGGCCAGCCTCATCTGCTACCTCCCTGAGGGAGGCCCTTTCCAACCCGTCAACCGCGATGATCCGGAGGACCGCATCCACTACGTCCTGGCGCCGGGCTTCGGCATCTACGATTTTGGGCACCCTCCTATTTAGCACGAATGTGCTTCCCTACCCGGGTGCCGTGCCGGACACCCCGGTGGCCGCCGCTTTTGCTGCCCGGCATCCGGGACGCGGGGGCGGCAGCAGGCGTTCGTGGGATAGCGTTGAGGCATGAAAATTCTGGTCACCGGGGGCACCGGCTACATCGGTTCCCACACTGTTTTGTCCCTGCAGGAAGCCGGCCATGACGTGGTGGTGATCGACAACCTGGTCAACTCCAGTGAGGAGTCCCTCCGGCGGGTTGCCGAACTCAGCGGCAAGACCGCACAGTTCCACAACGTCGACCTCGTGGACGAGGCCGCCGTCGAGCATGTCTTCGCCGACAGCCCCATTGACGCGGTCATCCACTTCGCCGGCCTGAAGGCAGTCGGCGAATCCGTCCGCGAGCCGCTGAAGTACTACTACAACAACCTGGTGGGGACCCTGAACCTCATCCGGGTGATGGACCGCCACAACGTCCGGTCCATCGTCTTCAGCTCCTCAGCCACCGTCTACGGCGAGCACAACCCCATCCCCTACGTCGAAAAAATGGAAATCGGCGCCAACAACCCCTACGGCCGCACCAAGGAACAAATCGAGGACATCCTCTCCGACCTCGGTAACGCCGACCCCCGCTGGCACATCGCCCTACTGCGCTACTTCAACCCCGTCGGTGCCCACCCCTCCGGCCGGATCGGCGAAGACCCCCAGGGCATCCCCAACAACCTGGTCCCCTTCATCGCCCAGGTCGCCGTGGGCCGGCGCGAGAAACTCATGGTCTTCGGCGGCGACTACGACACCCCCGACGGCACCTGCCTGCGCGACTACATCCACGTCGTCGACCTCGCCGAAGGCCACGTGGCCGCACTGAACCACGTGGCGGACCGCACCGGCGTCTTCCGCTGGAACCTCGGCTCCGGCAAAGGCTCCTCCGTCCTGGAAGTCCTCCGCTCCTTCGAAAAAGCCGTGGGCAAGCCCATCCCCTACGAAATCACCGGCCGCCGCGCCGGCGACCTCCCCGCCTTCTGGGCCGACGCCACCTCAGCCCTCGCCGACCTCAGCTGGTCCACCACCAAAACCGTGGACGAAATGTGCGAGGACCACTGGCGCTGGCAGAAGAACAACCCCCAGGGCTACAGCTCCTAGAGACTGGTGATTAACGACGCCGGCCGCCCACCTTTGGAAGGTGGGCGGCCGGCGTCGTACTTCTAAATGCTGGTCAGCGGACGGGGTAGTCCCGCTCCGGCTCGCCGATGTACAGCTGGCGGGGACGGCCGATCTTGGTGTTCGGGTCGCTGATCATCTCGCGCCACTGGGCGATCCAGCCGGGCAGGCGGCCGATGGCGAAGAGCACCGTGAACATCTTCTCGGGGAAGCCCATGGCCTTGTAGATCAGGCCGGTGTAGAAGTCCACGTTCGGGTAGAGCTTGCGCTGGATGAAGTAGTCATCGTTAAGCGCCTTCTCTTCCAGGCGCAGGGCGATGTCCAGCAGTTCGTCGTGGCCGCCGAGCTTGCTGAGGATCTCGTGCGCCGTGGCCTTGACGATCTTGGCGCGCGGATCGTAGTTCTTGTAGACGCGGTGTCCAAAGCCCATGAGGCGGACGCCGTCTTCCTTGTTCTTGACCTTCTCCATGTAGTCCTCGGGCTTGGTGCCGTCAGCCTGGATCTGGCGGAGCATCTTGAGCACAGCCTCGTTGGCGCCGCCGTGGGCGGGGCCGAAGAGGGCGTTGATGCCTGCGGACACGGAGGCGAAGAGGTTCGCGTTGGAGGAGCCCACCAGGCGGACGGTGGAGGTGGAGCAGTTCTGCTCGTGGTCCGCGTGCAGGATCAGCAGCAGGTCCAGCGCCTTCGCGACGACCGGGTCCACTTCGTACTGCTCTGCCGGAAGCCCGAAGCTGAGGCGCAGGAAGTTCTCCACGAGGTTGTGGGAGTTGTCCGGGTACAGCATGGGCTGGCCGATGGACTTCTTGTGCGCGTACGCCGCAATGACCGGGAGCTTGGCCATGAGGCGGATAGTGGAGACTTCCACCTGTTCTGCGTTGAACGGGTCAAGCGAGTCCTGGTAGAAGGTGGACAGCGCGGAAACGGCTGAGGACAGGACAGGCATGGGGTGCGCGTCGCGTGGGAAGCCGCCGAAGAAGCCCTTGAGCTCCTCATGGAGCAGGGTGTGGCGCCGGATCTTCTGGTCGAACTCGTCCAGTTCCGTGGGCGTGGGCAGGTTGCCGTAGATCAGCAGGTAGGACACCTCGAGGAAGCTGGAGTGCTGCGCCAGCTGCTCGATGGGGTATCCGCGGTACCGCAGGATGCCCGCATCGCCATCGATGTAGGTGATAGCCGAGGTGGTGGCTGCGGTGTTCATGAAGCCGGGGTCAAAGGTGACTGCGCCCGTCTGCTTCAGCAGCTTGGAAACGTCGTAGCCTTCGTTCCCTTCAATAACCTGGATGCGCGGGAGCTTCAGCTCGCCTCCCGCGTGGAGCAGGGTCGCTGCGTTGTTGGTCTCAGTCATGGAGTCCCCTTCATGAGGCTTCTGGGCCTCTGTCGAAAGCTTGATCCAACATCAGGTGAGCCGCGCACTGACCCTGAGAACACAGGTTCCAACACCCGGGCTGCCTTCTTGTAGAGGGCCACCATTGATAGTCACTTAAAAAGTACCCGCTCCTTGGCGGGTGTCACTAATCCAAGACGCTGCCGGAGCCCCTAAAATAGGGCACTTGTGGCGCGAGTCACACCATTGTTACAGGGCTGTGTTTGTTACCGCGCCGCGGCCATCCGGGCCACCGCCGCGTCAATGCGCTCGTCCGTACCCGTCAAGGCCACGCGGATGTAGCCGTTGCCGGCCTCACCGTAGAAGACGCCGGGGCCCACCACGATGCCGCGCTCTGCCAGCCGGGCCACTGTGTCCCAGGTGTCCTCCCCCGCGGTGGACCACAGGTACAGTCCGGCGTCGGAATCCTTGATCTCCAGCCCGAAGTCCAGCAGTGCGGGGACCAGTCGGTCCCGACGACTCCGGTAGAGGTCCTTCTGGGCTTCCACGTGGACGTCATCGCCCAAGGCCACCCGCATGGCCTCCTGCACGGGATACGGCACGATCATGCCGGCATGCTTGCGGCTGTTGACCAGGTTGGGCATCAGGTCCGGGTCCCCCGCCACGAACGCTGCCCGGTAGCCTGCCAGGTTGGACTGCTTGCTCAGCGAGTAGACGGCGAGCAAACCCTGGTGGGACCCGCCGGCAACCTTGGGATCCAGGATGCTGGGGACTGCCTGGCCGCCGCGCTGGACGTCCCAGGCGCCCCAGCCAAGCTCCGCGTAGCACTCGTCCGAGGCCACCACGGCACCCAGTTCCCGCGCCTGGACAACCAGGGCACGGAGCGATTCGGCGTCGCGGACGCTTCCGGTCGGGTTTCCCGGGGAGTTCACCCAGATGAGCCGGACGCGTTCCCGCGTGGCGTCGTCGAGTTCGTCGAGATTGTCTGTGGCTACGGAGGTGACGCCGGCGAGGGTGGCGCCGATATCGTACGTGGGGTAGGCCACCTTGGGACGTACGACGACGTCTCCGGGCCTAAGCCCCAGCAGGAGCGGCAGCCACGCCACGAGTTCCTTGGATCCCACCGTGGGCATGACGTTGCGGGGATCGAGGCCGGCAACTCCGCGGCGACGTTCAAACCATCCTGCGATGGCGTCCCGGAGCGCCGGGGTGCCATGGACGGTGGGGTAACCCGGGGCGTCCGCAGCTGCCTTCAGCGCATCCTGGATCAGGGCAGGCGTGGGATCAACGGGGGTGCCGATCGAAAGATTGACCGCTCCGCCCGCATGCTCCGAGGCCTTGGCAAGGTACGGCGCCATGGCTTCCCACGGGTAATCGGGCAGGGCCAGGCCAAAGGTTTTTGCTGCAGCGGTCACAGTATGGCCCGGGTCAGTGGTCTTGGTTCTGCGGGGGCAGTGCTGCGATCATCGGGTGGTCCTTGCCGGTGTTGCCGATCTTCGCCGCGCCGCCCGGTGAACCGAGGTCGTCGAAGAACTCCACGTTGGCCTTGTAGTAGTCGGCCCACTCTTCCGGGGTGTCGTCCTCGTAGTAGATGGCTTCGACCGGGCACACCGGTTCACAGGCACCGCAGTCCACGCACTCGTCCGGATGGATGTACAGCGAACGCTCACCCTCGTAGATGCAGTCGACGGGGCACTCTTCAATACATGCCTTGTCCTTGACATCTACACACGGCTGCGCGATTACGTACGTCACGTCCCTGGCCTCTCCACGTTGGTTCCGGCGACCGCCGGTTCTTGCATCCGGCAACTGCGGCCGGACTCTTGACATCTGAGCCTATTATCTCCCAGCCTGTTCCCGCGAACCTAGCCGGGCGCCCTAGTATGAACTGGTGAGTCAGCCTACACCTGCCCCTGCCGGGTTTCTCTCCGCCGCAGCGCCCGGGACCCGGGTTGTTGTCAGGTACCGGATCGAGGACGGACTGACCGATGCCCTGGGACACTTGGTGAGTTGCGACGCAGGCGCCTGCACCATCCGCACCCGGCAGGCCGACGTCGTGATTCCCCTTACGCAGGTGGTGGCGGCCAAGGAAGTCCCGCCCGCTCCGGAACGGCGCCGGCCGCGCGCCTGAGGCACCGGACTACCCACAGGCCCGCTGCCAAGGCGGCCGTGACGCAGACCTGTACCGCGTGGTGGCGGCCGGCGTGGACGAGCAACGGGTCGACGTCGGGCTGCGCAAGCTTTCGCACAGCAGCCGGGACGGCTAGGTGGGAACGTTTCGGCGCAGTGATAGCGGGGGTCGGTGCGCAGGGGGCGTCCCGGCGAACTGACTGCGGGGGTGGATGTGCTGGGATACAGAAAAAGCCGGTACGACGGCGGGAGTTCCGCGCCGCCGTACCGGCAGTTTCAGTTGACGCTTAGGTAGTTAGACCTTGGCGCGGGCGCGGTTGGCCTTGGCGCGCTCGTTGGTGTCCAGGATGACCTTGCGGATGCGGATGGCTTCCGGGGTAACCTCCACGCACTCGTCCTCGCGGGCGAATTCGAGGGACTCTTCGAGGGTGAGGTCGCGCGGCGGCGTCAGGTTCTCGAAGGTGTCAGAGGAAGCGGCACGCATGTTGGTGAGCTTCTTTTCCTTGGTGATGTTGACGTCCATGTCGTCGGCGCGGGAGTTCTCGCCCACGATCATGCCCTCGTAGACCTCGGACGTGGGCTTGACGAAGAAGGAACCGCGTTCCTGCAGGTTGATCATGGCGAACGGCGTCACAACGCCGGCGCGGTCGGCGATCATCGAGCCGTTGGTACGGTATTCGATGGGGCCGGCCCACGGCTCGTAGCCCTCGGAAATGGAGGCTGCGATGCCGGCGCCACGGGTGTCCGTGAGGAACTTGGTGCGGAAACCGATCAGGCCACGGGCCGGAACGATGAACTCCATGCGGCACCAGCCGGTGCCGTGGTTGGCCATGTTGGTCATGCGGCCCTTGCGCGCCGCCATCAGCTGAGTGACGGCACCGAGGTACTCTTCCGGCACGTCGATGGTCATGTGCTCCATCGGCTCGTGGACCTTGCCGTCGATGGTCTTGGTGACCACCTGCGGCTTGCCCACGGTCAGTTCGAAGCCTTCGCGGCGCATCTGCTCCACCAGGATGGCCAGGGCCAGCTCGCCACGGCCCTGGACTTCCCAGGCGTCGGGACGCTCGGTGGGCAGAACCTTGATGGAGACGTTACCAATCAGTTCCTTGTCCAGGCGGTCCTTCACCTGGCGGGCGGTAACCTTGGCGCCCTTGACCTTGCCGGCCAGCGGCGAGGTGTTGATACCGATGGTCATGGAGATCGCGGGATCGTCCACGGTGATCAGCGGCAGCGGCTGCGGGTTCTCTGCGTCGGTCAGGGTCTCACCGATGGTGATTTCCTCGATGCCGGCAACGGCGACAATCTCGCCCGGTCCGGCGGATTCTGCCGGAACGCGGTCCAGCGCCTTGGTGGCCAGGAGCTCGGTGATCTTGACGTTTTTGAGCTCACCGTTGGCGCGGGCCCAGGCAACCGTCTGGCCCTTGCGCAGGGTGCCGTTGTAGATGCGCAGGAGCGCCAGGCGGCCCAGGAACGGGGAGGCGTCCAGGTTGGTGACGTGCGCCTGCAGGACACCTTCGGGATTGTAGGTGGGAGCCGGGATGTGCTCGATGATGGTCTTGAACAGCGGCTCAAGGTCCTCGTTGTCCGGGGCGGCACCGTTGGCGGGCTGCTCGAGCGACGCGCGGCCAACCTTGGCGGCAGCGTAGACAACCGGAACCTCAAGAACCTTGTCCAGGTCCAGGTCCGGAACCTCGTCGGCAAGGTCGGAGGCCAGGCCCAGGAGCAGGTCCATGGACTCGTGGACCACTTCGTCGATGCGGGCGTCGGGACGGTCGGTCTTGTTGACCAGCAGGATCACGGGAAGGTGCGCGGCAAGGGCCTTGCGCAGCACAAAGCGGGTCTGCGGCAGCGGGCCCTCAGAAGCATCAACGAGCAGCACAACGCCGTCAACCATGGACAGGCCGCGCTCCACCTCGCCGCCGAAGTCGGCGTGGCCGGGGGTGTCGATCACGTTGATGGTGATGGTCTCGCCGTTGGAGGACGGACCGTTGTAGGCCACGGTGGTGTTCTTGGCCAGGATGGTGATGCCCTTTTCGCGCTCCAGGTCACCGGAGTCCATCACGCGGTCCTCGAGGTGGTTGTGCTCGGCAAAGGAGTTGGTCTGCTTGAGCATGGCGTCGACCAAGGTGGTCTTGCCGTGGTCAACGTGGGCCACAATCGCGACGTTGCGCAGGTCACTGCGCGATGCAGTGGCTACCGCGGTGTTGGTGGTGGTTTCAGACATGCGTAATGGCTCGATTCAGTGGTGAAAGTCAGCTGTTGTATCGCGACATTTCCAACTGGAACGCACGACGGATCAGGCCCTTAGCACAGGGCACCTTCCCCAAGTCTAGCCGCAGTGCCATTTATTGGCCTAAATTTTCTGCTGCCGGCGCACTCCAAAGCCCGCGCATCCGCTGCGGCACAGCCAAGAAATGTGGGCAATATCACTGGCCATTCACTCGGGCATGCCACATGATTGCTCTGATAGTCCGCGCTTGCCGAAAGACACCCCATGCCACAACCCATTGCCGCCTTGGCCCGCACCCGTTACGCCGCGGGCGCAGTCGCCGTGGTTCTGGCAATGTCCGGTGCCGCTGCCCTCTCGGGTTGCAGCCTCCCGGCACAATCGGCCCTCGGCTCCCCCGCGGCGGGGCGCCCAGCCCAGGCGGGAACTGCCGGAGGACAAACGGATACGCTCGCCACTGGCCCGCGTGTGCTCAATCCGGTTAATGGCCGGCTCGAAGCTGCGGTCCCCGACATTGGCAAAACCGTCCTCCTGATCGGCGATTCACAGTCTGAGCCTGCCGATGGCTGGCCCCGCCTGGGTCTGGCGGCAGCCGGATACAAGGTGTACTTCTGCGGCCGGGGCGGCACCGGTTTTGTCTCCTCCAACGGTTCCACGGGCAACTACATTGAGGCCCTCCTTCGGGGCGACTGGCTGCTCCCGTCGGGAACCCCGGCGCTCATCGTCATCCAGGGAGGCGGCAACGACGCCGCCAAGGGAGCCAGCGACAGCCAGATTGTGCATAACGCCGAACGCCTGATTGCGGAGCTCCGGGAGAGGTACCCGGGCACGCGCATTGCGATGATCGGAACCCTCGCCCGCGGGGAGTCCCAAGGCGGCGGCCGCCGGAGTGAAGTGGACGTCCTGCTCGGCTCAGTGGCGCAGGCCCACAACCTGCCCTTCGTGTCAGTCGGCGATTGGCTCACCAGGTTCGGGTTGGTCAAGGACCTGGCAGACAGCGTGCATATGAACCCTGCCGGCCGCCAAAAGTTGGGAACACTGCTTGAGGGCCGTCTCCGCGAATTGGGACTCGAGCGAAAGCCGACGGCGGACCAGTCCCCAGTACTGGCTGCCGGCACCGAGGCAGCCAGCTTGAGCCAGGACTGAAACACAAACGGCTGGAGCCGGGGCCTTAAAGGACCCCGGCTCCAGCCGGTTTAGTCGAGCGGCGGCTTACGCCACTTCCGGCGGAAGCATCAGCTTGGCACCGGGAATGGCGTTCAGCAGCGCCTTGGTGTACTCCTGTTGCGGCGCTTCGAACACCTCGTCCGTGGTGCCGGTCTCCACCAGGCGTCCCTTTTCCATGACGCAGACATGGTCTGCGATCTGCCGCACCACCGCAAGGTCGTGCGTAATGAAGAGGTAGGTCAGGCCCAGGTTCGACTGCAGGTCAGCCAGCAGGTTCAACACCTGTGCCTGGACAAGCACATCCAGGGCAGAGACCGCTTCATCACAGATGATGACTTCCGGATCCAACGCCAGGGCGCGGGCAATGGCAACACGCTGCCGCTGGCCGCCCGAGAGCTCGTTCGGGTACCGCTGCATGGTGGACTGCGGCAGCGCCACTTGGTCCAGCAGCTCCCGGACCTTTTTCTCCCGGGTCACCTTGTTGCCCACTTTGTGGGTGCGCAGCGGTTCCTCGATGGTCCGGAAGATGTTGTACATCGGATCGAGCGAGCCGTAAGGGTCCTGGAAAATCGGCTGCACCCGCCGCCGGAACTTGAAAAGCTCCGAGGGTTTCAGGATCGAGGTGTCCACGCCGTCGAACAGGATCTTGCCCTCGGTGGGCACCTCAAGCTGCAGGACCATTTTGGCCACGGTGGATTTGCCGGAGCCCGACTCCCCCACGATCGCCGTCGTGGTTCCCCTCTTGACGTCGAAGCTCACTCCGTCAACGGCTGCAAAGTCGGATGATTTCCCCAGGCCCTGGCGGAGCTTGTACACCTTGCGGAGATCCTTGATCTGCAGGACGTTGTCCGCTGCCACCTCCTCCACGGCAGGAGCCAACAGGTCAGCCGCTTCGAGCCCCTGTTCCTTCGCCACCTGGATCCTTCGGCTGGCGAGCGACGGCGCAGACTCCACGAGCCGCTTAGTGTACGGGTGCTGCGGGTTCTGCAGCAGTTCCAGCGACGGCCCCGACTCCACCACCTGGCCGCGGTACATCACTACCACCTTGTCCGCGCGCTCTGCTGCAAGGCCGAGGTCGTGGGTGATGAGCAGGACAGCGGTCCCCAACTCGGCCGTCATGCCTTCGAGGTGGTCCAGGATCTGCCGCTGCACCGTGACGTCGAGGGCCGACGTGGGTTCGTCCGCGATCAGCAGCCGCGGCTGGCAGGACAGTCCGATGGCGATCAGGGCGCGCTGACGCATGCCGCCGGAGAACTCGTGCGGGTATTGCTTGGCCCGCCGGTGTGCGTCAGGCAGGCCGGCTTCGGAGAGGACCTTGGCAATGTCATCCGGGCCGCTCGGCCGGCCATTCGCCCGCAGGGTTTCCTTGACCTGGTAGCCGATCTTCCAGACCGGGTTGAGGTTGGACATCGGGTCCTGGGGCACCATGCCGATGGTGTTTCCGCGGAGTTCGATCATGCGCTTTTCCGGCGCATGCGAAATGTCCTCGCCATCGAGCAGGATCTGCCCGCCCGAAACGCGGCCGTTGGATGGAAGCAACCCGATGGCGGCCAGGGCCGTGGTGGATTTGCCCGAGCCTGACTCTCCCACGATCGCGACGGTTTCACCGGGCATGATGGTCAGGTGCGCGTTCCGGACGGCGTTGACTTCACCGTTGCTGGTGTTGAACGTAATGGCAAGGTCGCGGATTTCCAGCAGCGGCCGGTTGGCCGGGGTGCCGGCTTCATTGATAGTGACGTCGGGTGTTGTCATCTGTGCCTCCTTCATCGCTGGCGGCTCTTCGGATCCAGGGCGTCGCGCAGGGCGTCACCCAGCATGATGAAGCTCAGGACAGTGATGGACAGGGCGGCGGCCGGGTACAGCAGCACCGCCGGGTTGGTGCGGATCGAGGACTGCGCCGCCGAGATGTCATTGCCCCAGGACATGATGCTGCCGGGCAGGCCGATGCCAAGGAATGACAGGGTTGCCTCCAGCACGATGAACACGCCAAGCTCCATCGTGGCCAGGACGATGATGGGGGCCAGCGCGTTGGGCAGGACGTGGCGGATCAGGGTCTGGATCCTGGAGACGCCCAGTGAGCGGGCTGCAGTAATGAAGTCCGCGTTCCGGACTTCGATCACGGCACCACGCGTCAGCCTTGCCATTTGCGGCCACGCGAGCAGCACGATGATCATGATGACCGTCCATACGCTCTTGTTTTCGCGGAAGAACGGCAACTGGGTGACCACCAGTGCGCCGAGCACCAGCGGCAGTGCAAAGAAGATATCGCCGAGACGGGCGATGACGGCGTCGATCCAGCCGCCGTAGAAGCCTGCAAGCGCACCGAGGGTCACACCCACGAGGAGCACGCCGATGACGGCAAAGACTCCAACCATGACGGATGCCTGCGTGCCGTAGATGACGCGGGCGTACACGTCGCAGCCCTGGAAGGTGAAGCCGAACGGGTGTCCCGCTGAGGGTGCCCCATCCGAATTGGCCAGCTGGCAGTTGTCGTTGGGAGCTGTCTGCGTGAACAGGCCGGGGAAGAACGCCACGATCAGGATGACCAGGATCATCACTGCGGACACAATGAACAGAGGACGACGGCGGAGCTTCTTCCACGCATCTGCCCACAGGCTCAGCGGGGCCTGGTCCGTTTTGACGGCATCCGTTGCCAGCAGAGGGGTCTCCTCCAGCGGGGCAACGAAGTGGGTGGTGTCTTGGTTACTTTTCATAGCGAATCCTCGGATCAAGCCAGGCGTACAGCAAATCCACCAGCAGGTTGGCGACAACAAACACCAGCACCAGGACACTGACGATGGCAACGACGGTGGGTCCCTCGCTCCGGAGAATCGCCTGGTAGAGCTTCTGCCCGACGCCGGGGACGTTGAAGATGCCTTCAGTGACGATGGCGCCGCCCATCAGGCCGCCCAGGCTGGCACCCAGGTAGGTCACCACGGGAATCATGGAGTTGCGGAGGATGTGCGCCATCACCACGCGGGGGCGCGAAAGGCCCTTGGCGGTGGCAGTCCGGACGTAGTCGGCGGTGGAATTCTCGATGACCGAGGCGCGGGTGAGCCGGAGTACATAAGCGAAGGAGACCAGGGCCAGCGCGAATGCCGGAAGCAGCAGGGTGCCCCAGCTGACGTCGGTGCCCACCGTTGGTTTGGCCCAGCCGAGGTACACGCCGAAGACCAGCTGCAGGACGAAGCCCAGCACGAAGATCGGGATGGCGATGACGACGAGTGAGGCCAGCAGTACCGTTGAGTCGAAGATTTTGCCTTTGCGGAGGCCGGCGATGAGGCCGAACCCGATGCCGAAAACGGCCTGAATGACCAATGCTTCGAGGGCGAGCATCACCGTGACGGGGAAGACCCTGCCCAACGTGGCGGCGATGGGCTGGCCCGTGAAGTCGACACCCAGGTTGAAGGTGAAGAGGTTCTTGAGGAACAGTCCGTACTGGACCCAGAAGGGCTGGTCCAGGTTGTACTGCCGGCGCAGGGCCGCAATCACGGCCTCGCTGGGGGGACGGTCGCCGAAGAGAGCCCTGATGGGATCTCCGGGAAGGGCGAACACCATGAAGTAGACCAACAGCGTGGTGCCCAGGAAAACGGGGATGACTTGGAGCAGCCGCCGGAGGATGAACCGGATCACAGCGCACCCTCCAGGGTTGAAGTATGGGGGAAATTCATGTGGGACAGCTTCCTGCCGGTATCAAGGCTATGGGGGCCCGGCTGTTGCCGGACCCCCACTAGCTAGTTGAGTTGGACGGTCTCAGGACTACTTTGCGGTGATGTTGTAGTACTGAATGACGCCGTTCCAGCCGCTGTCCACGTTGGTGACGTTCTGGCTCCACACGACCTGGCGTGCGGAGTACCACAGCGGGAGGTTGGGCAGGTCCTGGAACAGGAGTTCCTGCGCCTCGGTGAACTTCGCGTTGGCGTCGTCCGTGGACTTCGAGCCCAGGCCTTCGTCGAGGAGCTTGTCGAACTCAGGGTTGGAGTAGCCCTCGTAGTTGGCGCTGGCACCGGTCCTCAGGAGCGGGCCGAGGAAGTTGTACAGCGACGGGTAGTCAGCCTGCCATCCGGCGCGGGCGGCGCCGGGGAGGGTCTTGGACTTACGCAGGTCCAGGAGCTCGGCGAACTTGGCGAAGGGCTGGCCCTCGGCCTGGATGCCCAGGTTGTTCTTCAGGTTGTTGGCAACGGCGTCGATCCATTCCTTGTTGCCACCGTCAGTGTTGTAGGCGAGCTGCAGCGTCTTGTCGGCGGGCCACGGGGTGATGGCGTTGGCCTTCTCCCAGGTTTCCTTGGCCTTGGCGGCGTCGAACTTCAGGACCTCGGAACCTTCGACGTTTTCGTTGTAGCCGTCCACAGCCGGGGAGGTGAAGTCCTTGGCCGGGATGCGGGTGCCGCTGAAGATGACCTTGGTGATCTCGTCGCGGTTGATTGCCATGGAGATGGCCTGGCGGCGCAGCTTGCCGGCCTCACCCTGGAACTCGGGCAGGTAGCCCGGGATGTTCAGCGTGGAGTTGCCTGCGTACGGCTTGTTCAGGTGGTTCTCCGGGAAGTCCGTGGTGTAGGTCTTCAAGGCGTTGGTGGGAAGAACGTCCGTCACGTCCAGGTTGTTGGCCTGGATGTCGGTGTAGGCCGGAGCCGGATCGGTGTAGAACTTGAAGGTCACGCCGCCGTTCTTGGCTTCGCGGGTGCCGGAGTAGTCCTCGTTCTTGACGAGTTCAATCTGGCTGTCGTGCTGCCAGGCGCCTTCCTTGGCCATCTTGTAAGGGCCGTTGCCCACCGGGTTTTCGCCGTAGGCCTTGGGATCGGCAATGGCCTGGGACGGAAGCGGCATGAAGGCGGTGTAGCCGAGGCGCAGCGGCCAGTCGGCTTCCGGCTGGGCCAGCTTGACCTCAATGGTGGTGTCGTCCTTCAGGACCAGGCCGGACAGGGTCTGCGCCGTGGGGGCAGGGACCTCTGTGTCGCCTTCCTTCTTGGTGGCGCTGACTGCGTCATAGCCCTCGATGGACTCAAAGAAGCTGCTGTTGGCCTGGGCGTTGGTGCTCAGGGCCGCAAAGTTCCAGGCGTCGACGAAGCTCTTGGCGGTGACTTCCTCACCGTTGGTGAACTTGGTGCCGCTCTTGACCTTGATGGTGTAGTTCTGTCCGTCCGGCGACTCAATGGACTCGGCGAGGGCGTTGACCGACTCGCCGCTGGGGCTGTAGCTGGTCAGGCCTTCGAACAGCAGCTCGACAACGCGGCCGCCATAGACTTCGTTGGTGTTGGCCGGCAGCAACGGGTTCTGTGGCTCGTTGCTGTAGGCGGTGATGACCTTGTTCGGGTCGCCGGCGGCGTCGCTGGCTCCGTCAGTGCTGCCGCCTCCAGCGCCGCAGCCGGTCAGGGCGAGCGCGGCGATTGCCACGATGCCCAGTGCTTTGGAAGTGCGCGTAAAACGCATTCCGCCTCCTATGAGTTGTGGGAGATAACGAGGGGAATCTTGTGCTTCCCCGCAGGCCAGACGCAGCTGTTACTGCTGTGACGCAACCTACATATGTGAGTAGCCTAACCGCACGAAGTCCAGATACTGGTACTCCGTTGCCAAACCGTGACCGGGCTTGAACTGAACGCTTAGTCGGTCAACGGAAGTTGTGCAAGTCACATGCTACTCGCGAGTAGGGCTAACGGCGAATCGAAAGTGTGAAGGCCATCACGGGCAAAGCACTGAAGGCTAGGAGGCGAGGCGCCAGTCCCACACGTTCCACCAGACGCCCAGTGGACCCGAACTCGTTTTGATTCCCGCCACGCGGGGGCTGAAGGCGGTCGTGCCCACCGTCTGGTACAGCGGGAGGCCGTAGGCGCTCTCCCAGATCTGCTTGTCGATTTCAGCCAGGAGCTCGTCCTGTTTGCCCAAATCGGTAGTGCCCGCGAGCTGCTCCATCACTTTGTCCGCGTCGCCGTCGGAAAAGCCGTTGAAGTTGCTGCCCGCGCCGGTGCGGAAAATTTGGGGAACCCGGCTCACGCCAGCGCCGCTGCCGATCCATCCCAGCAGTGAGGCATCGTAGCCATCGCCGCCGAGCGACCGCGCCCAGTCGGCGCTCCCCTGTCCTGCGTCTACCACCGTGAAGCCGGCAAGGGCGGCGGATTCACGGATCAGGGCAAACGCCGCGGCCCGGTTGGGGTTGTCCCGGTTGTAGAGGATCCTGACGGTAGGCGTCCCGCCGTCCAGTAGGGCCTTGGCGCCAGCAATGTCCACCTCCGCGTACTCCGAGGAGCCGTTATTCCTGGCGGTGTCCTCGTACTTGGGCTGCCCCGGCAGGAAGACGTGCGAGTCAAGCGGCTTGGCCTCCGGGAGCAGGTCCCCCACCACCGCGTCCACGATCGCCTGGCGGGGAACAGTCTTCAGGAACGCCTCACGCACTGCCTCCTCGGCAAACGGCCCGGAGAATTTGAGGTCGAGGTGGTCGTAGCCGGACTGGTTGTAGCGTTCAACGGTGTTGCCTTGGTTTGCGAGTCCCGCGAAGAGTTCCTCCGTACCGGCTGCAGGCTGCGGTGAGATGATGTCAACCTGGCCGCCCCGCAGGGCGTCGACTGCCGCGGTTACTGCACCGGTGAAGCGGACATTGATCTCGTCCAGCCAGGGTTCCGACCCCCAGACGTAGTCGCGGTTCCGCACCAGTTTCATGGAAACCTCGGGGACGATGTCGCGCACGATGTACGGGCCGCTGGAGAGGTACACCGAGGGGTCCTGGGGAAGGCCCTTTGAGTCGAATCCGGAGTTCCAGAAGTCGGCAACCCGCTTGAGCGGCGCATTGACGGCGGGTGCTTCCACGTCGCCGCGGGGCGAGTCCCTGATCAGGTCGATGAGGTCCTCTTCATCGTTGAGCCCGCCCTTGGCCGCTACCACGTGCGCCGGCAACCCGACGTCGAACGCCACTTCCCAGTCCGCGTAGGGCGCAGCGTATTCAAGGGTCATGGACCGTCCATCGTCACCGATTTCGGGGAGGACGGTGCTGGCCAGGCCGCTGGTGTCGGAGGCGACCGAGAAATATGTGGTGCCCGTCCCTGCCGCCGGGTCCGCGTCGTTGAAGTATCCTGAACCGGCCGCCCAGCTCAGGAGGAGGTCACCGGCGTCGATCGCTTCGCCGTCGGACCACTTGACGCCTTCGTTGACGGTGTAGCGCACCTTCAACGGCTGGTCCGAGACCTTCTCGTAGCGCCCGAACTTCTCGTTCCGCACCACCTTGGCAGCATCATCGAGATAGTAGAAACCCGAATGGGTGATGTAGCCGATCTTCGAATTGATGTCCGTGTTCCCGCCGGCGCTGTACGGGTTGAAGGAGGAGAAGACGTTGACCTCGGCGACAGTCACGCTGCCTCCGCGTTTGGCCTCCCCCACCACAACGGGTGCGCTGCCGCCGTTTCCGGAGCAGCCGGACAGGACCAGTACAGCCGCCACCGCAGCGGCGATGCACTGCATCAGTCGCCTGACCGGCATGTCCCCCTCCTTCTGACGCGGAACTTTACTTACCTACCCGCGCGAAAGCCGCCTGAAACGGGTTAGACGTTGAAGCGGAACTCCACCACATCGCCGTCGGCCATGACGTATTCCTTGCCCTCGATCCTGACCTTACCCCGCGACTTGGCCTCGGCCATGGAACCGGCCGCAATCAGGTCGTCAAACGCCACAACCTCGGCCTTGATGAAGCCGCGCTGGAAGTCGGTGTGGATCACCCCGGCTGCCTGTGGTGCCGTATCACCCTGGCGGATGGTCCAGGCGCGGGTTTCCTTGGGGCCGGCCGTGAGGTAGGTCTGCAGCCCCAGCGTGTGGAAGCCGACGCGCGCGAGCTGGTCCAGGCCCGACTCGTCCTGGCCGTTCATTTCGAGCATTTCCCGGGCTTCCTCCTCGTCGAGTTCCACGAGGTCCGCTTCGAGCTTCGCGTCCAGGAAGATGCAGTCCGCCGGTGCCACCATGGCCCGCAGTTCCTCCTGCTTTTCAGGACTGCCCAGGATGCCTTCGTCCACGTTGAAGACGTAAATGAAGGGCTTGGCGGTCAGGAGGCTGAGCTCCTTGAGGTGCTCCATCTCCAGTTTGTCGCTCTTGATGGAGGAGAAGATGGTGTCACCGCGCTCCAGCACTGCCTGCGCGGCCTTGATCGCGGCGAGCTCGGCAGCCTCGCGCTTCTTGATCTTGACCTCTTTTTCGATCCGGGGAATGGCCTTCTCGATGGTCTGCAGGTCGGCGAGGATCAGTTCGGTGTTGATGGTCTCCATATCGGAACGCGGATCCACCTTGCCGTCCACGTGGATGACGTCGGGATCGTCAAAGACCCGCACTACTTCGGCAATGGCTTCTGCCTCGCGGATGTTCGCCAGGAACTGGTTGCCCAGGCCTTCCCCTTCGGAAGCGCCCTTGACGATGCCGGCAATGTCCACGAACGAGACGGCCGCAGGCAGTACCCGCTGTGAGCCGAAGATGGCGGCGAGCTTCTCAAGCCGCGGGTCGGGCAGGTTCACGACGCCGACATTCGGTTCGATGGTGGCGAACGGATAGTTCGCGGCCAGGACCTGGTTGCGGGTGAGCGCGTTGAAGAGAGTTGATTTGCCGACGTTGGGCAGTCCGACGATGCCAATAGTAAGAGCCACGAGCATTGATTCTACCCGCAGCGGGCGGTCAAGCGCTCCGGCGTCCGCGGGCGCAAATGTCGCTTCGGCAAAATGTCACAGCCCCGTGCAACAGTGAGGGCATGGATGCTTTCGCGTTGATTCTTGCTTTGTTCATGCTGCTGCTGGGCGCCTTCGCCGGTGCCGGGGCCACGTTCTTTGTGCTGCGGAAAAACACGCGCGGCCTGGAGGAGGATTTCGACGCCGTGTCGTCCCGGCTGTCGGAGGTCACCGCACAGTTTGCCGCGGCCGACGCCGAGCGGCGGCTTTTGTCGGCACAGAACCGTGAGCTGGGCGAGGCACGGTCCCAGGACGGCAGCGTGCTGCGGGCGCTTGCGCCCGTGGCGGAGAAGCTCACCGCTGTCCAGCAGCAGGTGGCGCTGCTGGAGCGCGACCGGGTGGAACAATACGGCCAGCTCGCGCAGCAGCTCCAGGAGGCCCGGCTCTCGGATGAGCAGCTGATCCGTTCCACCCACGCACTGGAGTCCGCCCTGCGGTCCAACAGCGCGCGCGGGCAGTGGGGAGAAGTCCAGCTGCGGCGCGTGGTGGAAGCTTCCGGCATGCTGCGTCACGTCGACTTCGTGGAGCAGGTGCACAGCACTGGAGGCGAGTCCGGCGTCCGGCCCGACCTGGTGGTCCAGCTGCCGGGCGAAAAACAGCTGGTGGTTGATGCCAAAGTCCCGCTGTCGTCCTACCTGGAAGCCCAGGACCTGGGAACGGGGCAGGAACGCCGCAACCAGCAGGCGCTGCTGGCCGCCCATGCCAAAGCCCTGCGCGCACATGTGGACTCCTTGGGCAACAAGAAATACTGGGACATTCCCGGGAACTCCCCTGAGCTGGTGGTCTGCTTCATCCCCGCCGAATCCATCCTTGCCGCTGCCCTCACCGCCGACGCCGGCCTGCTTGATTACGCCCTGTCCAAGAACGTGGTGCTTGCATCCCCCAGCACGCTGCTCGCCGTCCTCAAGTCCGTGGCGTTCACCTGGCGCCAGGACGTCCTGACGGACAGTGCCCGCGAGTTGTTCGAGCTTGCACGGCAGCTGTACGACCGCATGGGCACCCTGGGCGAGAACGTCACCAAACTGGGCGCGTCGCTGAAGTCATCGGTGGACCGCTACAACGCCATGGTGGGGACCCTGGAAGCCCGTGTCCTGCCCACTGCCCGGAAACTGAACTCGCTGGAGGAGTCCGGGCTTGCGGCGCCGCCGGTCGTCGAGGTCACCCCGCGGGCACTGGCCGCGCCGGAACTGCAAAGCGACGACGAAGCCGCCTGAACAGGCGGCGGTACAACCAAGAGTGGGCCTGGCAGACTGCCAGGCCCACTTCCGTGAGAATCATCCGCGGACGCGAAGAGTCAGCTGCACGGGAAAAATCCGAGCGGAGAGTCAGCTGCGCGCCCGGCGCCCGCCCAGCGCCCGGCTGACGTCGCCGGCCTGCTTGAGGGTGGCGCGGAGTTCTTTGGGCAGCGAGAACAAAAGGTCCTCCTCCGCGGTGACCACTTCCTCCACGGTGCCGTAACCGTAATCGGCCAGCAGTCGCAGCACGTCCTTGACCAGGACTTCCGGGACGGACGCACCCGATGTCACGCCAACGGTGGCCACCCCTTCGAACCAGGCCTCGTCCACCTCGTTGGCGAAGTCAACGCGGTAGGAGGCCTTGGCCCCGTATTCGAGGGCCACTTCTACGAGACGGACGGAGTTCGAGGAGTTGGCCGAGCCCACCACGATAACCAGGTCCGCCTGCGGCGAGATCTTCTTGATGGCCACCTGCCGGTTGGTGGTGGCGTAGCAGATGTCGTCGCTGGGGGGATCCTGCAGCGTGGGGAACCGCTCCTTGAGCAGCCTCACGGTCTCCATGGTTTCGTCCACGCTGAGCGTGGTCTGCGAGAGCCAGATGACCTTTTCCGGGTCCCGCACCGTGACCTTGTCCACTTCGTGCGGGCCGTTGATGATCTGGATGTGTTCAGGCGCTTCACCGGCGGTGCCCTCGACTTCCTCATGGCCGTCGTGGCCGATCAGAAGGATGTCGAAATCGTCCTTGGCGAAGCGGACGGCCTCTTTGTGGACCTTTGTGACCAGCGGGCAGGTGGCATCGATGGTGCGCAGGCCCCGGTCCTCTGCCGACTGGACCACAGCCGGTGATACGCCGTGGGCAGAGAAGATCACCAGGGCGCCTTCGGGGACCTCATCAGTTTCATCGACGAAGATGGCGCCCTGTTCCTCAAGGGAGCTGACCACGTGGACGTTGTGCACGATCTGCTTCCGTACGTAGACCGGAGGACCGTAGTGTTCCAGGGCTTTCTCAACGGCGATGACAGCCCGGTCAACGCCGGCGCAGTAGCCGCGCGGAGCAGCGAGCAGCACCTTCTTGGTTCCGGATACGGGAGCTGCGGCAGCTACTTCCTCAGGCGAGCGGCGCCTACGCGGGACGGTTGGCATCGAAAGGGAAACAGCTGAGGGGGTCATGACTCCATGCTACCGGGTGGCCCGTGCCCGCTTCCGCGAGAACAGCCCCGCCGCAAGGCCGAGCAGCAACAGCACAGCGCCGGCAAGTGCCGCCGCCACAGTCCAGGCCTGGAAATCCGCAGCCGAGGCCGCCACGAACTCATTCCTGAACATGTTGGCAACCTCATTTCCGCTGTCCGCGGACACGACGGCGCTGGAGGCAACCTGGGAACCGAATGCCCAGCCGGCCGCCAGCAACAGCGCACCGGCTCCCGCACCGGCAAGAACCGTCCAGCGGCGGCGGGCGGCCACCAGGGCCAGGAGCAGGGCAACGGCGGATCCCCCGGCGAGCAGGTAGCCGCCGGGTGCGTAAGTGGACAGCCTTTCAGTCCATTCCTTGTGCTCCGGCTGGCCCACGTTGATCAGGGTCTGCTCCGGCGGATCCAGCGGGAGGCGGGTGGTACGTGAAATCTCCCCGGCGCCCAGCGCCACCAGCGGAGCGACGTCAAGGGTGAGCGATGAAGCGGAGGAGGCTCCGCCGTCGTCCGTTCCCGGGGCGGCGAAGCTGAGCCGGTGGCTCTTCAGCAGCGTTTCCTCCCATGCGGCGGGATATTCCGGCAGCCCTGTCAGGGACGACGCGGCGTCCTCCAGCACCGGCTGGACCAGATCCGAGAGGAAGCCAGGGACAGCGCTGGTGTCGATGGTTCCCACGGCGGCCACGGCCAGCTGCTGCTGGAACTCCGAGTTTTTCCCGAGCGGAGCCGCCAATTCCACGAAGCCCTGCTCCTGGACGATGTTGCGGTCCAGCCAGATGGCCGGAACTGCCACCGCGGCCAGCAGGACTGCCAGCACGGTGGCGGCAGCAGAAACAAAAGTACGCACAGCGGATCCTTCAGTTGATGGCGGTCAACCCATCCTAGGCGGACCGCCTGACCGGATCCTGTCAGTCCCTGGTGGTACAGCTTATGGATAAGGTTGAAAGACAGCCGAAAAACGGACGAAGGACCCCATGCCCGCAGTTCCTGCCCCTCGAAGGCGTTCGCATGTCTGAACAGGCGTTGCCTTCGGCCCCCGGCCAGCAGCTCACCGCGCCCACCACGTTGCCGGCCACGGCTGCCGAGACCAGCCCGGACAACCCGTGGCCGCTCCAGCTGCTGTCCCAGAAGCTCAAGGCGCATATTGACCGTACGCCGTCCGCCTGGGTTGAGGGCCAGGTCATTGAGTTGAACCGGCGCGGAAGCAACGCTTACCTGACCCTGCGCGATGTTGACGCCGAAGTGTCCCTCCCTGCCTCTGTCTGGACCAAGGTCCTGGAACGCCAGAACCTTCCGCTGGAACGCGGGTCCCGGGTGGTGGCCCTGCTGAAACCGGAGTTCTGGCTCAAGACGGGCCGGCTGAACATGCTGGTGCGCGATATCCGCCCCGTGGGGCTGGGAGACCTCCTTGCCAGGATCGAACGCCTGCGCCAGGCACTGTCCGCGGAAGGCCTTTTCGCTGACTCCCGCAAGAAACCCCTGCCCCTCCTGCCGCACCGCATCGGACTCATCACCGGGCGGGACTCGGACGCCAAGAAGGACATCCAGCGCAATGCGGCCCTCCGCTGGCCGGCCGTGGAGTTCGAGATCCGTGAGGTGGCGGTCCAGGGGAACACCGCCGTGGCGCAGGTGGTCCGCGCCCTCCGTGACCTCGATGCCGCGCCTGAAGTGGACGTCATCGTCATTGCCCGGGGCGGCGGGGCCCTGGAGGACCTCCTGCCGTTCAACAGCGAGGAACTGATCCGGGCAGTGGCGGCCGCGGTCACGCCCGTGGTCAGCGCCATCGGGCACGAGGCGGACAGGCCGCTGCTGGACGACGTCGCAGACCTGCGGGCTTCCACCCCCACTGACGCTGCCAAACGGATCGTGCCCGAAGTTTCCGAGGAACTTGCCGGTGTCCGGCAGGCCCGTGTCCAGCTGCGGCGGTGCATGGAGCGGCTGGTGGACAGGGAATCGGACCGCCTGGCCTCCCTGCATTCACGGCCGGTGCTGGCAGCGCCCGAAGGACTCGTCACTGTCCGCGCCGAGGAAATCGAGCGGCTGCTCAGGAGGTCCTCGGCGGCGGTGAGTTCAACCGTGGTCCGGGCCGCCGACCAGCTGGAGCACCTGAAGGCGCAGGTGCGGGCGCTGTCGCCGCAGAAGACCCTGGACCGGGGGTACGCCGTCGTGGAACTCGCCGGAAAACGGGCCGGACAATCGGGTACATCGGGCCACGCCGTGGTCCGCCGGCCGGCCGAAGCCCCGGCCGGAGCGCCCCTTTCCATCCGGGTGGCTGAGGGCCGGTTCGGCGCAACCTCCACCGGAACACTCGAACAACACGCCACGGAAACCGGAGAACCCAATGACTGAGCAGCAACCAGGAAAAGACGTCCAGGCCCTGAGCTACGAAGAAGCCCGCGAACAGCTCATCGCCGTGGTGGGAAGACTTGAGGCCGGCGGCGCCAGCCTTGAGGAGTCGCTTGCCTTGTGGGAACGCGGCGAAGCCCTTGCAGCCCGCTGCGAGGAGTGGCTGGAAGGTGCCAGGAAACGGCTGGCCGCCGCCCGCGACCAGCCGCTCTAACAGCAGGTCCCTAGGACCGCGCCACCAGCTCCCGTTCCAGCGCGACCTCGAACTCCGCCTTGGGCCATTGGAGGTCCAGGCCCTCCATGGTGGACAGCAGCAGCTGCTGTACGGCGATCCGGGCGTACCACTTCTTGTTGGCGGGGATGACATGCCAGGGGGCGTCCGCGGTGTTGGTCTCGTCGATCGCCGCCTGGTATGCGCTCATGTAGTCGTCCCAGAAGGCACGTTCGTCCAGGTCGCCCCGGCTGTATTTCCAGTGCTTGGCCGGGTTGTCCAGCCGGGCCAGCAGCCGCTCCTTCTGTTCCTGGCCACTGATGTGGAGCATCACCTTGACCACTTTGGTGCCGGATTCAGTGAGCCGCGCCTCGAATTCATTAATGGCTACATAGCGCCGCTTGATCTCTGCGGGGCTGGCCCAGCGGTGGACGCGGTGGATCAGGACGTCCTCGTAGTGGGACCGGTCGAATACGCCCACCATTCCGGCGGCCGGCACTTCCTTCTCGATCCGCCAAAGGAAATCGTAGGACTTCTCCTCCTCCGTGGGTGCCTTGAAGGCCTTGAACTGGACGCCCTGGGGGTTCATGGCGGCCATCACATGGTTGACGATGCCGCCCTTGCCCGCCGTGTCCATGGCCTGGAGGATCAGCAGGATGCGTTTGCGGCCGCCAAACCGCGATTCGGCAAACAATTTCTCCTGGAGCTCCGCCAGCGCGTCGTCCATTTCCGCCAGCAGGGCCTGGCCGTCCTCCTTGGTGCCGCTGTACCCCGGAGTGGAATCAGGATCGAGGGCTGCCAGCGAGAAGTCCTTTCCCGCCCGCAGGGTCTCGGATGCGTGCTGATCAAAGCCAATGTCGCCAGCCATGGGGTGTCCCTTTCCCTGAAGTTGCACGGGAGCAAAGCGCCCGTGAGCACAGGCTAGTTCCCCTGGTACCTGCTGAGGAAGTCCCCCATCCGGCCCACTGCCTCTTCAATGTCCTTGACGTTGGGCAGGGTCACCATCCGGAAGTGGTCCGGGCGGACCCAGTTGAACGCCCGGCCGTGCGAGACCAGGATCTTTTGCTCCCGAAGCAGGTCCAGGACGAACTTCTCGTCATCGCGGATGTGGTAGACCTCCGGGTCCAGCTTGGGGAAGAGATACAGGGCTCCCCTGGCCTGCTGCGTACTGACGCCCGGGATCGCGTTGAGCATGTCGTAGGCCTTGTTGCGCTGTTCCAGCAGGCGTCCGCCGGGCAGGATCAGGTCGTTGATGCTCTGGTATCCGCCAAGGGCGGTCTGGATGGCATGCTGGGCCGGGACATTCGCGCACAGGCGCATGTTGGCCAGCAGGCTGATCCCTTCAAGGTAGTCCGCCGCGTCCTTTTTGGGGCCGGAGATGGCCATCCAGCCGGCGCGGTAGCCGCACACCCGGTACGCCTTGGACAGTCCGCTGAAGGTCAGGCACAGGACGTCGTCGCCGGTGAGTCCGGCCAGGTTGATGTGAACGGCGTCCTCGTACAGGATCTTCTCGTAGATCTCGTCGGCGAAGACCACCAGGCCGTGCTTCTCCGCCAGCGCCACAATCTTCCGCAGCGTCTCTTCGGGATACACCGCTCCGGTGGGATTGTTGGGGTTGATCACCACGATGCCCTTGGTGCGCGGCGTGATCTTGGCTTCCATGTCCTCCAGGTCCGGCTGCCAGCCCGTCTCCTCATCGCAGAGGTAGTGGACGGGCCTGCCCCCGGCCAGCGCCACGGAAGCGGTCCACAGCGGGTAGTCCGGGGTGGGGATCAGGACTTCATCGCCGTCGTCAAGGAGTGCCATCAGGGACATGGTGATGAGTTCACTGACGCCGTTGCCCAGGTAGATGTCGTCCACATGGATGTTTTGGATCCCGCGGGTCTGGTAGTACTGCGAAACGGCGGTCCGGGCAGAAAAGATGCCGCGGGAATCACTGTAGCCCTGGGCATGCGGCAGGTGCCGGATCATGTCCACCAGGATGGCGTCCGGCGCTTCGAATCCGAACGGAGCGGGGTTTCCGATGTTCAGTTTGAGGATCCGGTGACCCTCCGCTTCCATCTGCTGTGCGGCCTGGAGGATCGGTCCACGGATGTCATAAAGGACGTTATTGAGCTTTGTGGACTGCCTGAATTCTGCCATCCCTCAAATATGCCACAGGAAGGATGGGCGGCCGTTGAGACGTCGGCCACAAGGATGGGGGGCGGGCTTCACGCCCGCCGGGACGGACGACGGCGGCTGCTACTTGACGATGCCCTTTTCCTTGAGCCAGGCATCCGCGGCTTCCTTGGCGCCCTGCTTCTGGCTGCCGCTGACGGCCCTGTTCAGGTTGATCAGGTCCTCCGTGGTGAGGATGCGGGAAACAGAGTTGAGAGCTTCTTTTGCCTTGTCGGTCATTTTCGCCTCGTTGTACAGCGGAACCACCTGCTGGGCGATGAAGTTGTTCTTGGGGTCCTCCAGCACCACGAGGTCGTTGTCCGCGATGGACGGCGTGGTGGTGTAGATGTCCGCCACCTGCACCTGGTCCTCCAGCAGCGCCTTGAGCGTCACCGGGCCGCCGCCGTCACTGAAGGGCTCCAGTTTCCTGGGCTCGCAGTTGTAGTTCTCCTTCAGGCCGGGCAGGCCGTAAGCGCGCTCAGCGAAGGTGGCGGGGGCACCCACCACGATTTCGCTGCAGACCTTTGCCAGGTCTTCAATGGACTTGAGCTGGTACTTCTCGGCGGTTGCCTTGGTAACCACCATGGCGTCCTTGTTTTCCGCCTTGGACGGTTCCAGTACCGCCAGGCCATCCGGCAGCTTCTCGGGCAGCGCCTTGGCGATGTCCTCTGCGGATTCTTCGGTGGCTGCCTTGTCCACGTGCAGGAGCAGGTTTCCGGTGTAATCCGGCACCACATCCACCGAGCCGTCCTGGACTGCCTTGAAGTACACCTCGCGGGAGCCGATGTTCGGTTTGGTGGTGGCGGTGACGCCGGAGGCGTTCAGGGCTCCGGCGTACAGTTCGGCCACGATCTGGCTTTCGGGAAAATCAGCCGAGCCCACCACCAGGGAAGTGGCTTCCCCGGAAGCTGGACCGCTGGTGGCCGGCGCCTCGCTGAGGGGATCGGAGGATCCTCCGCAGGCGGACAGGGCCACAGCCAGGCCCAGCCCGGCGGCGAGCCCGCCGAATCCGCGCCTGCCGAGGCGTTGTGGATGGCGTTCTTTCATGGTTTACCTCCTTGTACTACAGCCTCCGTGAGGACGGGGTCTGTGAGATCGGCCGTAGCCTGCTGGCTGCGGCGGGACTGCCTCGAGGCGCCTGTTGCCAGGAACAGCCTCTGGAAAAGGGACAGGACGAGGTCGACGGCGATTGCCAGCGCCGCGATGAGCAGGGAACCTCCGAGCATCTGCGGGAAGTCGCTGAGCACCAGTCCGTCGAAAAGGTACCGGCCGAGGCCGCCGAGGTTGATGTAGGCCACCACGGAAACGGTGGCGATCACCTGGAGCACGCCGGTGCGGAAACCGCCGAACATCACCGTGAGTGCGTTGGGCAGCTCGGCACGGAACAGGACCTGCAGTTCGGTCATGCCCATGGCCCGGGCAGCGTCCACCACAGTGCGGTCCACGCTGGAGATTCCGGCGTAGGTGCCGGCGAGCAGCGGCGGAACGGTGAGGATGACCAGCGCCCAGATGGGCGGCATCAGTCCGATCCCGGCGACCAGCACAAAGAGCGTCAGCAAACCAAGTGTCGGCAGGGCGCGCAGGGCCCCGGCGAGGGCCACCACCGCTACCCTTCCCCGGCCCGTGTGGCCCACATAGAGCCCGACGGGTACCGCGATGGCGGCGGCGATGAGCATCACCAGGCCGGTGTACTGCAGGTGCTCGGCCAGCCGGGCCGGTATCCCGGCGCTGCCGGTCCAGTTCTCCGGATCGGCAAGCCAGGCGAAGGTGTCGGAGAAGACGCTCATGGGTTTCCTCCGCCGGTCTTCGGCTCCGCAAGGCGCAGGGCGGCTCCCGCTGCCTCATCGACGGAAGCCGCCTCCTGCTCCCGGTTTTCCCGTCTCCCGGCCCGTTCCCAGGGCGTAACGAGCCGTTCCAGCAGGACGAGGAAGGCGTCCATGAGCAATGCAAGGATGAGGATGGCGATGATGCCCACCACAATTTCGGTAATGAAGCCCCGCTGCAGCCCCGACGTAAACAGCATCCCCAGGTTTCCGATGCCCAGCAGTGCTGCCACGCTGACCAGGGAGATGTTGCTGACCGAGACCACCCGGAGCCCGGCGAAAAGGACGGGCAGGGACAACGGCAGATCCACGTGCAGGAACCGGGCCAACGGTTTGTAGCCCATGGCAACGGCGGCCTGGCTGACGTCCCCGCTGACCGAGTCGAAGGCATCCAGGGCTGCGCGGACCAGCAGCGCCACGGCGTAGATGGTCAGGGCCACCACCACGTTGAGCGGGTCAAGGATCCTGGTGCCCAGGATGGTGGGCAGGATGATAAACAGGGCCAGCGAGGGGATGGTGTAAAGGAGCGAGGAAGCTGTCAGCACCACGGAGCGGAGCGGCCGGTTCTGCCGTGCCAGCTGCGCCAGCGGGATGGAGATGGCCAGTCCAAGGACCATGGGGACCAACGCCAGGAGCAGGTGCTGGCCGGCCCGCTCCAGGACCATGCCGCTGTTGGCGAGGAACCATTCCATTAGAGTGCTGCCTGCCGGATCTGGCGCGCCTCTTCGATGAGGGCCAGTACTTCACCGCCCCGGATCACGCCCTGCACCTTGCCCTCGCTGTCCACCGCCACGCCCAGGCCTGAGGGTGAGGAAAGGGCAGCGTCCAGCGCCCGGCGCAGGCTTTCGCCTGGACGGAACAGGGAACCGCCGGGAATTAGGCCGCCGTCAGCGCCGGGAGTGGACCAACCCAGCGGGCGCATCTCCTCGTCCACCACCAGCTGCCAGCCGCCTGTCGACTCTGGATCAGCAGCGCTCCCGGCGCGGCCGCGGACGATCGTGGGCACCGGATGGAGGGTGACGCCGTCGGACGGGGTGAAACCCAGGTGCCGGAACCCGCGGTCCCGGCCCACGAAGGAGGCTACGAAGTCGTTGGCCGGCGCGCGCAGGATCTCCTCGGGGGTGGCGTACTGGGCAAGCTTTCCGCCCACCGCGAAGACCGCAACCTTGTCGCCCAGGACAGTGGCTTCGTCGATGTCGTGGGTGACGAACACGATGGTCTTGGCCAGGTCCTTCTGGAGCCGCAGCAGTTCCTGCTGGAGTTCGTCGCGGACCACGGGGTCGACGGCGCTGAAGGGTTCGTCCATGAGGAGGACGGGAGGATCGGCCGCGAGCGCGCGGGCAACCCCCACGCGCTGCTGCTGGCCGCCCGACAGCTGGGACGGGTAGCGCTTGCCCAGTGAATGCGCCAGGCCCACCACGTCCAGCAGTTCCCCGGCGCGGCGGCGGGCCTCGGCCTTGGACACGCCGTTCAGCCGTGGCACGGTGGCTATGTTGTCCAGCACGGACCGGTGGGGCAGCAGCCCTGCCGACTGCATCACGTACCCCATGGAGCGGCGCAGCTCGGGCGCCGGCACTGAGGTGACGTCCTTGCCGTCCACAGTGATGACGCCGGATGTTGGCTCCACCATCCTGTTGATCATGCGCAGCGTGGTTGTCTTGCCGCAGCCCGAGGGACCGACGAGGACGGTGATGGAGCCCTTGCTGATGGACATGGAGAGCTGGTCCACAGCCGGCTGCCCGCCCTGGTACTGCTTGGTAACGTTCTGGAACTCGATCATCGCCTGGTCCATAGTGCGGACTTACCTGTTCTCTGGGACGGGCTGTTGGCAGCACCGCGACATTGTCATCAGCACGCTGTTAGTTACGGTAACCCAAACCTGGGCCGGCAACACCTGCAGCGCAGCCAAATCCGGGCAAAGGAATCCTTTCCGTAACCATTCGGAGCCGCGAAGGCCGCGGATGGGATCCACTCCACGGGCGGTCCCGGCAGGCCTACAGTGGAGATGTGACCAACTTGGAGTTAGCGCCCCAGCAGGAAGTCTGTCCGCCGGCGGCTGAGGGGGGCAGCTCAGGACCCTGCCTGCAGCTGTGGCCGCAGCGCGAGGTGCCGCTCGGCGGAGTCAGGGCAATGAACGTCCAGCGGACGCTGCCGCAGCGCGGCCTTCCCACCATCGGGGCGTGGTGTTTCCTGGACAGCTTCGGCCCTGACCGGACCGCAATGTCCGTGCTCCCGCACCCCCATATCGGCCTGCAGACGGTGACGTGGCCACTTGCCGGGCATATCCGGCACCGGGACAGCGTGGGCAGCGACGTGGTGGTCCGGCCGGGGGAACTGAACATCATGACGGCAGGATACGGCGTGTCCCACTCGGAATTCGCTGTCCCGCCGCCTGCCGGGGAGGATCTCCCGGTACAGCGCGGACTGCAGCTTTGGGTGGCACTGCCTGACCATGAGAGGCACCGGCAGCCGGCCTTCGAACAGCACCGGGAACTGCCCAAGGCCAGCGGACAGGGCTTCACGGCCACCGTCATGGTGGGTGAACTCGCGGGCGTCGCATCACCGGCAACCATGTACTCGCCGATCATCGGAGCCGATGTGTTGTGCGACGGTGCCGCAGTTCTGCCGCTGAACGGGGACTTTGAGCACGGCATCCTGGTACTCGACGGCGGCCTGGCGGTGGACGGCCAGGACCTTCCTCCCGGTCCGCTGGGCTACCTGGGCCGGGGACGGGACCAGCTGCAGCTGCAGGCACTTCCCGGAACGCGCTTCCTCCTGATCGGCGGCGAGCCGTTCCAGGAGGAGCTGCTGATGTGGTGGAATTTCGTTGGCCGCACCCACGAGGAAGTGGAACAGGCCCGGAGCGACTGGGAAGCGCAGGGCGACCTGCCGGAAACGGCGGCGGCCGCAGCGCGGTACGGCCTGGTACCGGGTCACGGCCCCGGCGCCGGACCGGAGGCCGGGCGGATTCCTGCTCCCCCGCTGCCCGGTGTGCGGCTCACGCCCCGGAAGCGGACGGCACAGGAATAAGACTCCGCCGGCTTGCCTCCCTGTCAGGCCTGCTCTGCCACCAGCTGGAGCACGCCGAACACGGGTTCCTGGTCCAGCACCCGGATGTCCGCCACACCCGCATCCATGAGGTTGCGGCGGAAGGACTCCTGGAGAGGTGCCACGTGCATGCCCAGGCCGCCGCCCAGGATCACCGGCCCCTTGATGTGCAGCTGACCCAGAACCTGCAACGCCAGTGCGGCGAGATCCTCCCCGGCCTGGTCCAGCAGGGCCTGGCTCTCCGGGTGGCCGGCGGCTGCCGCCTCCACCACCAGCCGGGCCTGCTGCGCCCAGAAGCGGCGGCCCGTGCCGGGCGAATGGAAGAGTGCAATCAGGCGGTTGGGATCGTCCACTCCACAGGACCGCAGGAGGGCGATGGTGAGCTCATCGGCCGGCAGTCCCCGGTTCATCTGCCGAAGGCTGTGGCGGACAGCTTCGCGCCCCAGCCAGTAACCGCTGCCTTCATCCCCGAGAAGGTAGCCCCAGCCGCCTGCCCTGGCTTCACCGCCGTCGGCATTCCTGCCCCAGGCGGCCGAACCCGTTCCCGCAATCACCGCCACCCCGGTGCTGGCATGGCCCGCCGCCAGCAGCAGGCGCGAGTCATGGACCACGGTCACCCGGGCGCCGGGCACATGCGGCTGGATCAGTGACGCCAGGGCGGCAGCGTCGTCTGCTGTGTCGATCCCGCCGGAGCCGGCGTAAGCCTGGGAAACCTGCCCGCCGCCAATGCGCGCAAAGAGGTCGGCGAGGTTGGCTGCTGCCTCATCCCGGCTCACGTTCTGCACGTTCGAGCTGCCTGCTGACTCGTCCGCTACCGGAACCCCGTCCTCGAAACGGACCCCGTGCGTCTTGGTCCCGCCGATATCGAGCCCGATGATCACGCCGCGGAGCGGACTAGAGGCCGGACCGCCCGGTAGCGGCGCGGTTGTGGAGGAGTTTTCAGCATTAGTCACGTCACAAGGGTAATGGTGCTGGAGCAACATCTGACCCACCTGCCACGCTGTACTGGGCGCCTGTCAGTGGGCCTGGATGCCTTCCAGTGGGCTCGGATGCCTTTCAGTGGGACCGCTGCCGGACCATGCCGGCCAACAGCCCCGGCCCCTCCGTGACCACCATGTCCCGGAACAACCTGACGGGCACGGGCTCGGAGCCCGGCTTCCGCCGCCGCCAGGAAAGGCCTACCTCGCGGAAGGCCAGGGCGGACTCCAGGGGAACTTCAACCCAGCCCAGGTTCCCGGTGCCGGGGCTTACGGTGCGGCCCGGAGCATCGCCGCCCGGGGGCAGGATACTCACGCCGAGGCCTGCGGATACCAGGCCTCGGACTGTGTGCGAGTCCTGGCTTTCGAAGGCGATGCGTGGCCGGTAGCCGGCCTCGCGGAAAAGTGCATCCGTCAGGGAGCGCATCCCGTAGCCGGGCCCGAGGGCAACGAAAGGTTCGGACCTGATATCGGCCAGCGCGGCCGTGCTCCTGCCCGCCAGGGGGTGGCTGTGATGCACCACCAGCCGCAGCGGTTCGCGGTACAGCGGTGCCGAGGACAGGTTGCGGCCAGGCGGCGCGACCGGTGCCGTCAGCGCCATGTCGGACTCACCGGAGGCCAGTTCCTCGAGGCAGGTACTGCGTGCGCCCTGGCTCAAGGTAAAGGCGGCGCCGGGGTGGCGGCTGCGGAAGGCGCTGATCAGGAGCGGAAGGGCCGCCTCGCCGAAGGTGTGCTGGAACGAAAGTGAGATCCTGCCGCGCACCACGTCCGACTCGTCACGGACCACGTCGAGCCCCGTCTGGAACGCGGCCAGTGCCTGCTCAATGTAAGGCAGAAGGGTGCGGGCGGCAGGAGTGAGCCGCACTCCCCTGCCCTCCCGGACCAGGAGTTCGGTACCTACAACAGCGCTCGCGCGGGCCAGCGCGCGGCTGACCGTCGACTGCGGCACGCCCAGTAGTTCCGCGGTTTCCGTCACGTGCTCCGTCCTGCCCAACTCTGCGAGTACGGGCAGGAGCGGAAGCAGCTGCGCCAGCTGCTTCTGGTCCGGTTCCACCCTGGTCTCCTACTTCTATTGCCTTGCCTGAAGCATGCGGAATGGCTATCAGTTTTACACGAAACATGCATTGGAGGCATCTATCCGATGGGAGCTAGTCTGGCGGAATGGCACACCCCGTTCGTTCCGCCGGCACCAGCCCCTCCCCCGGTTGGGCCGGGCACGCCAAGGGCTCGACGGCGTACGCCAGGATCCTCGCCGGCCTCTCATTTGCGGGCGTGGCCACCTTTGCGCAGCTCTACTCCACCCAGGCCGTGCTGCCGATCCTTGCCAGGGACCTGCAAGTGAGTGCGGCCGAGGCAGCGCTCACCATTTCCCTTGCCACCGTTGGCCTTGCACTGACGGTTATCCCCTGGTCCTTCCTGGCAGACAGGATCGGCCGGGTGAGGGCGATGGCCTGGGGGATTTCCGTGGCTACCGTCCTGGGCCTGCTGGTGCCGCTGTCCACCAGCTTCGGCATGCTGCTGGCCCTGCGGTTACTGGAAGGCATGGCGCTGGGCGGCATCCCCGCGATCGCCATTGCGTACCTCAATGAGGAAGTCAGCAAGGCGCATGCAGCACTCGCGGCCGGAAGCTACGTTGCCGGCACCACGCTGGGCGGCCTTGCGGGCCGCCTCGTGGCCGGACCGGCAGGCGAACTCTGGGGCTGGCGGGCGGCAGCGCTGGCTGTATCCGTCCTCGCCACGGTTGCCGCCGTGGCTTTCCTGCTCTTGGTGCCGCGTGCCCGCGGCTTCGTGGCCGCTCCGGCCGCCGGCATCCGCGGTGCACTCCGCACACTCGCCGGCCACCTGCGGAATGTCCGCCTGCTGGTCCTGTACGGCCAGGCGTTCCTGATGATGGGCGGGTTCGTGGCGGTGTACAACTACCTGGGCTTCCGGCTCTCAGCCGAGCCCTTTGGCCTGGCAGCAACGCTCATCAGCCTCATCTTCCTTGCGTACCTGTCCGGAACGGTCACCTCGCGCTGGTCTGCAGGGCTCACGCTCCGCTTCGGCCGGCGCGCCGTCCTGCTTGCCGGACTGGCGCTTTCGACGGCGGGCCTTGCCTTGACGCTGACACAGTCACTCGCCCTCATCCTGGCGGGGCTGGTGGTGTTCACGGGCGGCTTCTTCGCTGCCCATAGCATCGGGGCGGGCTGGACGGGCGCACTGGCCAGCACCGGTCGGGCGCAGGCCGCGTCGCTGTACAACCTGGCCTACTACCTGGGGTCCAGCATTATCGGCTGGGCAGGCGGCCTGGCATTCCAGTCCCTCGGCTGGAATGCCCTTGCTGCGGCAGTGATGATCCTGGCCTGCCTCACCGCGGCCGCCGTCGCCGTCGTCCATCCCCGGACGGAACGCACGGCGGCATAGACCGCCGCATCCCCGGCAACCCCGCACGAAATTATCTGGCCCGCAAGCGGAACACGCAGCCCGAAAATTCGGAAGAGTGGCAATGAGGGGACATGATCGCGCGCATTTGCAGGTCTAGGATGAAGCCAGGACGATTTTGAGGAGCTGCAGTGAGCACGAATCCCAGGCCGGGTGCGCACCCGGAACCGCTGGATGCGATTGACGAACGTCTGCTGGCGGCCCTGGTGGCGGACGCCCGGATCTCCAACAAACAGCTCGCCGAACTGGTGGGAATCGCCCCTTCCACTGCCCTGATGAGGACCCGCGCCCTGTCCGAGCGGGGAATCGTCAAAGGCTACGAGGCAAAGCTCAACCTCTCGGCGATCGGACGCTCCGTACAGGCCCTGGTGGCGGTGCGCCTGCGCGCCCATGACCGCGACCAGATTGACCGTTTCACTGCCCGCGTGCCGCACCTGCCGGCGGTGCTCTCCACGTTCCACACTTCAGGCTCGGTGGACTACCTGCTGCACATCGCCGTCGCCACCACCGAGGACCTCAGGGACTGGGTGCTGGACAACCTCGCCACGGACCCCGTGGTGGGCCACACCGAGACCACCCTGGTGTTTGAGCACATCCAAGGCAACCACGGGCCCCTGCCCGACTAGCGGCCACAGCCGGCCGGGCCGGCAGCCACCCGGCCATCGATTATCGCGAGACGTAGCGTCACTGCCGAAAGGACCAGGGCTGCCGCCCCGCAGGCCACCACGAAGCCCATGACCGCTGCCGGCACGCCGAAGATTCCCGCCGCCCAGCCCAACCCAAGGACGGGAACTGCGCTGCCGAGGTAGGTGATGACGTAGACGGTGCTGACGATCTGGGCGTGCCGGGATGCCTCCACCCTGGTGGCCACCTGGTTGAAGACCGTGCGGAAGGCGATGCCCTGGCCCACCCCGGCGGCGGTGGCGGCTGCCACCAGCAACAGCGGATTCTGCCAGGTTCCGGCTGCCCCGAGGAGCAGGACGGACCCGCCGAGCACCGCCAGCCCTGCGGGGACGACGAAGCGCCCCCGCAGGGTCAGGAGCTGGCTCAGCGCCGAGGAACCGAGTGCCAGGCCTGCAAGCACCCCCACAAGGGGACGGGAGTCCGTCTGCAGGACCTGCGCAAAGTAGCCCGGGGCCAGCGAGAGGCAGAAGCCAAAGACCGCGAAGCTAAGGAATCCGACGCCGGCAGCAAGCCAGAATGCACCCCTCGCTTCCCGTGACACGGAGGGACGGCGGGGTGCGAGTGCCAGCAGCGGCCGTGACGGGGCAGGCGGCGTGATAGCAGGCCGGGCGCGCAGGAGGTACAGCGGCACCAGAAGGCTGGCCAGGACCAGTGAGTGGATGTAGTACGGAGCCGCGGTGGCGTCCGGCAGGAGGGACAGCAGCCCGCCAATGACGGGTCCGGCCGCCACACCCCCGGAGGATGCCAACAGGGTGAACCGGGACGCCCACTCGGGGCGGGACGGGAGGAGCTCGCGCAGTGCTGCGGCGCTGGCACCGGTGGCCATCGCCACGGCTGCGCCCTGCAGGGCCCGTCCGGCGCACAATTCAACAAGGGTCCTTGCCTCGGCAAAGAGCCAGCCGCCTGCCAGGCCGATGGCGACAGCGAGGATGAGGGCTGCCCGGCGGCCGATGTGGTCCGACCAGTGCCCGGCGAGCATGAGCGTGGCCACCAGCGACAGAACGTAGCTGGCGAATGCGGCCGTTACTCCCAGCGTGGACAACCCGAGCTCCGCCTGCAGCAGGGGATACAGCGGTGTTGCCAGGTTGGCGCCAACCAGCAGCACGAAGATGACCGCGCCCGCCATCACCAGCCGTGCGGTGGTGGAAGCATCCCAGCCTGCGCGTGCAGCTGCCGGCGCAGGGCGCATGCGAAGCTCGCTGAAGACCGTCATAAGGTGCCGCCTTTGGTTCTACCGCGGCAGCTGATCCTTGTGGGAGGCCTTCGCGGGGTGGATATCCGATGGCACAAGAGTGCGGCACTTCTGCTCCTATGGTGTGTAAACGCCACTGAATTTGAGCAAAATCATCAACTCTGCGCTCTGGGTGTGGTGGAGAATGACCATATGAAGACCTTGGATGCCACCGACCTGAAGATCCTGCTGGAACTCATCCGGGACCCCAGGAGCCAGATCGGCGAGCTCAGCGAGGCCCTTGGCATCGCCCGGAACACGGCGCAGACCAGGGTCCGGCGGCTGATCCGGGCCGGAGTGCTGCGGCCCGGGGGCCGGGAAGTGGATCTGGACGCGGTGGGATATGACGTGGTGGCCTTCGTGACCATCGAGGTCTCGCACCGGGAACTGGATGGGGTAATAGCCGCACTGAGGCTGATACCCCAGGTGCTGGAGGTCCATGAGATTTCGGGGCGCGGGGACGTCTGGTGCCGGGTGGTTGCCACGGACACGCACAACCTCCAGTCCTCACTCCGGCAGGTCCTGAGGATCAAGGGTGTTATACGCACCGAAACAGTGCTGGCCCTGCACACCCACATCCCCTACCGGACCGAGCCGCTCATCAGCGGCCTCGCCAAAGCGTCGGGCGCTTGAGGGAGGCGGCAGGCGACTAGGATTTCCAGAATGGACTGGCTCTCTTACGTTTCACAGATCAACTGGCTCGCCGTACTGCTGGCCTTCGTGGCAAGCATGGCCATCGGATTTGTCTGGTACATGCCGGCGGTGCTGGGCAACCGGTGGATGGCCGCTATCGGGAAGACGGAGGACGACCTCAAGGACATCAGCGGCGGAGCCGGCATATGGCTTCCCATGATGATGGCGGCGGCACTGACGGCCATCCTGCTGGCCGTCCTGATCGGCAGGCTTGGGTTGGGCAGCGCGCTGGCAGGTGCCGTGTTTGCCTTCGTTGTGGGGCTGGTCTTCCGGGCCGGTGGCCACGTCATCCACAACGGTTTTGCCGGACGCCCCGCCGCCGTTACGCTGATCGACTCGGGCCATGACCTGGTGGCCATGACCGTGGCAGGCGCAATCATCGGCGGGATGTCCTGATGCCGGCAGCCCTTGTCACGGAAGGTTGCCCGGCGTGACAATCATCGACAATGCCGTCTACGTGAACGGCGTACGCCATATCGAGCCGGAAAGCCTGGAGCAGACGTTCGAAACCCTGGCGCAGCACGGCGGAATGGCGTGGATCGGCCTGTACCGTCCCACAGCTGAGGAGATGGCCGCAGTGGCCAGCGAGTTCGGGCTGCATTCGCTGGCCGTGGAGGACGCGATCTCCGCCCACCAGCGGCCCAAGCTGGAACGCTACGAGGACAGCCTCTTCACAGTCCTCCGGCCTGCCAGGTACCTGGACGAGACAGAGAGCGTGGAGTTCGGCGAACTGCACATCTTTACGGGGAAGAACTACGTGGTCACGGTACGCCATGCCGAGATGGCCGGGGTTGCCCGCGTACGCCGGAGGATGGAAGCCCGGCCCGATCTCCTGCGCCACGGGCCGGAAGCAGTTCTCTACGCCCTGCTGGACCGGGTGGTGGATGACTACGCCCCCGTGGTGGCGGGCCTTGAGAACGACATTGACGAGATCGAGGACCAGCTCTTCAGCGGAGACACCACGGTGTCCCGCCGGATTTACGAGCTTGCCCGGGAAGTGATCCAGTTCCAGCGCGCCATCCATCCGCTTCCGGACATGATGCACCAGCTGAAGCGGGGATTCGAAAAGTACGGCGTGGAAACCGACCTGCGCCACAACCTGCGCGACGTGGAGGACCACGTGGAACGTGTTATTTCCCGTGCCGACTCCTTCCGCGACCTGCTCCAGAACGCCCTGACACTGGACGGCACCCTGACGGCCAACCGCCAGAACGAGGCCAGCGCAGAGCAAAACGAACAGGTCAAGAAAATCTCCTCCTGGGCGGCAATCTTCTTCGCTCCGTCATTCGTCGCAGGGGTTTACGGGATGAACTTCGAACACATGCCCGAACTCCAGTGGGAACTGGGCTATCCCATGTCCCTTGGCCTCATGCTCGCAATGGCATGCCTGATGTACGGAATCTTCAAGAAAAAGGACTGGCTATAGGGCATCGCACCAGGACCGGAGGAGTCAGGCAGGAAGTTCAGCCGGCGGCCCGGCCACTGCGCCATCGGCCTACTTCGCCGCCGGAACTGTGGGCCCGGCGCGGAGTCCGACAGCCATGTCGCCAGTCAGTCCGAAGATTTCCACCAGGACGTCTTCCTTCCGCTCGATGTCAGTAACCGTGACGGACTCCTGCTGGCGCCCCACTGGACTGCCCGGACGGTGGGTCGATGGACGTGGCTGACGGTGGTGGAGATGGAATGCGGGTGGTCACTGGTGCGTAACGGTAACCAGGCGTCTGGGCCGTCCTCACCCACTGCTGCCCGCTGCCGGGGCGGCAGGTCAGTACGCTTCATTGTGTGGAGCTAAGGGGATTCGAACCCCTGACCTCTTCGATGCGAACGAAGCGCTCTACCAACTGAGCTATAGCCCCGGAACCATCCGCCCTGGCGAGTGCGGCACCGGTGACCCTAGGCTACAAATTTTCCGGGTGGAATCCAAACCGCGGGGATGGACGCGGCCCGCTCCCCCGGAAGCCCGGGTCATCGAGAGGTGCAACATGTCCGCGCGGACAGCCAGGAGCGGCACCAAAGCTGTCAGGCGCGGCGGCGCTGCAGGACGTCGTCGAGATTGCTGAGGGCGCTCTGCGCCTTGGAAAGCTGAACACCTTCGGCAGGTGCAGCCGGAGGAGCAGCGGCAACACCCTGCTTGAGGGACGGCTTGCCTACAGCCTTCGGCGCCTCGGGCAGCTCCAGCGGCTCCGGTGCCGGACGTTCGGCCTTCGCAGCTTCAACATAAACGGGCTTGGGAACCTCCACGGGTTCCCAGGTGGCGGAAGCCGACGCGCTGGCGGCCGCGGCACTTGGATCACCGGCGGCAACAGCGACCGCCAGGGCCGCCTCGCGCAGTTCCATAGCTGTCAGCGGCTTAATCTTCTGTTCGTGTGCTTCTGCATCGAAAAGGGGGCTCTCGCGCTTGGCCGGAGCCGCTTCAGGTTTCGGCGGGATGCTGGCCGAATAGTCCGGCTTACGGGCCGGCGCAGTCATGGCTGAGCGAAAGGCTGCGTTCACTTTGGCCCGCCGGTCCCGCACGGCCAACCAGCGAAGGAGGACTACGGATCCAAAGGTAACCGCCAAAGATACCAGCGGCAGGAACGGAGCACCCAGCCCGAAGAGCAGCAGTACCGCGGAAACGAAGGCCGTTACCAGGGAAACCAACCCAACCAGTGCGATGGCGGTCCGGCCGTATCGGATGCGGAATGCACCTGCAGCCGGGGAACCGGCAGCGGCGGTCGAAGGTCCGGCACTCTTCCTGGTGTCCATGGCTTTCTCCTGCTGGGCGGCGACGTTCAATACCAAACCGGCTGGCGGTTCAGGTGTTTCATCTGCTGCGACGTCCGACAGGAAGTCACCGGCGGGCTGGAACTGGTGCCTGCCGTTCCTGAGGACGTAAGGGGCAACCCATACAATCCAGAGCACAACGGCAACCACAAGGATCACTGAGCTGCTAAGGGGGAAGTCCACACTCAAAACCGTATGAGCATCCTGTCCGCTGCGGCAGCATTGGCTGCGGTGTGTCGTGGCACAGCCGGCAAATCAGTGGATTTATGACGGCCGCGAAGCGAGCCAGGGCTTGAGCAGGCCTTCCGGGACCTCTTCGGACGTCAACGCGAACGAGCGATGGTCGGCCCAGGCACCGTTGATGTGCAGGTAGCGCGGCCGGTAGCCCTCGTCCCGGAATCCCAGCTTCTCCACCACACGGAGGCTCGGTCCATTCTCGGGCCTGATGTTGATTTCCATCCGGTGCAGGCCGAGGGCCCCGAAGCAATGGTCGGTCACCATGGCCACGGCAGTGGGTGCAATGCCGTGCCCCGCGCGGGCCTGGTCCACCCAATACCCCAGGGTTGCCATCATTGCCGATCCCCAGACGATCGACGACACAGTTAACTGCCCCACAATGGCAGGGTTACCGCCCCCGGGAAGCCGTTCGGTTATGACAAAAGGCAACGCCGTTGCCTGGGCCGCCTGGGCTTTCAGGGACCGGACCATCTGCCGGTAGTCCGGCAGGCCGCCGGCAGGGTCCGGGTTGGACGCCTCCCACGGCGCCAGCCATTGGCTGTTTCGGGACCGGACTTCCGTCCATTCCTTTTTGTCCCGGTACCGGATGGGCCGCAGGACCAGATTCCCGCACTCCAGTGTCACGGGCCAGATGGGACCAGGGCGCATTGCGCTACTTGGACAGGCCGGCTGTGAAGCCGGGCAGCCATTCCCGCAGGCCGGGCCCAAGGTCCTCGCTGTCGATTGCCAGCTGGACGCAGGCCTTAAGGTAGCTGAGCTTGTCTCCGGTGTCGTACCGGCGGCCACGGAAAACAACGCCGTAGACCCCGCTTCCCTCGCCGTCTGCGGAGGCCAGTTCCTGCAGGGCATCGGTCAGCTGGATTTCCCCGCCCCGCCCGGGACCGGTGCGCTCCAGGACATCAAACACGGCGGGGTGGAGGACGTACCTGCCAATGACGGCCAGGTTGGAGGGGGCTTCCTCAACATTCGGCTTCTCCACCAGCCTCTTGACGCGAACGTACGATTCGCCGTCGACCTGCTCAATGTCCGCGCAGCCGTAGGCGCTGATCTGGGAAGGTTCCACTTCAATCAGCGCAATCACCGAGCCGCCCGTCTTGGCCTGCACCTCAATCATGGTGCTGAGGAGCTCATCTCGCGCGTCGATGAGGTCATCCCCCAGCAGCACGGCAAAGGCTTCATCGCCGACGTGCTGCTTTGCCCGCAGCACGGCGTGGCCCAGTCCGTGCGGGTCTCCCTGCCGGACGTAGTGGATGTCTCCCAGGTTGCTGGCCGCCTGGATGGATGCGAGTTTCTCCGTGTCGCCTTTGCCCTGAAGGGTGGATTCAAGGGAGGGCACGCGGTCGAAGTGGTCTTCCAGCGCCCGCTTGTTCCGCCCGGTGATCATCAGGACATCATTAAGGCCGACGTTTACCGCTTCCTCAACCACGTACTGGATGGCAGGCTTGTCCACGACGGGAAGCATTTCCTTGGGCATCGCCTTGGTTGCAGGCAGGAACCTGGTGCCGAGTCCGGCTGCTGGAATGACGGCTTTGCGAACTCTCGGGTTACTGGTACTCACCGGACTAATCTAACGTCAGCGTCAAGCATTCCGTAATCATCGGAATGACCGGACGGCCTCGCCTGCCGCCCTGGGAAGAGCAGACGACGGCGGGCCGCCCACGCAGGCGGCTGACGACGAAGGGAAGATATGACGTTCGAGGAAACGAAGGCAGTGAAGGACCGCATCCGCGCTGCCCACCGCCACCGCCGGGCCTCGCTGTCGGCGAAGGAACGGGAGGAGGCGGGCGCAGCACTGGCCAGCCACGGGTTGGCATGGGCGGACTCCGTCATGGACGGAAGTGCCGCAACAGTATGCGTCTACCTGGGTGTCGGCGCTGAGCCGCCCACGCTGCCGCTCATCAGGGCGCTGTACGACGGCGGGCGCAGGGCCCTGCTTCCCGTCTGCGAGCCGGGACGGGAACTGAAATGGGTCTTCTGGGCTCCCGGGACGGACCTCGTGACCAGCAGGTTCGCGCCCATTTTGGAGCCGGTGGGAACACGCCAGGAAATCGAGGTGGCCGGGCAGGCGGGCGCCCTCTTCATCCCTGCCACTGCAGTTGACCTTGCGGGCAGCCGGGTGGGCCAGGGCGGCGGGTACTACGACAAGTTCCTGGGCCACCTCGCCTCCGCCGGGAAGAATATCCCCCTGGCCGCCGTTATCTACGACGAAGAACTGCTGCCCGCCGGCAGCATTCCGGTCGAGGAGTTTGACCGCCCCGTTCCGGGCGTGGTCCTCCCCTCGGGGTTCCGGAAGCTGGCGGTCGGCGCCTGACCCGGGGCGGGCACCCCGCGTGCAGGAGGATGCTAGAATTAGCACTCAGGCCCTGTGACTGCTAAGGGATAACACCCGGCAGTCCGGGACCTCTCGTTTGCCCAAGAGGAGGAGCACCAGTGCCTACATATGCTTACGCCTGCAAGGATTGCGGCCATGCCTTCGACATCGTCCAGTCGTTTTCGGACAGCTCCCTGACGTCCTGCCCGGAATGCCAGGGTGCCCTGCGCAAGAAGTTCAACAGCGTGGGCGTGGTTTTCAAGGGCTCCGGCTTCTACCGCACGGACTCCCGGGATTCGAAGGGCAGCACGGTCTCGGCCGCCCCCGCGGCACCTGCTGCCGCAGCGCCTGCCCCTGCACCAGCTGCTTCGGCTCCCGCCGCCAGCTGATCCGGCATCTCCCCAGCCCCAGGCTGTTACTGCGGACGTTATCCACATAGAAGGGCGCCGTGCTGCCCCCGCTGAGGCGGCTGCCCTAGCGTGGGCACATGCCTGTAAACCGCCGCCTCGGCCGGACCTCGAAAAACGCTCCAGACCAGCACGTGTTGTTCCCGGCGCCCCCGAGGCGGGGAAGAACCCCTGGCGGCACCAACCGCGGAACCGGCCGAGGCTCAAGCAAGCGCCCCCGCGCCCGGTTCGCAGGCTGGCTCAACCGCAACCGACGGCTTGCGGTCGCCTTGCTGCTCTGTGCCGCAGCGGCCATCACGGTCCACCAACTCACCCCGGCACCTGTTTCCACCGTGACCGCCCTCGCCGCTGCCCGGGATTTGTCCGCAGGCGCTGCAATCTCTCCGGCTGACGTATCCGCTGTCCGTGTACCGCCCGGCATGATGGCCGACGGATTCCTCCAGAATGCAGGCGACGCCGCAGGGAAACAACTCGCTGCGCCCCTGCGCAAAGGGCAGCTGCTGACCGATGCCCAGCTCCTCGGGCCAGGTCTCCTGGCCGGAACTCCCCCGGGGTCGGCCGCCGTTCCCCTTCGGATGGCAGATCCGTCCTCCATCCAGCTCGTCTCGCCGGGGCAGCTGGTCAACGTGGTTCTCACGGCCGGGAACGGCTTCGACCAGCAGGAGCCGCCGGAAGTCCTGGCCGAAGGCGTACCGGTCCTGTGGACCTCCACCCAGGGCGGGCAAAGCGGGCAGTGGCTGGGGACATCGGAGACGGAAGGACTCATAGTCGTGGCTGCGAACGGGGATCAGGCCGCGCGGCTAGCGGGCGCGTCCACCCAAGGCAAGCTGTTCTTCGTCCTGGTGGGACCTTAGGTGTGCCCCGTCCGCGCACGCCCCAGCGCCGCTCCATGCCCCAGCCGCTCAATGCCCCGCCGCCGGGACCTGAGGAGCAGGACGCCGCCCCGGAGACGACCGGGCTTAGCCCCAGTGCGGGGGCTTCTGCTCCTTCAGCCAGGCGTCGTGGTCATCGTCCTCGCGCTCCCCCCAGGCCCGGGGTTCGTCTTCAGCCGCTTTGTTGGGCAGGGCTGCCCCATCACGCAGTACGCCCTTGTCCCCCACGGCCGGCTTGTCAGTCAGCGCTTCTTTATCCCCCAGGGCCGTCTCCGGGGTGGATTCACCGGAGGACCCGGTGTCCGAAGGGTTGTTGTTGTCGTGCTCCGCGGTCATCACGCCCGCCTCCTTGCTGTCCGTACGTCCGGCCGGTGCTGGTTCGTCCCTGGGTGCCGCGCGGCGCCCTTCGCGCGGAGCCGCTGACGTCCGCTCCATCGATGCCCGGCTCGCGGCGTCGATGCCGTTGAGCGCCTGGTCAACATCGTCGTCCAGGAAGGCAACGGAGGTTGAAGTCCGCCCTGTGAGGGCCATTTTTTCAAGGCCCAGGTAGCCGGCAATCCGGTCGGCGCAGGCTGAGGGGTCGGTAAACACCTCGATGGTCCACAGCGGCATGTAGCGCCAGCCCAGGCGTTCCAGCAGCTGCGGGCGGAGCCTGCTCCGCTCCCGGACACTCATGGTGCGGTACTGCTCGGTGCCGTCCGATTCAATGGCTACGGGCCACGGGAGGTCGGTGTCCTCCTGGCCCATGGTGCTGAGCGGATCAGCGGCGGCCACCACATCGATGGCGCCGTCATACTGGTGCCACACCCGCGCACCCCGGGCGCGCAGCCGGTCCCCGAGGTCAGCCACCAAGGGATCGGCGCCCAGTGCCTGCTCGCTGGCTGCGGCCCTCGAAGCCGGAGTTCCGAGGTCCGTGTTTCCTGCGATTTCACGGTCAAGGAGCGTGTACAGGTCCACGGCGCCGTGCGTCAGCCTGGTCTGGTCAAGGTCCTCGGGCCGGAAGCACGTAAGAACGTGCATGGACCTGCGGGCACGGGTCATGGCCAGGGCGAACTTCTCCCGGCCACCCTCGGCAGAGAGGGGCCCGAAGTTGTGCAGGGCGCGTCCGTGCGGCGTGCGGCCAAAGCCCGGCGAGAAGATGACATGGTCGCGCACCAGCCCCTGGGCCCGTTCAAGATCAACAACGCGGAAGGACTCGGGGCCAGCACCGAAGAAGCCCGCAAGCCCAGGGTAGTTGGGCAGCTGCAGCCGGATGGACTCCCCGATCCGGGCCGCGTGGCGAAGGCTCGCGGTCACCACAGCCAGGGACGTGCGGGGGCGCAGGCGTGCATGGTCGAAGACGAGCTGGACCACGCGGTTGACTTCCGCCACCACGGACTCCACGCCTTCATGATCGGCGCTGGGCAGCCCGGTACCGTCCGGAAGGTATTCCACCAGCAGCGCCCGGTCCAGGCCCGTAGCGGACTGCCCCTCCGGGAGCCGGCGGAGCCCGCCGTCGTAAAAGTTCTTGCTCAACTGCAGGACAAGGTCCTCATCCACGGCACGGTAGACGAAGTTGAGCCGCCACACGGGCAGGACCTGCGACAGGGCGTTGAAGGCACTCTCCACCCGCTGGTGCGCCGATTCCCCCGGGGCGAGCCGTTCCACGCCCACGGTAAAGGTACGCGGGCTGGCAATCCTTGCATCACCGAAAGCGATGACCTGGCCGGCACGGGCGATCGACGGCAGGACGGCCTGCAGGGACGTTGCTTCCGCGTCCAGGATGACCACCGCATCAAAGTGCTGTTCCGCCGGCAGCAGACCGGTCATGAGGTAGGGGCTCACGGACCAGACCGGAACGAGGGTGCCGATCAGTTCGGGTGCCTGCGCGGTGAGCGACGGCAGGGACACCCTGCCATCCTTGAGCAGGCTGCGCAGCAGGTCGGCCTGTCGGGGATGGGCGGCGATGGCGCTGCGCCACCGCTCCGCCAGGTCCCAGCGAAGCCGGGCGGCGCCGCTGGCGATATGGGCGTTGTCGGCAAGCCGGTACTCGGCTTCCAGCTTCCGCAGCGCGTCGCCGTCCGACATGGCGAGGTAGTCATCGCCGCTGATCATCGCCTCGAGTGCGGACTGCCACCAGGCCAGCTCAAGTTCGGCGGCCACGGAGGCGGCCGGAACTTCGCGCTCCGCGAGGTCGGCCAGGAGCTCCCCGAGCCCGTGTTCGCGCATGTTCTCCACCAGGAGGGTGCGCTCGGGCAGGGTCTTGAGCGTGTCCGTGTCCGCGACCAGCCGCTCCAGGCGCTCCATCAGCTCTTCATACCGGGCTGTGGAGAGGGACCCGCCGGCTTCCGTATGCCTCAGGGCCTCGCCCAGCCTGGCCAGGTCGCCGTCCAGCGACCGGTACATCGCGTTCATCTCGGCCAGGCCCGACGGGACGGCCGGGTGCCGCTGCGTGGTGGCATAGCCCGCCCAGAGGGCGCGCTGCTCCTGGACCAGCAGCAGGGACGTGTGAAGATCCGCGATATGGACACCGGGCCGGACGTATTCCTTGGCGACCCTGCGCAGCCGGGAGCGCTGCATGGAGGTCATCTCGATGCCGCGTTCCTTGCGCCACGCAGAGGGCGCAGTGGCCGAGATGAGGTCCGTGACCGGCCGGTCGAAGATGTCCGGGGTGAATTTGTCCAGGCTTCCGCGCACTGCCACCAGAAGCTCAAGCTGTTCGCCCCACTCGGCAAAGGACGCGCCGAGCCGGATTTCCGCATGCTCCGCCACTGCCTTCATGCGGTCGCGGAGCAGGGGCAGGCTCTTCTCCACGGAGCGGACCAGCTCCTGGGCTTCCTCGGTTTCCTTGCGTGTGAGCAGCCGGGCGCCGTGCCAGGGGCTGGTGGTGGACGCCTTGCTGAAACTGCCCAGTTCCGCCGCCCGGCGCAGCCTGCCCGCGAGCTCGTCGCGGTCCCGGATACTGTCCAGGACGCTCCGCTTCAAGCGCACGGTGGTGGACGGGGCAGGGTGGATGGAAGTCAGCTCCGCCAACGACTGCATTGCCTGGTACGGGGAGCATCCCCAGCGCTGGCGGACGTTGTGGAGGGACGCCACATGGTCCATCAGGGCGTGGCGGTGCTCGGTGAGGGTGCTGTGGAGGTTCCCCAGCTGGGGTTCAAGCGATTTTTCGTTGCGGACAATGGCGCGGACCAGCTGGGCCTTCAGCTGCTGCGCGGTGACGTTACCGGAGAGCTGGAACAGGATGGACTCCAGGCCCAGGCCCTCCAGTTGGCCTGATACTTCGTTCAGGCTCGCCCGGCGGTCGCCCACCACCAGGACGGTCTTACCGGCGTCCACAAGGGCACCGATGGTATTGATGGCGGTCTGGGTCTGGCCGGTGCCGGGAGGGCTGCTGACCACCAGGGAATCGCCGGCCCGGGCAGCGTCAATGACGTACTGCTGGTCTGTGTCCGCGTCCAGGAGAAGCAGTTCGTCCTTGGGGTGCCGGCTGTCCAGGGACGGGAAGCGGGCCGGATCAGGCTGCTCGACATCCACCACCTCGCCGCCCGCTGCCGTGGCCAGGGCGGAGATGAGCGGGTTTGAATCGTTGATCCACGGGTCATCCAGGTTTCCGGAAAGGTCCGCGAAAGTGGACACCAGCAGGTTGTGCTGGGCTTCCGCGCCATGGATGGGCCGGATCAGCGTCCCCAGCCGGTCCAGGACGGGCTGCGGGTCGAAACGGGCCGTGCTGTAGGCAAGCCGGGTGACGGCGTTGACGTCAAAGACGATGCCGTGGATGTTTTTCAGGTGCCGCACCAGGGCAGGGTTGATGTGAGCCTGCTCTGTCAGCTGGAGTTCGTAGTCGTCCTCCCCCGGCCGAACGGTCAGGGAGATCGCGGTGAGCATGACCGGTGCCGAGATGCGCTGGGGCTTGCCCCCGACGGCGGACGTCCACACCACGGTGCCGGCTGAGAGGTAGCCGGCGTCGATGCCGCGGTCATTGGCGAGTTCAAAGATCTTGGACCGGATGTTCCGGGAGGCCCTGGCCGCCACCACGTACTGCTGGCGGTCCCGGATCAGGGTGGAGAGCCGGGTCTTCCGCCCGGCCATCAGCTGGGCCAGGCCGGACGGGTGGGCGTGGGTCAGGTCGATGGAACCTTCGGGGGTCTTGGTGAAGCGCAGCATCGTGTCCGCCCCGGTGACGGGTTTGAGCCCGGACAGCCATTTGCGGAGCTCCTCGGAGCCCTCCGGGTGGCCTTGACCAACTGACACTACTGCCTTCTTTTCTGCGCTTGCACGTGACGACCTGGACCATACCGGCATAGATTCGAGCGTAGCCGCTCCGGCGCCCGACTTGAGAGACCGCAACACTGCGGTGCCCTAATTTGCGGAGGATTTCGCCCGGGAACAGCAGTGGCCGGCCCCCGCAACGGAGGCCGGCCACTCAGGATGCTATTCCCACTCGATGGTTCCCGGCGGCTTGCTGGTGACGTCCAGCACCACCCGGTTGACGCCTTCCACCTCGTTGGTGATGCGGTTCGAGATCCGGGCCAGCAGGTCGTAGGGAAGCCGCGACCAGTCAGCCGTCATCGCGTCCTCGGAGGAGACCGGGCGGAGCACGATGGGGTGGCCGTAAGTACGGCCGTCACCCATGACGCCGACGCTGCGGACGTCTGCCAACAGGACTACCGGCATCTGCCAGACCTCGTTGTCCAGGCCGGCGGCGGTCAGTTCGGCGCGCGCGATGGCGTCCGCCTTCCGCAGCAGGTCCAGCCGCTCCTTGGTGACCTCGCCGACGATCCGGATGCCCAGGCCGGGGCCGGGGAACGGCTGGCGGCCCACAATCTCCTGCGGGAGACCAAGCTGGGCACCGACGGCACGGACCTCGTCCTTGAAGAGGGCGCGCAGCGGCTCGACGAGTTCGAACTGCAGGTCCTCGGGCAGGCCGCCCACATTGTGGTGGCTCTTGATGTTCGCTGCGCCTTCACCGCCGCCTGACTCGACGACGTCCGGGTACAGGGTGCCCTGAACCAGGAACTTGATCTTCTCGCCGTGTGCGGCGGCCTCGGCGATGATGGCCAGTTCGGCTTCCTCGAAGGCGCGGATGAACTCGCGGCCGATGATTTTGCGCTTGGTTTCAGGATCGCTGACGCCGGCAAGGGCGGACAGGAAGCGCTCCTGCTCGTTCGCGACGTACAGCTTCACACCAGTGGCGGCAACGAAGTCGCGCTCCACCTGCTCGGCTTCGCCTTCACGCAACAGGCCGTGGTCCACGAACACACACGTCAGCTGGTCACCCACGGCACGCTGCACCAGCGCAGCTGCGACGGCGGAGTCCACGCCACCGGAAAGCCCGCAGATAACCCGGGCATCGCCGATCTGCTTCCGGATCCGCTCCACCTGCTCTTCAAGGATGTTGCCGGTGGTCCAGTTCGGTTCGATCCGGGCACCCTTGAAGAGGAAGTTCTCCAGCACCTGCTGCCCATAGGCGGAGTGCTTGACCTCGGGGTGCCACTGCACACCAAAAAGGCCCTTTTCCTCGTTGGCGAAGGCAGCTACTTCAGCACCCGCCGTCGTCGCCAGCACTTCGAAGCCGTCCGGCGCCTCGTGCACGGAGTCGCCGTGGCTCATCCACGTGTTCTGGTGCTGGGGCATGCCCTCCAGGACCGAGCGGCCCTCGCCAATAATGGTGGTCTGGGTGGAGCCGTACTCCCGCAGCCCGGTCTTGTCCACCTTGCCGCCCAAGGCGTTGGCCATGGCCTGGAAGCCGTAGCAGATGCCGAAGACGGGAACACCGGCCTCGAAGAGGTCGGCACCCACGCTGGGGGCGCCGTCGGCATAGACGCTCGAGGGGCCCCCGGAAAGGATGATGGCGGCAGGATTCTTGGCCAGGAGCTGCTCGGTGGTGTAAGTATGCGGAACCACTTCCGAATACACATTTGCTTCCCGGACGCGGCGGGCAATCAGCTGCGCGTACTGGGCACCGTAGTCAACAACCAGCACCGGCTTCTGGGAAGTCTGGGATGCAGTGGGAGTAGTCACCGTACTAGCCTACTGGGCGCCGTTGCGCCGGCGCACCTTGAGCAGCCGGGCTGTGACGGAGCAGACTCCTGTCCGGCCGGGAAGGCAACCGCCGGCCCCGGCCAAAGCGTCAGTACCGCTGCGGTGCCTGGGGGTTGGCCGCAAGTTCGGCCTCCACCTCGGCGTGGAACTTCTTCTCCACGATGAAGGACAGGAACGGAACCACGCCGCCCAGTGCGAGGAGGATCAGCTTCAGGAACGGCCAGCGCATGAGGGACCAGAGCCGGAAGTTGGAAATCAGGTACACCACATACATCCAGCCGTGCACGATCAGGACAGTCACGGACAGGTTGACTCCGCCCAGCACGCCCGGCGGCTCGGCATCAGCGAAGCCGAAACCGAAGGGCTGGCCGGTGACGGCGTTGGTGCCGCCAGCGAAGAGGTAATGCCCGAATCCGTACCGGGCCACCAGCTCGGCGCACAGCAGCAGCAGCATGGCGCCGGTCAGGTAGGCCAGTACCTTGTAGAACTTCAGTGCTGAGCGTATTTGGGCTTCGGTTCCGCCGAAGCGGCGCTTTTTTCCGGCGGTCTTGCCGGCTGGCTGGGCGGGGGTGGCCGGTTTAGGGTCAATCATGGCTGTACCTTTTGCTGGTTCGGTTCAGGATGCTGGTGGTGCACCGGGATTTGGTCGCGTTCCCCGTGCGGGCTGCCTTCATCGTCTTCCTCGAGGGCGTCCTCGAGGTCGCGGTGGTAGTCGTCCTTGACGAGCCGCCACCAGATGAAGAGCGCGAACCCGGCAAAGACCACCCATTCAAGGGAATAGAAGAGGTTGAGCCAGTTGATCTGCTGGGCCGGCGGCTGGGGGCCGATGTTAAGGGGAAGGAGTTCTCCCCGCACCGCTGCCGGGCTGACGTCCACCCCGTTGGCCACTTCCGCGGTGGCGGCCACGAAACCGGGGTAGCTGCTGACTTCCCAGTAGTTGATGAGTTCAGCGACGGAGACGGCGGTTGCCTCTCCGGGTTCCGGGGCCGTCCCGGGCACGGGTGCCTCGGACGGCAGCAGCCGCCCCGTCAGTTCAAGGTCGCCCGACGGCGGCACGGGAGCATCTGCGCGGTCCTCCACCCAGCCGCGGGCCACCGGGATCCAGGTCTGCGGTGAGGCGGCGGCCCCGGTGAGGGCCGGCGCTCCGTTGACGGCGAAGGCGGTGACGACCCAGTAGCCTGGCTTGCCGTCGTGCAGGCGGCCGGGAACCATCACCTGCTTGGCGGGGTCGTAGTATCCCTGCGCGGAAACCATTTGGTCCGCGTCGGTCCCATGGAAGAACTCGCCCGGCTGGAGGGTGTCAACCAACGGCTGGATCTGCTCGGTGGCAGGGTTGTCCGGCACTTCCGGCTGCGTTGACCGCCCGAACTGCCACTGGCTCAACAGCACGAAGACCCCGGAAATGGCGATCGCGAAGATAAACCCGGCGATCCATCGGGGCTTAAGGGCTGTTTTCCACACGTCTTAACCGTACTTCGTGCCGCTGTAGAACAACTAAACGCCAGGATGGCAGGGACTGCATCTGTGCCCTGGCCCCGGCTCCTGCGGGCTCAGTGATCGAAGAACACCAGGCTGGAGTTGATGAGTTCCGCGATGACCTCCGGATCATAGGCCCGGCGCAGTGACTCCCTGAAGGACTCCTTGGACAGGGACCGGGCCAGGGTGGCCAGGACCTCAAGGTGGTCGGAGAAGGAACTGGCCGGGGTGGCGATCAGCAGGATCACGGTGGCGGGGCCGTCGGTGGCGCCGAAATCCAGGGCATGCCCGTATTTGGCGATACCTACGGCGATGGAGGTCTGGGAGACGAACTCGCTGCGCGCGTGGGGCAGGCCGATACCGCCGGGGAGTCCCGTGGCCAGCTGGTGCTCCCGGGCATTCACATGCTTGAGGAACCCGTCCAGGTCAGAGATGCGCCCGGCGGCGTACATCCGTTTGGCCAGTTGCGTGGCGGCGTCGGCCTTGTCCGTTGCCTCCAGCTCCAGGATCACCATTTCGGGTGTGGTGAGCTCGGCATCGTACCGGTCAAGTGGTTCCGCCAAGGCGTGTCCCTTCAGTCAGCAGTGCTGTGCCGTGAACCCTCAGCGCAAGGGCACGATGTCCTCCACACCCAGGCGGGCGGCGTCTGCGGATTCGTCGTCCGGCTGTTGTTGGCTGAGGCGTTCCGCCTCCACCCTGGCAATGTAGTGCCGGACCTCGTTTTCACGCTGGGCGTCACTCCAGCCAAGAACGTCACCCATTAGTTTAGCGACAACCGGGACGGCGGACACGCCGCGGTCCCAGGCCTCGATGGAAATGCGTGTCCTGCGGGTCAGGACGTCATGGACATGCCGGGCGCCTTCATGCGTGGCGGCGTAGACGGCCTCGGCCTGGAGGTAGTCGTCCGCGCCGGGCAGCGGCTCGGCCAGCTCCGGATTCTCCTGGATGAGTGCAAGCACCTCGGAGGTCATGGAGCCATACCGGTTGAGGAGGTGCTCCACCCTGGCGACGTGCACGCCGGCTTCCTCCGCAGTCCGGGCGCGGCGGTTCCAGGCAGCCCGGTACCCGTTTGCGCCCAGCAGCGGGATGGTCTCCGTGCAGCTGGGCGGGACGCGCTCATCCATGGTGCGGGTTGCCTCATCCACCGCGTCTTTGGCCATCACCCGGTAGGTGGTCCATTTCCCGCCGGCCACCACCACCAGGCCGGGGACAGGATGGGCCACCACATGTTCGCGGGACAGCTTGGCCGTGGAGTCATTTTCCCCGGCGAGCAGTGGCCGCAAACCGGCGTAGACACCCTCCACGTCCTCGCGGGTCAGCGGCCGCTTGAGGACTTTGTTGACGTGTTCCAGGATGTAGTCGATGTCCTTGCTGGAGGCCGCGGGGTGCGCCTTGTCCAGGTGCCAGTCGGTGTCCGTTGTGCCGATGATCCAGTGCCGGCCCCAGGGAATCACGAACAGCACCGACTTCTCGGTGCGCAGGATCAGTCCCACGGTGGACTGGAAGCGGTCCCTCGGCACCACCAGGTGGATGCCCTTGGACGCACGGACCTTCAGCTGGCCGCGCTCGGTGACCATGGCCTGGGTCTCGTCCGTCCACACGCCGGTGGCGTTGATGACCTGCTTGGCGCGGATGTTGAATTCAGTCCCGTCCTCGTGGTTGACCACCTTTGCGCCGACCACCCGCTCACCCTCGCGGAGGAAATCCACCACCTTCATCTGGTTGACGGCGTGGGCGCCGTAGTAGGCGGCAGTCCGGACCAGGTTGGCCACATACTTGGCGTCATCCACCTGGCCGTCGTAGTAGCGGATGGAGCCCACGAAGGCGTCGTTCTTCAGGCTGGGGGCGGCCCGCAGGGTACCGCGGCGGGTGAGGTGCTTGTGGAACGGCACTCCCCTGCTGTGCCCGCTGGAAACGGACATGGCGTCATACAGGGCGATGCCTGCGCCAACATAGGGGCGTTCGATGAAGGGCTTGGTCAGCGGGTACAGGAAGGGAACCGGCCGGGCCAGGTGGGGTGCCAGCTCGGAGAGCAGCAAACCGCGCTCCTGCAGGGCTTCCTTGACCAGCGCGAAGTCGAGCATCTCCAGGTAGCGCAGGCCGCCGTGGATGAGCTTGGAGGACCGTGAGGAGGTGCCTGCCGCCCAGTCGCTGGCCTCGACGATGCCCACGTCCAGTCCCCGGGTGACCGCGTCAAGGGCTGCCCCGGCACCCACGATGCCGCCGCCGACGATGAGGATGTCAAGCTCCTGGCCGGGGTCCGCCGTGGCGCGCAGCCGCTGGATGGATGCTTCCCTGGCTTCCGGGCCAAGGGCCCCGCTGTTTTCAGGAACACTCTTCATTGAAAGCCTCCAGTGCCTCTAGTGCCGGTAGTAAAACCACCCTACTTGCTTGCGGCACGCTTGGGCAGGAGTGCAGCGGCGGATACCGCCGCTGCACCCCCCGGCATCAGTTGCCGGAGTACGGTGAAACCACGACGTCGACCCGCTGGAATTCCTTCAGGTCCGAGTAGCCGGTGGTCGCCATGGAGCGGCGCAGCGCGCCAATGAGGTTTGAGGTGCCGTTGGTGTGGTGCCCCGGCCCGAACAGGACCTCTTCCAGCGGGCCCACGGTGCCCACGTTGGCGCGGTCGCCGCGGGGCAGTTCGAGGTGGTGCGCCTCCTGGCCCCAGTGCCATCCCTTGCCTGGCGCTTCCTCTGCCCGGGCCAGTGCGCTGCCGAGCATGACGGCGTCGGCGCCCATCGCGATGGCCTTGACGATGTCGCCCGAGGTGCCCATTCCGCCGTCGGCAATCACATGGACGTACCGGCCGCCGGATTCGTCCATGTAGTCGCGGCGGGCGGCAGCGACGTCGGAGATCGCCGAGGCCATGGGCGAGTGGATGCCCAGCGCGCGGCGGGTGGTGGTGGTGGCTCCGCCGCCGAAGCCCACCAGCACGCCGGCCGCTCCGGTGCGCATGAGGTGCAGCGCGGGAGTGTACCCGGCTGCGCCGCCTACGATCACCGGGACGTCCAGTTCGTAAATGAACTGCTTGAGGTTCAGCGGCTCGTGGTCCTTCGAAACATGCTCGGCGGATACGGTGGTGCCGCGGATGACGAAGATGTCGACGCCGGCGGCCAGGACGGTCTTGTAGTGTTCCTGCGTGCGCTGCGGGGTCAGGGATCCCGCCACCGTTACGCCGGCCTCCCGGATCTCTGCCAGCCGGGACGTGATGAGCTCGGGCTGGATGGGCGCCTGGTACAGCTCCTGCATCCGTCCGGTCACGGCCGGGCTGTTGGTCTCGTCCTGCAGCGCCCCGATCTCGTCCAGGACGGGCTGCGGATCCTCGTACCGGGTCCAGAGGCCTTCAAGGTCCAGCACGCCCAGTCCGCCGAGGCGGCCCAGGGCGATTGCCGTCTGCGGGGACATGGCGGAATCCATGGGGGCCGCGATCACCGGCATGCTGAACTGGTAGGCGTCAATCTGCCAGGAGACGGAGACGTCCTTGGGGTCGCGGGTGCGACGGTTGGGGACGATTGCTATGTCATCCAGGGAGTAGGCTCGACGCCCACGCTTGCCACGGCCGATCTCGATCTCGTAAGTCACTGCTCTAGGTTATCCCAGCCGCCGCGGTGTCCCTGGCTGGCGTGGAAGTTCAGGGCCTGGTGGGGACGCTGAGCTGGGATTCGAACATCCGGAAGTAGCGTCCGCGCAGCGCCACCAGTTCCTTGTGCGTGCCTTGCTCGACGATCCGGCCGTCCTCCAGCATGTACACGATGTCCGCCTTTTCGATGGTGGCCAGGCGGTGGCTGATGGCGATGATCGTGCTGCTGCGGTCGGCGAAGAGGCGGGTGAAGATCCGGTGCTCGGCGAGGGCATCGATGGCGGAGGTAGGCTCGTCCATCACCATGAACGAGGCGTCCCGGTAGAAGTTCCGGGCCATCGCGAGCCGCTGCCACTGGCCGCCGGAGAGGCCGCTGCCCTTCCGGCCGCGCGGGTCCTCCATCCAGTTGCTGACGTGGTTGTCCAGGCCGTTGGGGAGTTTGTTGATGAATTCCAAGGCCTCGGCGTTCGCGGCGGCCTTGCGGATGCGGCCGTCGTCGCGGGGCGAGTCGACGTCGCCGAAGTAGATGTTCTCCGCGGCCGTGGCGAACTCGTACTTGAGGAACTCCTGGCTCAACACGGCCAGGTGCCGGTGCCAGGAGGTGACGTCGACGGCGGCGAGGTCCACGCCGTCGAGCATTACCTGCCCTGAATCAGGGCGGTACAGCCCGGCCAGGATCCTGATCAGCGTGGACTTTCCGGCTCCGTTCTCCCCTACTATCGCGATGTGCTGGCCCTCCCGGATGGTCATGCTGATGCCCCTGATGACTTCGATGTCGCTGCCCGTATAGGTGAACCGGATGTCCTTCAGCTCCACTGTCTTCGGGGACTGCAGCAGCGGGGGCGCATGCTCCGAATGGACGGGCAGGGCCATGAACAGCTCGTAGTCCTTCAGGTTGGCCAGGTCCTCATCGATGGAGCTCAGGGAGGACACCAGGTTGTTCGCGGTGGACAGGGCGCGGCTGACGATCTGCTGCACGTAGAGGAACTGGCCCACGGGCTGGGCGCGGGCGATGATCTGGCCCACCACCCAGATCAGGGACACCACCTCCGCACCGTACTGGAGTGCGTCCGCGGCAAGCTGCTTGGGGATGTACCGGCGCTGGTAATCAAGGCGGCGGCGCTCGTCCGCGTCCCGCAGGCGGGAGCGGAGGTCCATCAGGAAGCCGACGATGCCGTACAGGCGCATCTCCGCGATGTGCTGGGGGCGGAGCAGGTTTTGTTCGATCATCCGGCGCTGGCGCCGCGAATCCACCTGCGTGTTCCAGTGCGCAATCTGTTCCCGTGACAGCTTGAACTGCAGGTAGACGCTGGGGACGATGGCAACCAGGACAATCACTGCGATCCACCAGCTGACCAGCAGCAGGGCCCCAATGGCGAGGATAACGGACACCAGCTGGGTGAAGATCGCCGCGATGCGGTCCAGGACGCGCGCGTAGGAGTCCGAGAACCTCTTGGCGCGGTCGTACAGGTCAACGGTTTCTTTGTCGTCGTAGCGCCAGAACTCCAGGGCAAGGAACCGCTCGTACATCTGGTCCCCCACGATCGCGCCCACCTTGAAGCTCATCAGCTGCTGGATATACCGGTCCACGCTGATGAAGGCGCCCCAGAACAGCCCCAGGGCAGCGGTGATGATGACGTAGACGATCGCCAGCTGCCCGGCGCCGGCGTCACCGGAGTAGGCTGCGGCCAGCGCCGTGGTGGTGAGCGCGGCGAAGTAGGTGGTGACCAGCGGCAGCACTGCCGAGATGAGCGAGCCGAGGACCTTCATGATCACCGCCCCCGGGGAGGCCCGGAAGCTGACCCGCAAGACCTGGGCTACGGCCCGGGCGTAGGGCCGCAACGCCAGCCTGCGTTGGGGATCGCGTTTGGGGGTCAGTTCCGCCGGATGGCCTGGTGGGGGCATGCACTCAGCCTAGTTCGCTGCAGACGCCGGCAGGCCATGGAGCAAGAAACTCCATGGCCTGCCGGACGGTGCCAACCAGTGGTCAGCGCGAACCGTAGTTCGGCGCCTCCACCGTCATCTGGATGTCGTGCGGGTGCGATTCCTTGAGCCCGGCCGGGGTGATCCGGACGAACTTGCCCCGGGCCTTCAGCTCGGCAACGGTGGGTGCGCCCGTGTAGAACATGGTCTGGCGCAGGCCGCCCACCAGCTGGTACGCCACGGAGGACAGCGGGCCGCGGTAGGCCACGCGTCCCTCGATGCCCTCGGGAATCAGCTTGTCGTCGCCGGAAACGTCGGCCTGGAAGTAGCGGTCCTTGGAGTAGGACGTGTTCTTGCCGCGCGACTGCATGGCGCCAAGGGAGCCCATGCCCCGGTAGGACTTGAACTGCTTGCCGTTGACGAAGATCAGTTCACCCGGGGACTCATCGCAGCCGGCCAGGAGCGAGCCGAGCATCACGGTGTCGGCGCCGGCAACGAGGGCCTTGCCGATGTCGCCCGAGTACTGCAGGCCGCCGTCGGCAATCAGCGGCACGCCGGCCGGGATTGCCGCCTTGGCGGACTCGTAGATGGCCGTGATCTGCGGGACGCCCACGCCTGCCACCACGCGGGTGGTGCAGATGGAGCCGGGACCCACGCCCACCTTGATGCCGTCGGCTCCGGCGTCGATCAGGGCCTGCGCGCCTTCACGCGTGGCTGCCTGGCCGCCGATGACGTCCACGTGGGCTGCCACCGGATCGGACTTCAGGCGGCGGATCATGTCCAGCACGCCCTGCGAGTGGCCGTTCGCGGTGTCCACGAACAGCGCGTCGACGCCGGCGTCCACGAGTGCCATGGCGCGCTCCCAGCCGTCCCCGAAGAAACCGATGGCTGCGCCCACGCGGAGCCGGCCTTCGTCGTCCTTGGTGGCCAGGGGGTACTGCTCCGCCTTGGTGAAGTCCTTCGTGGTGATCAAGCCCTTGAGCCGGCCCTGCTCATCCACCAGGGGGAGCTTCTCGATCTTGTTGGTGGCCAGCTTGTGCGACGCTTCCTCGCGGCTGATGCCCACGTGCCCGGTCACCAGCGGCATCTTGGTCATGACGTCGCTGACCAGCCGCAGCGGGAAGTCGGACTCGGGCACAAAGCGGGTGTCGCGGTTGGTGACGATGCCCAGGAGGCGGTTGTCCTCATCCACTACCGGAAGGCCGGAAACACGGTACTGGGCACACAGGTTGTCCAGTTCGCGGAGGGTGGCCTCGGGCCGGATGGTCAGCGGGTTGGTGATCATGCCCGATTCGCTGCGCTTCACCCGGTCAACCTGGTCCGCCTGGTCGGCGATGGAGAGGTTGCGGTGCACCACGCCCAGGCCGCCCTGGCGGGCCATGGCGATGGCCATCCGTGACTCCGTCACGGTGTCCATGGCGGCGGACAGCAGCGGCGTCTGCACGGTGATCCGCTTGGAGATCCGGGAGGACGTGTCCGCTTCTGACGGAATGACCTCGGTATGGCCGGGCAGGAGCAGGACGTCGTCATAGGTCAGGCCGATGAAGCCAAAGGGGTTGTGTTCGGGCTCGGTCATGAATGCGCCTCTTACCTTGGTTGCGTGCGGGTAGGGGTTGCAGCCGATGACCAGCCCGTCATTACGGGACTGGCCTGTGCAGAAGATGGTGCAGGAACACCACTGGAGGGCGGCGGTCCGGGGTCAGGAAAGTGTTGAGTAAATATTAGAACCTCGGCGCCGATCCCCCTATTCCATGCGCCCAATGTGAGCAACCGCACCTTCCGGACCGTGTATCCGGCGTTTCAGCGCCAGCCCGTGGCGGCAAGGAGACGCTGTTCAAACATGGGAATCATGCTCTCCACATACGTCCTGGTGAGGTGGTTGTCGTCCTTGTAGACGTAAATGTTTCCCACCACGGCCGGGCAGACACCGCGTGCACAGATGAAGTCGCTGAGATCCATCAGGTGGAGCCCGGGCAGACGGTCCCGGTAGCTCTCCAGCGGCGACGGGTCCACCAGTGACTCCGCCAGGGGAACGTTGCACTCCGGAGCCTCCGGGCCGTTCCGCTGGACGCATTCGGGCATGTTGAAGGTGAAGCGCGGATTGTCCCTGATTCCCACGATCTCGATCCCTGCCTCGGCGAATGGCCGGACGCCGTCCAGGTAGCCGGGCACCTCTGTTTCGAACGGTGCTTCCTCGTGCGTCAGCGAGGCCACGGTAAAGACGGCGTCAGGACGGTGTTCCAGGACGTAGGCGGTGCTGGCCCGGTTGTAGGCGTTGCACTCCGCGTTCCTGGTTTCAGATTCGGCACCAAAGCGGCACGCCGGCATCAGCAAGGTCACCAGTTCCCAGCCGCGCTCGGCGGCGATGGGGGCCAGGGCACCCAGGTACTGCTGGGAGTGGGAGTCGCCCAGGACCACGATGCGCTTGGTGGCCCCGCCGTCCGGAACGTCCTGGCGGCAACCTTCGAGGATGGGATCGCTCGTGGCGTTTTCGCCGGTGCAGGGGGCATGGATTCCGGCCCAGTCGTTGTCCAGGGCGGAGGGGCCGGGAATGATCCGGGCATCGGGAACCGGCACGGGGGCGTTCTCCGGGCTGAGCGCCGCGGCCCCGGGCGTGAGCTCGCGGGGTTGTGCCGCCGTCGCGCTTTCCTCCGCGGTGAGCGTGGTTTGCCAGATGGCAACAGGTCCCGCCAGCAGGGCACCGCAGGCAACGATGACGACGGCGGTGCGCCAGGCACGCCGTTTGGGCCAGTGCCACTCGCGCAGCGGCTTCTCCACGAAGCGTGTGGTGAGGATGGCGAGCACGATGGACGCGGCCACGATGCCGAGCCCCTGGACCAGGTTGGGTGCCTCGACGCCGGTGGCCGCGAGCGCCAGCACCAGGACGGGCCAGTGCCACAGGTACAGGGCATAGGAGTTGTCGCCCAGCGCCACCAGGGGCCTGCTGCTGAGGAACCTGTCCACACCGAAACGGCTGCCGGTCTGCCCGGCGGTGATGATGGCTGCGCCGGCAAGCGTTGGCCAGAGTGCGATGTATCCCGGGAAGGAACGGTCCACGGTCAGCAGGAGGCCGCAGGAGACCATGGCCGCGAGTCCCGCCCAGCCGAGCGCCACCCGCAGCACCCGCCGGGGTTTGAGGTGGGGCAGCGCCAGGGCGAGCAGGGACCCCAGGGCGAACTCCCACAGCCTGGCCCGGGTATCGAAGTAGGCGTACGCCTGGTTGGTGGCCGTCTGCTCCACGGAGTAGGCGAGGGAAAAGACAAAAACGGCTCCGAAGAGCACTCCCAGCAGCCCGCGGTACGTCAGGCCCGCGCACCCCGGAATCCGCCGCAGCAGCGCCAGCAGTCCCGCAGCGCCGGCGAAAACCAGCGGCCACAGGATGAATACCTGGCCTTGGATGGACAGTGACCAGAAGTGCTGGAGGGGGCTGGCGCCGGCGTGGTCCTGTGCATAGTAATCAACGGCAGTGTCTGCCAGCAGCCAGTTCTGGTTGTACAGCAGCGACGCCCACGCCTGGTCCAGCACCTGCGGCCAGCGGCTTTGCGGCAGGATCAGCCACGTCCCGGCCAGCACGCCGAGGATCACCACGACGGCGGCCGGCAGCAGCCGCTTGAACAGGTGCAGCCAGTGCGCCAGGAGTCCGAACGGATGTCCAGCTTCGGCTTTCCGGACGAACGACAGCGTGAGCAGGAAGGCGGAAACCAGCAGGAAGATGTCCACTCCCCCTGACACCCGGCCCAGCCACACGTGGTAGGCAACCACCATCAGTACGGCAAGTGCGCGGAGGCCCTGCACTTCGGGCCGGAACGTTGGTTTCCGGCCCTTGGCACCGGCTCCGGACGGCGGATTGGCTGCAGCCTCTGTTCTCGCTAGCGACACAAATGGACCTCACTGGGGCATAGGCAAAACATCAATCCTACCCAACCGGGGTATTTTCCCTGCCAGGTACCGCGCGTCGTGGCCCGCACCGGGCAGGGTGGCGGACACCGCGGAGTGCAGGAATTCCTGTCCCAGGAAGAACAGTCCCGGCGTATCAAGTGCCACGCCGCGGTGCTGGTTGGGCAGCGCACCGCCGTCGAGCAGGTCCGGATCGATCCAGCTGAAATCGTCACGGAAACCCGTGCACCAGATGACGTTCGCCACATCCAGCCGGCCTCCATCCGCCACAACGGGCCGGCCGTCTTCCACGCCGGTGACCCGCGGCACAAGCCGCACTCCGGCCGCCACGAGGTCCTTGGTCTTGGTCCTGATCAACGGCGCTGCATGCGCCTTGAAGGTGGGCGCCGCTTTCCGTCCCGCCGGAGTGTCCAGGGTAAGGACGTGCAGCCCGAGGAAGCGTACGGCAGGGAGGACAAAGCGTGCGGCGGCGGGACCATGCTTCACCGGCAGTTCACCGCTGGGCTTCCCGGCCACGGTGGTGGGATGCGTCCGGCTCACTTCAAGGGCGATCTCCGCGCCCGAATTTCCCAGCCCCACCACCAGGACGGGGCCGTCCTGCAGTTGGCCGGGGTTCCGGTAGGCAGCCGAATGGAGCTGGACCGTTGAAGGTGCCAGCTCCGCGGCGAAGGCGGGAACCTTGGGTGCCTGGCTGACGCCAGTGGCGACGACGGCGTTCCGCGCCTCCCAGCGGCGGCCGTCGGCGGTTGCCACAAAGTGGCTGCCTTCCCGCCACAGCCGCTCCACCCGTGTCCCGTGGAGCACGGGCAGGGCGTTCAGTTCGGCGTAGCCTTCCAGGTACCCGGCCACCTCGTCCTTGGTGGGGAAGGACAGCGGGCCGGCCGGAAACGGCGTGCCGGGCAGGCCGTCGTACTTGGCGGGGGTGAAGACCCGGAGGGAGTCCCAGCGCTGGCGCCAGGCGTCGCCTGTGCGCTGGTTTGCGTCCAGGATCAGGAAGTTCCTTTGTTGCTGCTTCAGGTGGTAGCCCAGGGTGAGGCCGGCCTGGCCGCCGCCGATAATGATCGTGTCCAGCATGCCGGTCACGTTGTTGTTGTCCATGGCTGTGCTCCTGTTTATGTGGCATGGATGCCTGCTTGTGAGCCCTCCTGGTGTCCTGCCGGCCGTGCGCCCCTGCTCCTGCTGTCCGCATTCCTGTAACGGAGCCACCAGGCCAGCATCAGCGCCGAGGCAAGGACGTAGGCGAGGTGGAGGGCCCAGATGGGTCCCGCCGGAAGGTTGAACACATAGATGCAGTGGATGGCGTTGGCCACGTTGCTCAGGACCAGGTTCCCCAGGCTGTAGGAAGCGAGGTCCCTGGTGCGTGCGGCTTTCACCAGCATTGGCAGCATTCCCACGGCGAACAGCACTGTGGAAAGCGTGCCGGCAAGGACTGGAAGGTTCATGCTTTGAGGCTATGACCGGGGTCCCCCGCCCTGCTTCGGGCGGATTATGCAACTGTCCGGACGGTGCGGGATGGGTAATTCTGTGCAGTCCCGGGTCAGCCTGCGAGGCCGTGCTCGAAGGCGTACCTGGTGGCTGCCGCCCTTGAGGAGAGGCCAAGCTTCAGGAAGATGTTGCTGATGTGCCGGGCCACCGTCTTCTCACTGAGGAAGAGTTGGGCCGCGATGGCCCGGTTTCCCTGCCCCGACGCGACGAGGCGAAGCACCTCCGCTTCCCTTGCTGTCAGCGGGCCAGGTTCGCCGCCGTCGTCGCCCTTCCGCATCAGCGAGGCAGTCCAGGCGGCTGCCGGAGCCGCCCCCAGCTCAAGGAATTCGGTGTGTGCAGCCTCGAATTCCATCCGCGCCGAAGCCTCATCGCCCAAGTCCCGGCAGGCCCGGCCGAGCAGCACCCGGCAGCGGGCAGCCTCGTAGGGCACGCCGAGTTCCAGCCAGAGGCGCCAGGCCTGCCGCAAGGCACGGGAAGCGCCGGCGGGATCACGCTCCTCCAGCCGCACCGCGCCGTCCGCCTGGTATGCGGCTGCCCGAACCAACGGCAGCGGGCACTCACGGGCAAAGCGGATCAGTTCCTCCGCGCCCTGCCTTGCGGCCCCGGGATCGGGCACGGCCAGTTCGATGTCCACCAGCGCGGGCAGCAGATGCCGGCGGGTAGCAACGTCCGCCAGCCCCGCAGCCCGTCGGATCATGGTCTGGGCCTGCTTGGCATCGCCACGTGCGAGCATCAGCAGGGCAAGTCCCGGTTGCGGCTCGTACCCGCTGCGGGCCGCCTCCAGAAAGGAGGCCTCTGCGGCTTCCAGCTTTCCCGTGAGCCGCTGCACCTCACCCTGCTGGTAGTAGCCGCCGTACCGGGCCTGCGGGTCACCCCGGCCGGACCGGTCCTGGGCTTCCCCTGCCGCTGCGAGCGCTTCGGCCCACGCGCCATGCAGCCGGAAGAGCTCGGCACGGTGGGCCTGGCACTGGCCGCTGAAGGCAACCATGTCCGGGCGGGCGCGGCACCAGCGGTCCAGGGCCGCTGTCCATTCAAGGGCCCGTTGCAGGTCAAAGGCCACCTGGCAGTTCCCAATCACTGCGCAATAGGCAATCCCCGACGGCACTGCGGACAGTTCCCCTGCCGTAACGGCCACCATGACCTCGTCGAACATCCGCAGGCCCTCCTCGGCCCGGCCCAACTCCAGGGTGGCCTGGCCCGAGCCGAGGAGGGCGAGCGCGGACAGGTCCCTGTCCTGGAAACGTTGACCCAGCTCCGCAGCATGGGAAAACGACACCAGCGCACCCGCCGGGTCGCCGCCATACAACTTGCCCAGGCTGAGCGGGATGAGCAGCAAACCTTCTACGCTCGAGGGTTCGGCCAGTTCCGCCACCAGCCTCTGGCCCCGCGCCAGCCAGCCCCCGGCACGCGCCCCCTCCCCCGTGTTCATCAAGTGGAGCGCCAGCCACGCGGCGCACCTGGCAGCGCCCACGATATCCCCGACCACCAGGTACTCCTCATGGGCACGGGTCAGGGACTCAAGGCCCGTCGCAGCGTTGCCGGTCAGGATCTCCGCCGTGGCCAGCCGCTCAAGGTCTGCTGCCGGAAGTCCGCCCTGCCGGTCGGCTTCCCGGAAACTTTCGAAGGCCTCGGTCCACCGGTGCTCCCGGAAAGCTCCCCGGCCCTGGTCCAGGCCTGTCTCTGCTGTCACCCCTGGCCTCCTGTGGGATACCGCCCGGGCCGGCCCGCCGCCGTCGTACTGTGGCTCATCCGCGCAGGCGCCGGCCTCCTTAAGCGCCACGGTACGCCCGCGGCGCAGCGGTGACAACGGTCTTCGGCCTAGGGGCGCAGCAGCGCCCTCAGGGTTTGGATCGTGTCCGCTTCCGCGGCTGTCTTGTCATCCCGGTAGCGCTTGACACGGGCGAACCGAAGGGCGATTCCGCCGGGGTAGCGCGGGGATTGCTGCACGCCGTCGATGGCAATTTCGACGACGGTCACGGGCTCCACCCACACCGTTCCTGCAGTGCGCCGCACTTCGAGCTCCTGGAACCGGGCCGTCTGCCACTTGAGCAGGGCGTCGGTGAGACCCTTGAAAGTCTTGCCCACCATCACGTAGCCACCCGGCGCGCCGAACTCGCCCAGCGGGTCCAGTGCTCCGAGGTGCAGGTTGGACAGCAGTCCGGTGCGCCGCCCCGAACCCCACTCGCAGGCCAGTACCACCAGGTCATAGGTGAGCACGGGCTTGACCTTGACCCAGTTTGAGCCGCGCCGGCCCGCCGCATAGGCGGACCCGATGGCCTTGACCACCACGCCCTCATGGCCTGCGGCGAGCGCCTCGCGCGACACCTTCTCGGCAACGGCCACGTCAGCGGTGACTTCCCCCGGGATCCGGTGCCCGGGCGCAATACTCTCGAGGACGCCGATGCGCGTGGCCAGCGGCTCATCAAGCAGGTCGCGGCCGTCGATGTGCAGCACGTCGAAGAACCAGGGGTGAAGCAGTGTGTCGCGTGCGGCATCGGCCCCAAACCGGGACATGGTCTCCTGGAACGGGCGCGGGCCGCCGTCCTCGTCGAGGGCGAGGGTCTCGCCGTCCAGGATGACCTCCCGCACGGGCAGTCCGCGCACCACCTCCACCACTTCGGGCAGCCGGTGGGTCACCTCGGCCAGCGTACGGGTGTAAACGCGGACGTCGTCGCCTGCCCGGTGCACCTGGATGCGCGCTCCGTCGAGCTTGTATTCCACAGACGCCTCCCCCGTGGTGCCCAGGGCGTCGCTCACGCTGGAGGCGGTGGCGGCAAGCATGGGCTGCACCGGGCGGCCGACGACGAGCCCGACCGCGTCCAGCTGCTCCGCCGTGCCCGTCAGTGCCAGCAGGGCGGTCCCGCCGAGGTCGCCGGAGAGCATGGCAGCTCGACGTACGGCGTCCGCCGGCCGGCCGGCAGCCCGGGCCACCGCGTCCGTCAGGACCCCTTCAAGGGCACCAGTCCGCAATTCCCCGAGGAGCACGCCTGCGATGAAGGCCTGTTCGCGTTCCGTGGCTGCCCCGGTCAGGGTCCGGAGGATCCCAGCCCGCTCCGCTGCCGAACCCGTTCCTGCCGTGCCGAGCAGCCGGTCCAAGGCAGCGTCGACCTCAGCCACAGTGAGGCTTGGTTCAGCTGCCGGCTCCCCCATCGCCGCCTTCATCCCGCTCCAGCCAACCCCTACCCGTCCCTGCCGGGGCCTGGCAATGAGCAAACCAACCGCCGTCGCAATTTCCGCGGGTTCCAGCCTTTTCAGCAGTCCTGCCAGCGCATCAACCTTCGCAAGCCGGGAGCGGGTTGAGGCCACGGCCTGGGTTGTATTCACAAGCTCGTCGAGCAGCATGGCACCCAGTCTGCCACCACCGCACCTCTAGACAGCCTCGGAGCGCCCTTCCAGACTGGACGCATGGGAATCATTGTGGCGAACCTGTTCCTGACCCTCGACGGCGTTTACCAGGCGCCCGGCGGCCGCGAAGAGGACAGCGAGGGCGGCTTCGCTTTCGGCGGCTGGCAGGCGCCGGTGTCCGATGACGAGTCAGAAGCAGCGATTGAGGCCGAGATCAACAAGATCGATGCCCTGCTGCTCGGGCGGAAAACCTATGACATCTTCGCCGCCTACTGGCCACACCAATCCGGTGACATAGGCGGGACGCTCAACCGGGTTCCCAAGTTCGTTGTGTCCACTACGCTTTCGGATCCGGCCTGGGCGGGAACCAGCGTCCTGCCCGACCCTGGTGAGGCGGGCAGGCTCCGGGATGAGTTTGATGAAGTGCACATGTTCGGCAGCGGCGCCCTGATCCGTTCACTCCTCGCCGAGAACGTGCTGGACCGCCTCCACCTCTGGCTGTATCCGGTGACGCTGGGGCAGGGCAAACGCCTTTTCGACGCCGGGACCATCCCCGCCACCTTCCGCCTCGCCGAACCGGCCCGCAGCTTCCCGAAGGGAGCGGTGTCGCTGGTGTACGAGCGCGCCGGCGACGTCCAGACACAGGACATGCCGGGGACTTGATCCCCCACGTCCCCTAGCCTCGCTTCGTTCGGCAAGGGCACCCTGACGGCATGGGCCCACAAAAAACCGGCCCAGCGGATGCTGGACCGGCTTTCTGTGCATGCACGGTTGCCCGCGCGGAGCCACAGATCAGTGGCTGTGGCCTGCGTGCTCGTCTTCCTCGGCAGGCTTCTCGGCGACCAGGGTCTCGGTGGTGAGAACCAGGGCAGCGATGGAGGCTGCGTTGCGGAGGGCTGCGCGGGTGACCTTGACGGGGTCGATCACGCCGGCGGCGATCAGGTCCTCGTACTCGCCCGACTTGGCGTTGAAGCCGTTGTTGGTGTCGAGCTCGGCCACCTTGGAGGTGATGACGTAGCCGTCGAAACCGGCGTTCTGGGCAATCCAGCGCAGCGGCTGGACCAGCGCACGGCGGACGATGCCCACAGCAGCGGCGGCGTCGCCTTCCAGTGCCTTGACGGCCGGGTCCTCATCCAGTGCCTTCAGGGCGTGGATCAGTGCTGAGCCGCCACCGGCAACGATGCCTTCTTCGAGGGCAGCACGGGTCGAGGACACGGCGTCCTCGATGCGGTGCTTCTTTTCCTTGAGCTCAACCTCGGTTGCAGCACCGACCTTGATGACACCGATGCCGCCGGCCAGCTTGGCCAGGCGCTCCTGGAGCTTTTCGCGGTCCCAGTCGGACTCGGTGCGGGTCAGCTCGGCGCGCAGCTGCGCAACGCGTGCTGCCACGTCTTCGGCCGAACCTGCGCCGTCAACGATGGTGGTGTTGTCCTTGGTTACCGTGATGCGGCGTGCCGTACCCAGCACCTCGAGGCCCACCGTGTCCAGGCTCAGGCCCAGTTCCGGGGACACAACCTGTGCACCGGTAAGGGTGGCGATGTCCTGGAGCATGGCCTTGCGGCGGTCGCCGAAGCCCGGAGCCTTGACGGCCACGACGTTCAGCGTGCCGCGGATGCGGTTGACGATCAGCGTGGACAGGGCCTCGCCGTCGACGTCTTCAGCGATGATGAACAGCGGCTTGCCGGCCTGCAGCGCCTTCTCCAGCAGCGGCAGGAACTCCTGCAGCGAGGAGATCTTGCCCTGGTTGATCAGGATGAGGGCGTCCTCGAGGACGGCTTCCTGGCGGTCCGCGTCCGTGATGAAGTACGGGGACAGGTAGCCCTTGTCGAACTGCATGCCCTCGGTGAGGACCAGCTCGGTCTGCGTGGTGGAGGATTCCTCGATGGTGATCACACCATCCTTGCCAACCTTGCCGAAGGCCTCGGCAAGGAGCTCGCCAACCTCATCGCTCTGGGCGGAGATGGCTGCCACGTTGGCAACCTGGGTGCCTTCAACGGGGCGGGCGTTCTCCAGCAGGCGGGCGGCGACGGCTTCGACGGAAACCTCGATGCCGCGCTTGATCTGGCCGGGGGCAGCACCTGCCGCAACGTTGCGCAGGCCTTCCTTGACCAGCGCCTGGGCCAGGACCGTTGCGGTGGTGGTGCCGTCGCCGGCAACATCGTTGGTCTTGGTGGCTACTTCCTTGGCCAGCTGCGCGCCAAGGTTCTCGTACGGGTCGTCCAGCTCAACTTCGCGGGCGATGGTGACGCCGTCGTTCGTGATGGTGGGAGCTCCCCACTTCTTGTCCAGGACGACGTTGCGGCCGCGGGGGCCGAGCGTCACCTTGACGGTGTTGGCGAGCTTATCGATGCCGGCTTCAAGAGACCGGCGGGCAGCGTCGTTAAACGCAAGCTGCTTTGCCATGGTTTTGTCCTTTCAAGACAGAACCCCGCGCCGCTGAGCAGCAGAATGCATGACCAGCGGCGCGGGGATCCGGAGAGTTACTTTACGACGATCGCCAGGACGTCGCGGGCGGACAGCACGAGGTACTCGGTGCCGCCGGTCTTTACTTCAGTTCCGCCGTACTTGGAGTAGATGACGACGTCGCCGACGGCTACATCGACGGGAACGCGGTTGCCGTCCTCGAAGCGGCCGGGGCCTACTGCAACAACTTCGCCTTCCTGGGGCTTCTCCTGCGCGGAGTCCGGGATAACCAGGCCGGAAGCCGTGGTCTGCTCTGCTTCGAGCGGGCGGACAACAATACGATCCTCAAGAGGCTTAATAGAGACCGACACTCGGACCTCTCCTTCTTCGTCAGCAAATTCGTGGACTGGAAAGCTTTCCGCCATGGCTGGCAAACCGTCGTCGCGGTGCCGGCAGCAGCCTGGCTGGCAGCTCTTCATGTGTTAGCACCCTCCTAGGGAGAGTGCTAATGAAGACTCTATGTAAGGGTTAGCACTCGGTCAAGGCGAGTGCCAGAGTTTCGTCATCCGCGAACCGTACATGTGTACATTTGTCCGGTGCGAGCAGCTGTTTACCTCATCCTTGCCAACCTGTTCTGGGCAGGAAACTTCGTCGTGGGGCAGGCCGCCATGAAAACCATGGAGCCGCTCCAGCTGACTTTCTGGCGCTGGGTCCTGGCCGCAGTGCCGCTGCTGGTCCTGGCGCACGCGGTGGAGAAGCCGGACTGGCGCGCCGCCCTTCGCCGTTGGCCTGTCCTGCTGCTCCTGAGTGGGCTGGGAATGAGCGGCTACACGCTGCTGCTCTACAGCGCACTGCAGCACACCTCCGCCCTTAATGCTTCGCTGGTGACTGCCGCGAACCCGGCGCTGATCCTGGTCATGGCAGTCGTCCTGCTCCGGGACAGGCCACGGCCGCTCAGTTGGGTTGGGGTGGCGCTGGGTCTGCTGGGCGTCCTCATAGTCCTTACCGCGGGCAGCTTCGAGCGGCTCCTGACCTTCTCCATCAACACTGGAGAGCTGCTGATCGTGGGAGCCATCACCGTGTGGGGCCTGTATACGATCATTGCCCGCCGGCTGGACGTCCCGGCAATCACCTCCACCGCCGTGCAGGTGGCGATGGCCGCCGTCGTCCTTCTTCCGTTTGCCGTGGCCACTGGTTCCGGCCTTCCCGGCAGCCCGTCCGAAGGATGGTCCCTGGCCTTTATCGCAGTTTTCCCGTCACTGGGGTCCTACCTGCTCTGGAACCTGGCCCTCAAGCGGACCTCTGCGGCCAACGCCGGCAACTACCTGAACCTCATCGCCGTGTTCACGGCCGTCATCACGGTTGTCCTGGGGCAGCCCATCACAGTTCCGCAGATCCTGGGCGGGGCACTCGTCATCTCCGGTGTCCTGCTGACCAGCGCGGGCGGCAAGGAGCGTCAGCGGCCCAGGTCGTCAAAGTCGACGTCTTCGCCGCCGTCGCCCTCGCCGGCGGAATTCCGGCCGCGGTAGAGCAGTGCAGCCGCTGCGATCGCCGTCAGCAGTGAGGCCACGAGGAAGATGATGCTGCCAACCCGGGCGCCGTCATAGAGCCCACGGATATCCTGCGCCTCCTGGGTCTCGTCCCGGATGTCATTGCCGCCCACCGAATAGACGGTGGCGTTGAAAGTGTCCAGGAAGAAGATGATCACCAGGAGCGCGACGCAGACAATGGCCACCACGGCGCTGGCAATCAGCGCGGGCCGGGCGAACCTGGCCGGGCCCCCGTCCCCTGGCTGGTGCTGACGGGACTGCTGGGGACCTGCGCTGTCTTTCATGGTTTCAACACTATCGGCATCCGCGCCGGCCGCTGCTCCACTAGGCTGGAACCCATGGCTCAAGCTCCCCAGGACCAGATTGCACCCCTTCTCACCCCTGAAGGCTGGGATCTCCTGGCGTCCCTGGACCCTTACCAGGAGGAGAAGTCATTCGCCCTGAATGCGGCCCTCCGCAAGGCCGGGCACTCCCCCGAAGTGGTCTCCGCCGTGCTGACCCAGTCCCGGCTCCGCACCAAAGCCGCCGCGAAGTTCGGGGAATTCGCCCGCCAGATGCTGTTCACGCAGGCGGGCCTGGAGCAGGCCACCCGGCTCAACGTTGCCGCCCGCCACGCCCAGCGGTTTGCCGAGGCCGGATGCCGCCACGTGGCGGACCTGGGCTGCGGCCTGGCCGCCGACTCCCTGGCGCTGGCGTCCATGGACATCAACGTGACGGCAGTGGAAATGGACGAGACCACCGCCGCCTGCGCCACCGTCAACCTCATCCCCTTCCCCAACGCCACTGTGGTGCACGCCGACGCCACCTCGGTCCCGCTGGACGGGATCGACGGGGTCTGGCTGGATCCTGCACGCCGGGTCACCTCCAGTTCGGGGACCAAGCGGATTTGGGACCCGGAAGCATTTTCCCCGCCGTTGTCCTTCGTGGAGAAGCTGGCGGCGTCCGGGCTGGCTGTGGGCGTCAAGATGGGGCCCGGCATGCCCCATGATTCCGTTCCTGCGGAGTGTGAAGCACAGTGGGTCTCCGTGGCTGGGGATGTCACCGAGGTGGCCCTGTGGTTTAACGCCGTGCGCCGGCCGGGCGTCCGCCGGGCTGCCCTGGTGCTCGGCGCCCAAGGCGCGGCGGAGATGGCCAGCAGTGAAGACTTTGGGGCAGGTCCCGCTGCTCCAGTGGGCCCGGTAGAGGGCTACCTGTACGAGCCCGACGGAGCGGTGATCCGCGCCGGCCTGGTGGCCGACGTCGCGCTGGAACTCGGCGGGCACCTGGTGGATGAACACATCGCCTACATTTGCGCACCGTTCCTCGTGGACACGCCGTTTGCGCGTGCCTACAAAGTCCTGGACGTGATGCCCTGCAACGTCAAGGCCCTCAAGGCCTGGGTGAAGGACAACGGCATCAGCGTGCTGGACATCAAGAAGCGCGGGACCGCCGTTACGCCGGAGGAGCTCCGCAAGCAGCTGCTGGGCGGCAGGAATGCCGGCGGAAAGAACACGGCGAAGAAGGCCGGAAAAACGGCCACCCTGGTCCTGACCCGCATCGGGGAGGACCGGGTGGCCATCGTGGTGGAGCCGGTGGCCTGAGGCAGGCTACTGGGCGCGCATGAACTCCTCGGCGGCGCGCACCTGCTCAGCAGTGGGCCGCACGCCGGTGTAAAGCACGAACTGCTCCAGCGCCTGGATGGTGGCCACCTCCGCCCCGGTGATCACGGGTTTCCCTGCTGCCCGTGCCGCCTTGATCAGCGGCGTTTCGGCGGGCAGGGCAACCACGTCGAACACTACGCGGGCGGCGTCGATCGCTTCCTGCGGAAAGGCGAGCGACTCAGCCTCCGCCCCTCCGGCCATTCCGATGGGGGTGACATTGATGATCAGGTCAGCCGTCCCGCCGTCGAGCGCCGGACGCCACTGGAAGCCGTACTGTTCGGCGAGCGCCCGGCCCGTGGCCTCGTTCCGGGCGAGCACAGTGACATCGGAGAAGCCGGCGTCCCGGAGCGCGGCAACAGTGGCTTTGGCCATTCCACCCGCACCCTGGACCAGGACAGAGTAGCTGGTGGGGACGTCATTGGCGGCCAGGAGCTGCTCGATCGCGGTGTAGTCGGTGTTGTACGCCTTAAGGTGTCCGTCCGTGTTCACGATGGTGTTCACTGAGTCGATGGCCTTCGCGGAAGGATCCATCTCGTCCACGAGGGCGATCACGTCTTCCTTGTACGGCATGGAGATGGCACAGCCGCGGATGCCCAGCCCGCGCACGCCGGCGATGGCCTGCTCCAGGTTGGTGGGGGCGAACGCCTTGTAGATCCAGTTGAGGTCCAGCTGCTCATACAGGTGGTTGTGGAAACGGGTCCCGTTGTTGCTGGGCCGGGCCGAGAGCGAGATGCAGAGGGTCATGTCTTTATTCAGAATGGGCACCTCCCCATTTAACCCGCTCCCTCCCAACTGGGTAGCGCTAAGTGTCGTTTTGAGGCTCCAAAACGACACTTAGCGCTACTTAGTTGGGAGAGGGGCAGCCGGTGCCTGCCGGGAATCCTCCGACGGCGGCCGGCAGCTTCCCGGGGGCGGGCGCCTTCCCGGCGAGGACCGCGGCGAGGGCGTCAAAGGCGCCGTCGCTCCGGCCGTAAAGGGCCATCTTAACCGGCGCGGTTGAGTCCTGCAGGGGCCAGGGAGCATCGAGTGCGACGGCGATGTCCCCTCCCGCGCCCCGCCCGCCGAAGCCGATCAGGCTGACCACCGGTCCCGAACCGAGAGCCAGCCCGGCGCGGGTTGCCGCAGCCTCGAACCGTGCCCTGTCCGCCGGCTGGCCGCCGGCCACCTGGACAGCACCGGGCACCAGGGGGCCGCTGCACGCACCCGTGAGGACGGTAACGGCCTGCGCCGAGATCCGGGCTGAGAGTGCTGCGCCGCTTCCGGCCGGGGCGCCGGTTTTCGCTGCCGTCCGGCTGTTCCACACCATCATCGTGGCCACCCTCCGCGCTGCGTCATCCAGCCGCTCGGCGGGCAGCGCGCCGGACGCCACCGCCTGGACGATGCCGGCATGCGCCTGCCCCACGTCGGCCGGCATCAGCAGGAGGTCGGCGCCGGCGGCGAGGGCCATCACTGCGGCGGTTCCGCCGGGGTACTGCTTGGCCACGGCGCCCATATTCAGGGCGTCCGTCACCGCCACGCCTTTGAAGCCCAGCCCCCGCAGCGCGGCATAGGTGGGGCCGGAGAGCGACGCCGGGACGCCGGGTTCCAGCGCAGGGACCGCAATGTGCCCCGTCATCACCATCGGCGAGCCGGCAGCGATGGCGGCCTCGAAGGGCTTCCAGTCGCGGACGCTGAGTTCTGCAAGAGGGGCGGGCTGCACGGGGAGGTTGACGTGCGAGTCAACGGTCACCGATCCGTGCCCCGGGAAGTGCTTGACCGCAGGCAACACTCCCGCGGCGAGCATTCCCTGGGAAAAGGCGACGCCAAGGGAAGCGGCAGTCCCGGGGTCCGAGGACATGGACCTGGCACCGATGGTGGGGTCCCTCGGGCCGATGGTGACATCCGTATCCGGAGCGAAATCCACATTGAAGCCCAGAGGGACCAGCTCCGCCGCCAGCCCCTGGCCCGCGTCCTTCGCCAGGGGCGCGCTCCCGGCGGCGCCGTAGCTCATGGGCGTGGGCCATTCCGTCAGCGGCGGCCCCAGCCGGGCAACCTGGCCGCCTTCCTGGTCCACGGCAATGATCCCGGGCCAGGGCCTGCCGCCGGCGGCTGCGGCCTGGGCGAGCCGCTGGTTGATGGCTGCCATGCCCTGCACGTCCATCCGGCCCTGCGCATCGAGCGGAACGTTGTCGCCCATGATGATGGACCCGGCCAGGTGCAGCCGTTCGATCAGGGCCGCCTGCGCTTCCACGTCTTTGCCCTTGAAGAACGGAAGCAGGACCTGCCCCGCTTTCTGTTCGGTGGTCATTGCGGCCACTGCCGCGGCGGCCTTGTCCGCATCGCGCTGTTGGGGACCCCAGCCCAGTGGCGTGGCACCCGGATCAGGTGCCGGCGAGGAGGTGGCGGGCGCCGTCGTCGTACCCGTGGCGGTGGGCGGGGCCGGAGCAGAAGGGGCCGACGACGACGGAACGGGCCCGGGCGCGGCCGTACAGGAGGCGAGGGCTACTGCGGCCGAGGCGGCAGCAAGGGCGGGGAAGGTTTTGTGAAGACTGTCACGGACGTGTTGGAACAAGGCCATCAATACGATGCTACCCCTGCACTAGACTTGAACCACCCGTTCGCCTGCCGGCAGCAGCCTGTCAGTGACGGCAAGAGCCAGCGGCAAACAGGACAGTTAGGAAATGCGTGAAGATCGACTTCGCTTCATCACGGCAGTCAACCCTTGGTGTTGAGTGGGAGCTCGCGCTGGTGGATGGCAGGACCGGCGAGCTCGCCTCCGTGGCCAACGAGGTACTCCGGGGCGTGGCATCGCGGCACCCGGAACTGAACGAAGACGACGAGCATCCGCACATCAAGCAGGAACTGCTGCTGAACACCGTTGAACTGGTCACCGGCATCTGTGAGACAGCCGCCGAGGCCAAGGAGGACCTCAGCCGTTCCCTCGCCGCGGTCCGCGAAATCACTGATCCCATGGGCGTGGAACTGTTCTGCGCCGGAAGCCACCCGTTCAGCCCGCCGCAGCTGCAGCCGGTGACGGACAAGGCCCGCTACGCCAAACTGATCGACCGCACCCAGTGGTGGGGCCGCCAGATGGTGATCTATGGCGTGCACGTCCACGTGGGGCTGGACAGCCGGGATAAGGCACTTCCTGTCCTGGACGGCCTGGTCAACTACTTCCCGCACTTCCAGGCGCTCTCCGCGTCCAGCCCGTTCTGGGGCGGCGAGGACACCGGCTACGCTTCGCAGCGGGCCCTGATGTTCCAGCAGCTTCCCACTGCGGGCCTGCCCTTCCAGTTCCGCTCCTGGGAAGAGTACGAGTCCTACGTCCAGGACATGTTCACCACGGGCGTGATCGACACCCTCTCCGAAATCCGCTGGGACATCCGCCCGGTTCCGAACCTTGGAACCATTGAAATGCGGATCTGCGACGGTCTGGCCACCCTGGAGGAAGTGGGCGCGATTGCTGCCCTGACCCAATGCCTCGTGGACGAATTCTCCACCACCCTGGACAACGGCGGGACCATTCCCACCATGCCGCCCTGGCACGTGCAGGAGAACAAATGGCGCGCGGCCCGGTACGGCATGGACGCGATCATCATCCTCGACGCCTCCGGTAAGGAGCAGCTGGTTACCGAGCACCTGCTGGAGACCCTGAACCGGCTGGAGCCCGTGGCGAAGAAGCTGGGCTGCCCGGACGAGCTGGCCGACGTCGAGAAAATCATCCGCCGCGGCGCCGGCTACCAGCGCCAGCGGAAGGTGGCCGCCGAGCACGGCGGGGACCTCCAGGCCGTAGTGCTGGACCTGGTCAAACAGATGCGGAACGGCCCCACCGCCTGAGTAGCCCCCACCCGAAACGGGGCACTTCGGCACGGACACGCCGCCCGCCGTCGTGATTTACAACGGCGGCTCCCCCAAAGTGCCCCGCGACGGTCCGCCGGGCGGCGGGTTAGGCGGGGAGTGAGACCGAGGTGACCGGCATGGACGAGTCCGGCGCGAAACGGATGCCGCTTGGCTCCACTCCTGCCATCACCAGCTGGGCACCCAGGGCAGCCACCATGGCGCCGTTGTCCGTGCACAGGTTTAGCGGCGGCACATGCAGCCGGATCCCGGCGGACGCGCAGCGCTGCCCGGTGAGCTCCCGGAGGCGGGAATTCGCGGCCACGCCGCCGCCCAGCAGCACGTCCTTGATCCCGTGCTCGCGGCAGGCCAGCACAGCCTTGGACGAGATGATGTCCACCACGGCTTCCTGGAAGGCGGCGGCGATGTCAGCCACCGGAATCTCTTCGCCGCGCGCCTCGAACTGCTCCACGCACCGGGCCACCGCGGTCTTGAGGCCGCTGAAGGACCAGTCGTAGCGGTGCTTGCCGGGCTCTTCGGCGGTGCCCATGTACTTCGGCTGGCTCAGGCCGCGGGGGAAGCGAATGGATTTCGGGTTGCCGGTGCGGGCCACCTTGTCGATGGCAGGCCCGCCCGGGTAACCGAGGCCGAGGATCCGCGCCACCTTGTCATAGGCTTCCCCGGCGGCGTCGTCGATGGTGGAGCCCAGCAGGACCACGTCGTCGGTGATGCTGTTGATTTTCAGGATTTCTGTGTGGCCTCCGGACACCAGCAGGGCGCCAAGGTTGTCCGGAAGCTGCGGGGCGGTGCCGGGTTCCCGGCCGCCGTCCTTCCCGTCCAGCAGACCGACGCCCACGTGGGCCACCAAATGGTTGATCGCGTACAGGGGCTTTCCGGTGGCCACGGCCAAGGCCTTGGCTGCGCAGACTCCCACCATGAGGGCTCCGGCCAGGCCCGGTCCGGAGGTAACGGCAATGGCGTCCACCTCGTCCAGCGTCACTCCGGCCCCGGCCAATGCCTGTTCCAGGGTGGGCACAAAGGCATCAAGGTGGGCCCGCGACGCAATCTCCGGGATAACCCCGCCGAACCGCACATGTTCGTCCATTGAGGAGGACACAGTGTTGGTCAGCAGGGTTGTCCCGCGGACAATGCCGACGCCGGTTTCGTCGCACGACGATTCAATGCCCAGGACCAGTGGCTGGGATCGGTTCATGGCTGGCCTGCCTCCGTGGTTGTTCCTTCGCCGGTTGCCGGACCGGATTCGTGGGCCCCTTCGCCGGGGATGCCGGTGAGCTGGAGCCGCATGATCAGGGCGTCCACGCCGTCCCGGTAGTACCGGGGGCGGACGTGGATCTGTTCGAAGCCGAAGCGCCGGTACAGCTGCTGCGCCCGCGGGTTGTCGGCCCGGACTTCCAGCAGGACGTCCGCTGCCCGCCTGCGGCGGGCCTCCTCAATGAGGGTGGTGAGCAGCGTGGTGCCGATGCCCCGTCCCTCATATTCGGGGACGACGGCGATCGTCTGGACGTCCGCGATGGGTTCGATGCACATCAGCCCGGCGTAGCCCACGATGCCGTTGCTGCCCAGCGCCACGAGGTAGCGGCGGGTTTCCGGCTGGGACAGCTCGTCGAAGAACATCTGCAGGGGCCAGGCGTCCACGGGGAAGAGCCGTTGTTCCAGCGCACTCACGGCGGGCACGTCCTCGAGCGTCATGTCCCGGACGGTGATCCCCAGTGGCTCGCGGCCATGTAGGGCGTTCACAGTGCCCTCTTCCGCGGTCCGGGCACCTGCGCGTCGGATTCGCGGAGGTACAGGGGTGTCGAGTCCAAGAGTCCGTTCCCGGCGGCGAGCCGGGCCAGCGCGAACTGCCCCAAGTACAGGGCGTCCGGCTGTTCCTGGGCAAACTCCGGGTGGCAGTCCAGGGCATCGGCATAGAGGCCGGCGCCGGCGCCGAAGGCGGGCAGCTCCGGCAGGTCGGCCGCGAAGCTGACGTGCGGGCCGTCTTCCAGGCTGGGAAGCTTGCCATCCTCCGATGTGTACCGCGCCCAGTAAACCTCCTTGCGGCGCGCATCCGTGACCACCAGGAATTCCCGGACGGCGGCGGTGGATTCTGCCACCTCCAGCGCGATGGCGTCCAGGCTGACCAGCCCGTACAGGGGCTTGCCCCAGACAAACGAAAGCGTCCGCGCCGTCGCGATTCCCGACCGTAGTCCAGTGAACGGGCCTGGCCCCACGCCCACCACCAGCGCGTCGATGTCCTGCCCGGAGATACCGGCGGCGGCCAGCATCTCCTCGATTCCAGGGGCTAGCACTTCCGCATGGCTGCGGGTGTCCTCGGTGGAGAAGGCGGCGATGACCCTGTCCGGCGCTTCGTCCGAGACCAGGGCGGCGCTGGCCACGGCCGAGGTGTCGATGGCAAGGAGCAGCATCAGCGCGCCCCTTCCCTGGCGGCGCCCAGTTCCGGAGCGTCAGCCCACCGGGGGCCGTACCCGCGCATCACAATGGTGCGGGGCTCGTCGGCGTCTTCAGTGTCAAAGTCCAGGCCGGCAGAGGGCATGGCGCCAAGCCCGATCGCGCGGTGCAGGTCGATCTCCAGCCTGCTCTCGCTGAGGTGCTCCACCCGGTCCTGTCCCCACTCCACCACCGTCACCGAGGAGTCCATGGTGTTCTCAAGGTCGATGTCGTCGATCTCTGCCGCCGATTCGAGCCGGTAGGCGTCAACGTGGACGAGGTCCGGACCGCCGGGCCGCGGCCCGTCCGGCAGGTTGGGGTGGATGCGGACCAGCACGAAGGTGGGGGAAATGATGCCCTCCCGGACGCCCAGCCCTTCGCCGAGCCCTTGGGTAAAGGTGGTCTTGCCGGCACCCAGCTCACCGCTGAGGACCAGCAGGTCCCCCGCCTCCAGCACCGACGCAAGGCGGACGGCGAGCGCCTGGGTCTGGTCCGCCGTCGTCGCGGTGAAAGTCTTTTCCCAATTGGGAAGGCCAGCCTGGCCGTTGGCACTCACGCGGCATCCTCCTGGCTGGATGCGGCGCTCTTGTCCTCTTCATTGATGAAGCAGCGCGGCACCCTGGGACTGATCCTGGTGACGATTTCGTAGTTGATGGTTCCGGCGGCCCGCGCCCAGTCATCGGCGGTGGGGCCGCCGTCGGAGCCGTCGCCGAACAGTTCCGCTTCGGCACCCAGCAGGCTCCCCGCCTGGACCGTGCTGCCGAAGTCGATGACCATCTGGTCCATCGCAATCCTGCCCACCACAGGGTAGGTCCTCCCGGCCACCCTGACCGGCCCGCCGGTGGCGATCCGCGGCACCCCGTCCGCATAGCCCATCGGGATCAGTCCCAGCGTGCTGGCGCCGGTCGTATGGTAGCGGAGGCCGTAGGAGACGCCCTGCCCGTCCGGCACCTCCTTGCACTGCGACACGAGGGTCCGCAGGGTCATGGCCGGACGGAGTCCCAGTTCAGCGGAACTCTGCCCGGCGAACGGGGACAGCCCGTAGATGCCCAGTCCCACCCGGACCAGGTCGAAGTGGGTATCGGGCCGGGACAGGGTTGCGGGGGTATTGGCGAGGTGCCGCACCTCAGGGTCCACGCCGGCGTCCTCCGCAACGGCGAGGACCTCACGGAAGGTGGCCAGCTGCTGGTCCGTTTCAGGGCGCTCGGGTTCGTCGGCGACGGCAAGGTGGGAGAAGATCCCCACCACGCGGAGCAGGCCCTGGTCCTGGTATTCCATCGCCTCGCCCACGATGTGGTCCCAGGTGTCGAGGGTGGCGCCGTTGCGTCCCAGCCCCGTGTCCACTTTCAGGTGGATGCGGGCGGGGCGCTCCTGTTCCCGGGCGGCTGCCACGATTCGGTCCAGTTCCCAGCCCGAGCAGCCAATATCGACGCCGGCCGCGACGGCTGCCCCGAAGTTGCTGTCCGGGGTGTGCAGCCAGGCGAGCAGCGGCGCGTCGATCCCGGCGGCCCGGAGCGCCAGGGCTTCGGAAATGTGGGCCACACCCAGCCAGGATGCCCCTGCCTCCAGGGCTGCGCGCGCCACGGGTACCGCCCCGTGCCCGTACGCATCGGCCTTGACCACGGCCATGACTTTCGCCGGGGAGGCGGCAGCGGCCAGCCGGCGGACGTTGTGCCGGATGGCGTCAAGGTCGATCACGGCAGACCGTTCGTAGCGGGGGCCGTTGGCCGGGGCAGCACTGAATTCGCCGGTTGTTGCGGGGTAAGTCACCTTAGTGATTCTAGTGCTGGCGCTTCCGGCCGAATAATCGATCAGGCATCGGAGAGGTGGGCGATGGTGGCGGAAGCCCTGCGCTGGGCGGCCAGCGGGACGTCCTGGATGATGTCGGCGAGGAAGCCGAAGCGCCGCAGCCACTGGCTCATCTGCCGCTCGGGGCGTGCGTTCGCGCGCTTCCACCAGTCGGCAATGTCCCCCCAGCCGGGGGCGGCCAGTGATCCTCCCACTTCCTGAACCGCGAGTGAGGCACAGAGGTTGGCGAAACGCAGCCTGTCCCCCAGCGGCCAGCCGGCAAGGCTGCCGACGATGAACGCGGCGTCGAAACAGTCCCCTGCGCCGGTGGGATCGTAGGCCTTTACCGGCAGCGACGGCACCCACTCCTCCTCCCCCGTTTCCGAGTCCACCGCCATGGCGCCCTGCGCCCCCAAGGTCACGACCGCGACGGGAACCCGGTCCGCCAGGGCGTACAGGGCGGTCCACGGATCATCCTTGCCCGTGAACGCCATGGCCTCGCGCTGGTTGGGCAGGAAGGCGTGGAAATACTCCAGGTTGTCCAGCCGGACGGGAGCCCACTCGCCGCTGGGGTCCCAGCCGACATCACCGAACAGCTTGACCCCTGCATGGTGGGCGGCCTTGGCCCACGGCTCGATCTCCATGCCCACTTCCGCGATGCCCGCGAGCGCGGGCGGCGGATCTCCGATGAGCTCCGAGGAGGTGATGGGTGGGGCGTCGCCGTGGGTCACCAGGGACCGGTCCTTCTCCACGCAGAGCGAGACGGTGACGGGCGAATGCCAGCCCGGCACGCGCCGGGACAAGGTGAGATCCACATGCTCCTGCCCGGACAGGATCTTCCAGTTGAAGTCCCCATAGCCGTCGTCGCCGAATGCGGCCGCCAGCCCTGTCCGCAGCCCCAGCCGCGCCGCCGCGATGGCCTGGTTGGCCACCCCGCCGGGGCAGCTGCCCATGCCGTCGCTCCAGATTTCGGTGCCTGGTTCCGGTGCGTGCGGGAGGCCGGTAAAGATGATGTCCTGAAAAACGGTGCCGGCCAGCAAAACATCGAAACCGGGGGTCGCCGGCGAGCGGACGGCCGCCAGTGGATCGAACGGGCGGGCTGGGATCGCGTCCATGACCGCACACTACGCCCTGCCGCCCACATGCGGTAGGGGCTCAGGCGGGACCGGCCTAGACTGCTGATTATGCGGCTTCTGATTGCCGGCGGCGGCGGTTTCCGGGTGCCGCTGATCTACCGGGCACTGGCTTCCGGGCGCTACGCCGGGGTGGTCACGGAACTGGTGCTGCATGACGTTGACCCCGCACGCCTGGACGCGATCATGGCCGTGCTGCGCAGCATGCCGGAAGGGATCGGCGGCCGGGTTCCCGTCCGTGCAGCCACCAGCCTTCCAGAAGCATTGCCAGGGGCGGAAATGGTGTTCGCCGCGATCCGCCCGGGCGGTACGGCGGGACGGGTGGCGGACGAAAAAGTGGCGCAACGGCTTGGTTTACTGGGGCAGGAAACCACGGGCGCGGGTGGAATTTCCTACGCCCTCAGGACCATCCCGCCCATGCTCCACCTTGCCCGCCTCATGAAGGAGCACTGCCCGCATGCCTGGCTGGTTAACTTCACCAATCCCGCGGGCATGGTGACGGAGGCGCTGCTCCCGGTGCTGGGCAAGCGGGTTATCGGCATCTGCGACTCCGCGGGGGGCCTGGTGCAGCGCGCCGCACGTGCCGCGGGCGCGGCGTTGCCCGAGGGAAGGCTCGACGGCGTGGGCTACTACGGCCTCAACCACCTGGGCTGGCTCTACCGTCTGGAGTCCGGCGGGCGGGACGTGCTGCCGGAGTTGCTCTCAGACCCGCGGGCGCTTGCATCATTCGAAGAGGGCCGGCTGTTCCCCCAGCCGTTCCTCGCCCGCCTGGGATCCCTGCCGAATGAATACCTCTATTACTACTACCGAGGAGACGCTGCCCGGAAAGCAATGCGGGCGATGGCCCGGACCCGCGGCGAAACCATCCACGACCAGCAGCAGGAACTGTATCCCCGCCTCACCGCCGCCGGCACCGATGCCTACCGGCTCTGGGAGGAGGCCCGCCGGTCCCGTGAGGAGGGCTACCTGGCCGAAGCCCGGGGCAAGGATGAGCAGCGGGATCAGGACGATCTTGCCGGCGGGGGCTACGAACGCGTTGCCCTCGCCGCGATGCGGGCCCTGTCCGGAGCCGGCGACACCGAGCTGATCCTGAACACCCGCAACTCCCTGCCGGCGGCAACCCAGGCACCGGCAGCTGAAGCAGCCCCTCCACAGGCCGCCATTCCCGGTCTGCCGGCAGACGCCGTCGTCGAAGTTCCGTGCGTGGTGACCACGGACGGCGCCCTGCCGCTGGCCCAGGAACTGCCGCCGGAGCCGCAGCTTGGACTGCTCCGGCAGGTGAAGGAGGTGGAGCGCCTTACGGTCCGCGCAGCCACTTACGGGGACCGGGAGGCGGCCCTGGAAGCCTTCGCCCGGCATCCGCTGGTGGGTTCCCATGAACTGGCGGTGGCGCTGCTGGCGGGGTACGAGCAGGAGTTCCCCGCGCTGCGGGACCTGTGGGGCGGTGGCGGGCGTTGAGGGAGGAGTAGTGTTTTATCGGATGCGCACTGAACCGGCGCTGCCAGGACGCGCCGTTGGCCGGAAGGAGGTCCCGTGGCACTGATCCGCAGGGTCGCTTTGCTCTCCCTCCACACCTCCCCCATGGAGCAGCCCGGCTCGGGTGACGCCGGCGGAATGAACGTCTATATCCGGGAGCTGGCCTCCGCACTGGCCGAGGCAGGGGTTGAAGTGGAAATCTTCACCCGGTCCACCTCAGCCAACCAGCCCGCCGTCGAACATCCCGACCCCGGCGTCTGCGTGCACAACGTCCTGGCCGGGCCCCTGAAGAAGATCCCGAAGGAAGAGCTGCCGGGGCTGCTGCACAGCATGGTGGCGGAGATTGAGCAGATCCGCCGCCGGCAGCCGCACGGGCGCTACGACATCATTCATTCGCACTACTGGGTCTCCGGGATCGCCGGCCTGGAACTCTCCGAACTCTGGGGCGTGCCGCTGGTCCACACCATGCACACGATGGCCAAGGTCAAGAACCTGCTGCTGGAATCCGGGGAACAGCCCGAGCCGCGGCGGCGTGAACTCGGCGAGCACCGCATTGTTGACGGCGCCGCGCGGCTGATTGCCAACACCAGCGCCGAAGCTGCCGAACTGGTTTCGCATTACGGCGCCACCTACGACCGGATCGACATCGCCCCGCCCGGCGTGGACCTGAGCACCTTCACGCCTGCCTTCCGTGCCAGGTCAAGGAGTGAGCGGGGTATCGGGGCCGGGACCTTCCACCTTGTTTTCGCCGGCCGGATCCAGCGGCTGAAGGGGCCCCAGGTCCTGGTCAAGGCGGCCGCCCTGTTGAGGAAGCGCCGTCCGGACATCGACCTCCGCGTCACCATCCTGGGCTCCCTGAGCGGCAACAAGGAATTCAACCTCCGCCGCCTGGTGGCCGAGGCGGGAATGGACGACGTCGTCACGCAGCTTCCGCCGGTCAAGGCACCTGAGCTGGCGGCCTGGTTCCGCGCTGCGGACGTGGTAGTGATGCCTTCCTTCAGCGAGTCCTTTGGCCTGGTGGCGCTTGAGGCGCAGGCTTGCGGTACGCCAGTGGTGGCCACCCGGGTGGGCGGTTTGTCCCGGGCGATCTTCCACGGCAGGACGGGGCTCCTAGTGGACGGGCACCACGCCTCCGACTGGGCCGATGCCCTGGAGGCACTGTACGACGACCCCGCCACCCGGGAAGACATGGGCCGCGCAGCCGCCATCCGGGCGCAGAACTCAGGTTGGGCCCGCACTGCTGCCATTACGCTGGAAAGCTACCATGCCGCCGTCGACAACTACGTGGGAAGCAGACTGGTGCAGGCCTTTCCGGCCTCATGACTGTCCCCTCCACGGAAAGCTGACCGGACCCGCCCAAACAAAGGACAATGATGCCTTCCACCCCAAGTGACCTGCAGATCGCCAGGACGGCACGGATCCGGCCCATCGAGGAAGTCGCCGCGGCGGCGGGCATCAATGCTGATGCGCTGGAACAGTACGGACGGTTCAAGGCGAAAATCGACCCCGCACGCCTTAACGCTCCTGCCCCGCACGGGAAGGTGGTGCTGGTCTCTGCGATGTCCCCCACTCCCGCCGGTGAGGGGAAGTCCACCACCACCGTGGGGCTGGCGGATTCACTGGCGCGGGCCGGCCACAAGGTAATGATCGCCCTGCGCGAGCCTTCACTGGGCCCGGTCCTGGGCATGAAGGGCGGCGCCACCGGCGGCGGTTACTCTCAGGTGCTGCCGATGGACGAAATCAACCTCCACTTCACCGGCGACTTCCACGCCATCACGTCAGCCAACAATGCGCTGATGGCGCTGGTGGACAACCACATCTACCAGGGCAACGCTTTGAATATTGATCCCCGCCGGATGACGTTCAAGCGGGTGCTGGACATGAACGACAGGGCCCTGCGGGAAGTGGTTATCGGGCTTGGCGGGCCTACCCAGGGAGTTCCGCGCCAGGACGGTTTCGACATTACCGTAGCGTCCGAGATCATGGCGGTGTTCTGCCTGGCCACTGATTTGGCCGACCTCCGCTCCCGGCTGGGCCGCATCACGTTCGGCTACACCTTCGACCGCTCCCCCGTCACGGTTGCGGACCTGGGCGTGCAGGGCGCGCTGACGCTCCTGCTGAAGGAGGCCATCAAGCCCAACCTGGTGCAGACCATCGCCGGCACCCCCGCCCTTGTCCACGGCGGTCCCTTCGCCAATATCGCCCACGGCTGCAACTCGTTGATCGCCACACAGACGGCGCGGCGGCTGGCGAACATCGTGGTCACGGAGGCGGGCTTCGGCGCCGACCTGGGCGCCGAAAAGTTCATGGACATCAAGGCACGCGTCGGGGCGCTGGCGCCCTCTGCGGTGGTGGTGGTGGCAACAGTGCGGGCACTGAAAATGCAGGGCGGGGTGGCCAAGGACCAGCTCACGGCGCCGAACCTCGCCGCCCTCGAAGCCGGCGTGGCCAACCTGCGCAGGCACGTCCGGAACGTGGAGAAGTTCGGGGTGCCATCCGTCGTGGCCATCAACAGGTTCGCCTTCGACTCAGCCGAGGAACTCGACTGGCTGCTGGCGTGGTGCGCCGCGGAGGGCGTTCCGGCCGCCGTCGCCGATGTCTGGGGGCACGGGGGCGGTGGCGACGGCGGGGATGAACTCGCCGCCCTCGTGGCGCAGGCGGCCGCCAAGCCGAACAGCTTCCGGCACCTCTACCCGCTGGAACTGCCGGTGGAGGACAAGATCCGGACCATCGCGCAGGAGATCTACGGAGCGGACGGCGTGGACTTCTCAGTTCCTGCCCTGAAGCGACTGGCGGACATCGAGCGGAACGGGTGGGGCGGGCTGCCGGTATGCATGGCCAAGACCCAGTACTCATTCACGGACGACGCCTCACGCCTCGGGGCACCGAAGGGCTTCACCATCCATGTGCGGGACCTCCTGCCCAAGACCGGGGCCGGCTTCATCGTGGCACTGACCGGAGCGGTAATGACGATGCCCGGCCTGCCCGCAGCCCCGGCCGCCATGCGGATGGACGTGGACGCCGAAGGCAACCCTGTGGGCCTCGCCTAAGCAACCCTCTCCCACTCAACGTGGGCTTTTTACAGACGCTCTCTCACTCAACGTGGGCTTTTTACAGACCCTCTCTCACTCAACGTGCGCTTTTTACAGACGCTCTCTCACTCAACGTGTATCGGCCGCCACGAGGGGTTAGATGCGATGAGGGCTTAAGCCGAGGCGCTCCCCCACCGAAGTGAGGGAGCGCCGCGTGAAAACCCACGTTAAGTGAGAGAGGATCTGTCCAGAAAGCGACGTTAATTGAGAGAGGGTCGCAAGGGGACAGCCAGACTTACGTTTAGCGTTCGAGGTCGCCGCGGATGAAGGCTTCCACCTTTTCGCGTGCGAGGTCGTCGTTGAACTGCTCCGGCGGGGACTTCATGAAGTAGCTCGAGGCGGAGAGCAGCGGGCCGCCAATGCCGCGGTCCAGGCCGATCTTGGCGGCGCGGATGGCATCGATGATCACGCCGGCGGAGTTCGGGGAGTCCCAGACTTCCAGCTTGTACTCAAGCGATACGGGGGCGTCGCCAAAGTTGCGGCCCTCGAGGCGGACAAACGCCCACTTGCGGTCATCGAGCCACTGCACGTAGTCGGACGGGCCGATGTGGACGTCTTTGGCAGCGAGCTCGGCTTCCACGTTGGAGGTGACGGCCTGGGTCTTGGAGATCTTCTTGGATTCCAGGCGGTCGCGCTCCAGCATGTTCTTGAAGTCCATGTTGCCGCCGACGTTCAGCTGGTACGTGCGGTCCAGGGTGACCCCGCGGTCCTCGAACAGCTTTGCCATGACGCGGTGCGTGATGGTGGCGCCGATCTGGCTCTTGATGTCGTCGCCCACGATCGGGACGCCGGCGGCGGTGAACTTGTCGGCCCATTCCTTGGTGCCGGCGATGAAGACGGGCAGGGCGTTGACGAAGGCCACGCCGGCGTCGATGGCGCACTGGGCGTAGAACTCGGCTGCTTCCTGGGAGCCAACGGGCAGGTAGCAGACCATGACGTCAACGTTGGCGTCCTTGAGCGCCTGCACAACGTCCACCGGCTCTTCGGTGGACTGCTCGATGGTCTCGAGGTAGTACTTGCCGAGGCCGTCGAGGGTGTGGCCGCGCTGGACGGTGACGCCGGTGGGCGGCACGTCAGCGATCTTGATGGTGTTGTTTTCGCTCGCCAGGATGGCGTCGGCAAGGTCAACGCCGACCTTCTTGCCGTCGACGTCGAACGCGGCAACGAACTCGACGTCACCTACGTGGTACTGGCCGAACTCAACGTGCATCAGGCCCGGGATCGTGGCCTTGGGGTCTGCGTCCTTGTAGTAATGGACGCCCTGGACCAGCGAAGCGGCGCAGTTTCCTACGCCAACGATTGCAACACGAATCGGATGTGAAGACACGGAACTCCTTTGAGGACAAACGTCAGCCGGCCGGTTCGGCTTCGAGGGAAGTACGACGGCGGCCGGCAGGCTTTGGCGCCACGCGGCGCCTTTTCATACTACCCAACAGAGTGGGCGCGGGCGCTGTTCCCGCGTCCCACTCCTTGGACTGGCGGTAAAGAAGTCAGACGGTCTGCTTCCAGAGGTTGATGTCCGATTCCACGGCGAACTCATCGATTGCGTTCAGTTCGTCCTCGGTGAACTCGAGGTTGTTGATGGCGGACAGGGAATCCTCCAGCTGTTTGACGCTGGAGGCACCAATGAGGGCCGAGGTGACCGGCGAGCCCTTGGGCTGGTCCCGCAGGATCCAGGCGATGGCCATCTGGGCCAGGGACTGACCCCGGCCCTCCGCAATGCTGTGGAGGCCGCGGATCCGGTCCAGCTTCTCGTCGGTGATCAGGCCCTGGTCCAGGGATTTGTGCTGCGCGGCCCTGGAATCGGCGGGAATGCCGTTGAGGTACCGGTCGGTGAGCATCCCTTGAGCCAGCGGTGAGAAGGCGATGGAGCCGGCTCCCACCTGGTCCAGGGCCTCGTACAGGTTGGGGGTGCCGTTCTCGGTCCACCGGTTGAGCATGGAGTAGCTGGGCTGGTGGATCAGCAGTGGCGTGCCGAGGTCCTTAAGGATCCTTGCAGCTTCGAGGGTCTGCTCCGGGGTGTAGGAGGAGATGCCGGCGTAGAGTGCCTTGCCCGAACGGACAGCGTAGTCCAGGGCGCCCATGGTTTCTTCCAGCGGCGTCTCAGGATCCGGCCGGTGGCTGTAGAAGATATCCACGTAGTCCAGGCCCATCCGCTGCAGCGACTGGTCCAGGCTGGAAATCAGGTACTTGCGGGAACCCCATTCTCCGAAGGGTCCGGGCCACATGTAGTAGCCGGCCTTGGTGGAGATGACGAGTTCGTCGCGGTAGGGCTTGAAGTCGTCACGCAAGTGCCGGCCAAAGTTGGTTTCGGCCGATCCGGCGGGCGGGCCGTAGTTGTTGGCGAGGTCGAAGTGGTTGACGCCGAGGTCGAAGGCGCGGCGGAGGATGGCCCGCTGTTCGTCAAAGCGCTTGTCATCGCCGAAGTTGTGCCAGAGGCCGAGGGAGATGGCGGGGAGCTTAAGGCCGCTGCGGCCGACGCGGCGGTAGGGCATGGTTTCGTAGCGGTTATCCGCCGGAGAATAAGTCATACGTTCCATCCTGCCAGTTGTGACCGGGGCTACATTACAACGTGGGAGAAGTTACGCCGCGGGCTGACAGGTCCAGCCCGCGGCGTAGCTTTGTTGCCTGGGTTCAGGACTTGAGGATCGCCGCACTCCAGGGCGCCAGGGCGAGCGCGTCGCCGTCAAGGGACGTACCTTCATCCGTTGACAGCAGGACCGGGCCCCGGGCACCGTCCAGGCGGACCTTTGCATCCGACAGGTTCAGGAGAACCTCAACGCTGCCGCGCCGGAAACGCAGCCAGCCGGCGTCGTCGTCGAACGTCACGTCCGTTTCCCCGAAGCCCAGCCCGGCCAGCTCACGGTGCTCCCGGCGCAGTGCCGTGAGGGAGCGGTACAGCTCGAGGAGCTTCGCGTGGTCGCCGCCGGCGGCCTCGTCCCAGTTGAGCTTGGAGCGGATGAAGGTTTCCGGGTCCTGCGGATCGGGAACGACGGCGGGATCCCACCCCATGCGCTCGAATTCCTTGATGCGCCCTTCCGCAGTCGCCTTGCCCAGCTCGGGTTCCGGGTGCGACGTGAAGAACTGCCAGGGCGTGCTGGCGGCAAACTCCTCGCCCATGAACAGCATGGGCGTAAAGGGCGAGGTCAGGGTGAGCACCGCCGCCATGGCCAGCTGCCCGTAGGACAGCGACTGCGAGAGCCGGTCCCCCGTGGCCCGGTTGCCGATCTGGTCATGGTTCTGGTTGCAGACCACCAGAGCCGCGGGGTGTACCAGCGAAGCGTTGATGGGCCGGCCGTGGTGCCGCCCGCGGAAGCTGGAGTAGCTGCCGTCGTGCAGGAACCCGTCCTTCAGGACCTTGGCCAGGACCGCCAGCGACTGGAAGTCCTCGTAATAGCCCGTGGTCTCGCCGCTGACACTCACGTGCACGGCGTGGTGGAAGTCGTCGCTCCACTGCCCGGCCAGCCCGTAACCGTTGGCATCCCGCGGGTACAGCAGCCGCGGGTTGTTCAGGTCCGACTCGGCGATCAGGGTCTTGGGCAGCCCGGTTTCGGCCGCAACGGCGTCACCCAGTGCCCCGAACTCCTCCAGAATGTGGATTGCCCGCTCATCGCGCAGCGCGTGCACGGCGTCGAGGCGCAGGCCGTCCACGTGGTAGTCCCGGAGCCACAGTGCGAGGTTGTCCAGGATGTACTCGCGCACCACGTCCGAGCCGGGACCGTCCAGGTTGACGGAGTCGCCCCAGGTGTTCGCATCCCCCTGTTTGAGGTACGGCCCGAACTTGGGCAGGTAGTTGCCGCTGGGGCCAAGGTGGTTGTACACCACGTCCTGGATTACGCCGAGGCCGGCGGCATGGGCGGCGTCCACGAAGCGCTGGTAGGCGGCGGGCCCGCCGTACCCTTCCTGGACCGCGTACCACTGCACGCCGTCGTAACCCCAGTTGTGGGTTCCGTTGAAGCCGTTGACGGGCAGCAGTTCCACGAAGTCGACGCCGAGGTCCGCCAGGTAGCCGAGCTTTCCGGCTGCAGCGTCCAGGGTTCCCTCCGGCGTGAAGGTGCCCACGTGGAGTTCGTAGATGACGGAGCCCTGCAGCTCCCTGCCCCTCCAGCCGCCGTCCTGCCAGGCGTGGGCGGCGGGGTCGAAGGTCCGGGAGAGCTCATGGACCCCGGCGGGCAGCCGGCGCGAGCGGGGATCGGGAACCGGGTGGCCGTCGCCGTCCAGCAGGTAGCCGTAGTCCACCTCGCCGTCAGCCGGAGCGTCCGGCGCCGTCCACCACCCCTCGGAGCCGGGAACGGTCTCCTTCTGCAGCATGGGGTACTGCCGGCCATTCGCCAGCAGGATCACGGAACTGGCCTCCGGAGCCCAGACGTCGAAACGCTCGGGGCCACTGTTCACAAGGGTCATGCCTGTTCTCCGTCCGCGGGTACGAGCAACGCCACCGGGTAGGTACCCAGGACGTCGGCCACCGAAACGGCGCCCGGCCCGTAAGCGGCACCGGTCAGTTCATCGCGCATGGCACCGGGAAGTTCGACGGCGGTGTCCCGCCAGCCGCCGCCGGCTGCCAGCCCGGCGGCCAGCCGGGTGGCGAGGGTCAAGGCGCCGGCAGCGGTTTCGGTGCCGCGATGGAACGCGAGCAGGTGAGCGGCCGCAGGCCCTGTGGCGGTCACCGGGGTGTAGCCCTGGAACAGCTCGGGCCGGTCCCGCCGCAGCCGCAGTGCCCGGGAGGTGACCAGCAGCTTGCTGGCCTCTGTTCCCGCGGCAGGCAGGGTCCCGGCGTCGAGCTTTGCCAGCTCCTCCTGGCGGACTGCGAAGTCCACTGGGCGCCGGTTGTCCGGGTCCGTCAGGGACCGTTCCCAGAACTCGCTGCCCTGGTACACGTCCGGCACGCCGGGCATGGTCAGCTGGATCAGCTTGGCGGAGACGGAGTTGGACGCGGCATAGGAATCAATCCGTGCCACGAAGTCTTCCACCACCTTGGTGACCCGGCCGTCGTCGAACACTGCATCCACGGCAGCCTTAACGTGGGACTCAAACTCCTCATTGGGAGCGGTCCACGTGGTGGAGTTGCCGGCTTCCCGCGCAGCCTTTTCGGCGTAGCCCTGGAGCCGTTCCCGGCTCGCGGGCCAGGCGCCGACGATGGCCTGCCAAAGCAGGTTCTCGTACGGACCGTCCGGGATCGGAGCCAGTTCGCGGAGGGTGTCCAGGGTTTCCGTCCACTCCTGCGGCAGTTCGGCGATCACCGAAATCCGTGCCCGGGCATCCTCACTGCGCTTGGTGTCGTGCGTGGACATGGTGGTCATGGACAGGGGCAGTTCCTGCTGACGCCGGGTCATCCGGTGGTGGAACTCCTCCGGAGAAACAGCAAATTCCGTCGGTTCGGCTCCCACTTCCGTCAGGGTGCCCAGCCGGGTGTAGCGGTAGAACGCCGTGTCCTCCACGCCTTTGGCCATGACCATGCCCGAGGTCTGCTGGAACCGGACCGCAATGGCGTTCGCAGGATCAAGGAGCAGCGGCAGCAGTGTGCCGACGGCCACTTCCAGCTCGGGCCGGCGGGCGGCAGCCGATTCGCAGGCCTCCTTGAGGATCTCGGCGCCGGTGGGCAGGTACGTCCGGTAGACCGGGAAGGCAGCGATGATTTCAGCGATGGCGTCCGCCGCCTGCTCCACGGACAGCCCGTGGGACTCCGGGACCAGGCGCGCCAGGCGCAGCACCTCGGACCGCAGGATCCCGTCCGCGATCATCCGCTTGGTGCCCCGGATCATCTCGTGGTAATCCGCAGGCGTGCCAGAATCCCGGAGCTTCGCATCCAGCTCATCAAGCGCTTTCTGACCTGCAGGGTCCACGAAAATCCTGTCCACGTCAGCCAGGGCGTCATACCCTGTGGTCCCCTCGGTGGCGAAATCCTGCGGGAGGGTTTCCCCGGGCTCCAGGATCTTCTCTACCAGCACGTAGGCTCCGCCGGTGAGGTCCTTGAGCCAGCGCAGGTAGCCGGCAGGATCGGCCAGGCCGTCCGGGTGGTCCACGCGCAGGCCGTCCACGAGGCCTTCCTTGAACCAGCGGCCCACTTCGGCATGGGCTTCCTCGAAGACCTTCGGGGTTTCCACCCGGATGCCCGCAAGCGTGGTGACCGCGAAGAAGCGCCGGTAGTTCAGCTCGGCGTCAGCGCGGCGCCAGTCCATCAGCTCATAGTGCTGGCGGCTGTGCACCTCCTGGGGCGAATCGCCGTCGGAGTAGGTGCCTTCGGCGAGGGGGAAGCGGTGGTCGTAGTAGCGGAGCTCGCCGTCCTTGACCTCAAGCTTGTCCAGGTCCTCATCCGAACCCAGCATGGGCAGCCGGATCTTTCCCCCGGCGAGGTCCCAGTCGACGTCGAACGCCTCGGCGTAAGGCGAGGCCTGCCCTTCCTTCAGCAGGGACCACCACCACGGGTTTTGCGCCGGGGTGGCCACGCCCACGTGGTTGGGCACGATGTCCACCAGGACACCCATGCCGTGCTCGCGGGCTGCGTTGGACAGGGCCAGGAGACCTTCGGGGCCGCCCCGCTCCGGGTCCACAGCGGAGGGGTCGGTCACGTCATAGCCGTGGTCCGAGCCCTGCTCCGCGGTGAGGATTGGCGAGAGGTAGACCCAGTCCACGCCAAGGTCCTTCAGGTAGGGGACCTTTTCGGCAGCATCAAAGAGGGTGAAGCTCTTGCGGATCTGCAGTCGGTAGGTGGAGACGGGGGTCCTCATGCTTTGGTGGCCTTTGCCTCGCTCGCTTCCGCCGCCTTTGTCTGCGCCTCCACCATCTCTTCCTGGGCTTCCTCCTGCTCGGCCATGGACGCCAGGGACGCGGCTGCCGAGTAATCAACCTCCACTTCGGGTCCGGAGTAGGCCCGCAGGACCACCATGGACTTCGCGTCGAGCGTCAGCGTGGCTCCCGCCTTGAGCGGTTCGTAGTCCTCCGCCTGCGCGGCAGTGTCGAACAGGACTTCCCAGTTCGGGGAGTACTCCTCGGAGGGAAGGCAGAAGTCCACGGCGTCGTCGTGGGCATTGAACGCCATCAGGAAGCTGTCATCGGTGATGCGCCGCCCCCGGGAATCCTGTTCCTGGATCCCATGGCCGTTGTAGAAGACGCCGATGGTCCGGCCGAAGCCGCTCCCCCAGTCCTCCGGCAGCATTTCCGTGCCGTCAGTCTTCAGCCACACGATGTCCGGCAGCTTCTCACCTTCACCACGGCGCACAGGGCGGCCGTCGAAGAACCGGCTGCGGCGGAACGTCGGATGGTCCTTCCGGAGCTTGTTGACGAAGGCGGTGAATTCCACCAGCGGCTGGTCCATGTTGTCCCAGTGGATCCAGCTCAACTCGGAGTCCTGGCAGTACGTGTTGTTGTTGCCCTGCTGCGTGCGGCCCAATTCGTCGCCGTGGAGCAGCATCGGCACGCCCTGCGAAAGCAGCAGGGTGGCAATGAAGTTCCGCTGCTGGCGCGCCCGGAGGGTCAGCACCTTGTCATCGTCCGTGTCGCCTTCCACGCCGCAGTTCCAGGAACGGTTGTGCGATTCGCCGTCGTTGTTGCCCTCGCCGTTGGCCTCGTTGTGCTTCTCGTTGTAGGACACCAGGTCCCTCATGGTGAAGCCGTCGTGGGCGGTGACGAAGTTGATCGAGGCCACGGGACGGCGGGCCGAGCTTTCGTACAGGTCGGCGGAGCCGGTCAGGCGGGACGCGAACTCGCCGAGGGTGGCGGGCTCGCCGCGCCAGAAGTCGCGGACGGTGTCGCGGTACTTGCCGTTCCATTCCGTCCACTGCGGCGGGAAGTTGCCCACCTGGTAGCCGCCGGGGCCCACGTCCCACGGCTCCGCGATGAGCTTGACCTGGGAAACCACCGGGTCCTGCTGGATGAGTTCGAAGAAGGTGGAGAGCTTGTCCACGTCGTAGAACTCGCGGGCCAGAGTGGAGGCGAGGTCGAAGCGGAAGCCGTCCACGTGCATTTCCGTAACCCAGTACCGGAGGGAGTCCATGAGCAGCTGCAGTGAGTGCGGGTGCCGGACGTTGAGTGAATTGCCGGTGCCGGTGTAGTCCATGTAGTGCTTGAGGTCGCCGTCCACCAGGCGGTAGTAGGCCTGGTTGTCGATGCCCTTGAAGGACAGCGTGGGGCCGAGGTGGTTGCCTTCGGCGGTGTGGTTGTAGACGACGTCGAGGATAACTTCGATGCCGGCGCGGTGCAGGTCGCGCACCATGGCTTTAAACTCCTGGACCTGATGTCCCACGTCGCCTGTGGAGCTGTAGGTGTTCTGCGGGGCGAAGAAGCCGATGGTGTTGTAGCCCCAGTAGTTGTTGAGGCCCTTCTCCACCAGGGTGCCGTCATTGACGAACTGGTGGACCGGCATGAGCTCGATCGCGGTAACGCCGAGTTTTTGCAGGTGCTCGATCACGGCCGGGTGCGCCACGCCGGCGTACGTGCCGCGCTGCTCCTCGGGAATCTCCGGGTGCAGCTCGGTCAGGCCCTTGACGTGTGCTTCGTAGATGACGGACTCGTGGTACGGGATGCGCAGCTGGCGGTCGCCGTCCCACTCGAAGAACGGGTTGATGACCACGCCGTGCATCGTGTGCGGCGCGGAGTCGGCGTCGTTGCGTGAATCGGGGTCGCCAAACTCGTAGGAGAAAAGTGCAGGGTCCCAGTCGATCTGGCCCTGGATGGCCTTCGCATACGGGTCCATCAGCAGTTTGTTGGCGTTGAACCGGTTTCCGCTTGCGGGATCGTACGGACCGTGGACCCGGTAACCGTACTTCTGTCCGGGCTGGATGTGCGGGAGGTAGCAGTGCCAGACGTAGCCGTCGACCTCTGTCAGCTCGATCCGCGTCTCGGTCAGGTCATCAGCCAGGAGGCAGAGTTCCACCCGCTCGGCGAGTTCGCTGAACAAGGCGAAATTGGTGCCGGTGCCGTCAAAGGTAGCTCCCAGCGGGTAAGCATTTCCAGGCCAGACTTCCATCATGCTCCTCATATATTTGTCAGCAGCAGAAGGCATCGGAACGCCCCTACTGCTGGTGCGAACTAATGCCTACCGTAATGGTTGGCTGTGACTATTACGTTTCCGTGCTCCATAGTTACTAAGCATGCTGACTTTACCCCACGTTTCAGGTAGGGCGTCGGCAATTCCGCCAGCGGCGATCGGCCCGCCAGCGGCGAGGTCAGACGCCGACTTCCCGGCGCGGCCGTGCAGGGCGGCTCCCAGCGCGGCAATTGCGGCCCAACGCACCTCCTCCGCGGCGCCACGCTCACGCAAGGGTCCGACGTCGTCACCCGCCTGGGCGAGCAGCGCACCGATGACGCCCGCCAGGACATCGCCGCTGCCGGCGGTTGCCAGCCAGGGCGTGCCGTCTGCCTGGCTGTAGACGCGGCCGGTGCGTGATGCGACGAGCGTGGTGGCGCCTTTGAGGAGCACGGTGGCTCCGGTCCGCTCCGAAGCCAGGCGGACCGCAGCCAGGGTGCCGGCTTCCACGCCGGCCCGGTCCGTCTGGCTTCCCAGCCGGGTCAGCAGGGCAGCCAGTTCTCCCGCATGCGGGGTCAGGACCACGTTCGGGGCCAGAGTATCGGGAAGGGCCGGCAGGGCGCCGGCGTCGGCCACGACGGGCAGGCCGGAGCCCACGGCATCCCGTGCGTGCCGGAGCTGGTCGTGGTCCTCAGGTCCCATTCCTGAACCCACCAGCCACGCCTGCACGCGGTTGCCTGCCACGGTGCCGGTGCTGCAGACGACTTCGGGGCAGGATTGCCGCACCAGGTCGGCCACGTCGGGTGGGCCGAGGTACCGGATCATCCCCACTCCTGCGGCAAGGGCGCCGCGGCATGCCAGGACCGCGGCACCGGGGTAGTCCGACGAGCCGGCCACTACCCCCAGTACTCCCCGGGAATACTTGTGGGCGCGGCGGGCAGGGTGTGGCAGCAGCCGTGCGAGGTCCTCACTGTTGAACCTCTGCAGCGAGGGCTCCGGCAGGTGTTCTTCGATTCCGATCGGAACTACGTGCAGCCGGCCGGCGTAGTCCGCCCCAGGGTCCGCCAGCAGCCCGGCTTTGGCAGCACCGAAAGTAACGGTCACGTCGGCTGGGAGCACCGGCTGGAAGGCTTCCCCGGTATCGGCATCGACGCCGCTGGGCAGGTCGCAGGCAACCACAAAGTTCCCTCCGCGGCCTCCCAGTTCCTTGCGAACGGCACTGACCAGCTCTGCGGCATTCCCGCGTAGCCCGCCTTTCGCGCCCGTCCCCAGCACGGCATCAATCACGACGTCGGCACGCGCCGCTTCTGCGGCAAGTTCGGCGGGTGCCGCCGCGGAGGTGCGCAGGACCGTCCCGCCTGCGCGTTCGAAGGCAGCCAGCGCCTTGGCATGGGCCGCATCGCCGGTGAGCACCGCCGTCGTTCGCATCCCCCTGGCGGCGAGGAACGAGGCGGCGTACAGGCCGTCCCCGCCGTTGTTGCCCTTGCCCGCCAGCACGGAAAGGCTGGCGCCGTAGGTGCGTTGACCCCGGTTCCTGAGCTCGGCGATGACGGCGTTGGCCAGGCCGTGGGCGGCGCGTTGCATGAGGACGTCCCCCAGCCCGGAGGCGAGGAGCGGTTCCTCTGCCTGCCGGATCTGGGTTCCGGTGTAGGCGCTGATCACGGCGTCAGCCCTGAAAGGCGTGCTCAGCCTTCGGCCAGGACTGTGGCCGTGGCGATGCCGCCATCGTGGCTGATGGAGAGGTGCCAGCGCTTCACACCCTTGGCCTCGGCCACCGCCAGCACCGTGCCCTTGACCTGGACGGTGGGGCCGTTGTGGTCCAGCCCGATCCAGCAGTCCTGCCAGTTCATGCCGGCCGGCGCACCGAGGACCTTGGCAACGGCTTCCTTCGCGGCGAACCGCGCAGCCAGTGACCGGGTATTCAGTTCACGCTCGGCTGGAACAAACAGCCGGTCCCGCAGGCCCGGGGTGCGCTCAAGCTGGCGGCCGAACCGCTCGATGTCTACAACGTCTACGCCAATGCCAACAATCATGCGGCTTATTCTACGGGGACGCCCCTTGGCTCCCGCCTCTGCCCGGCCGGACAGGAATGCGCGATTTTTGGGCCCGCAGCTTAAGGAGGGCCCTGCATTATCGGCGCTCCGCAGCTGGTGGCCGGCAAAAGTCACGCAAACAGGCTCCGGAAACGCGGAAACCCCGGGCCACATCCATGGCCCGGGGCTTCAGTTGTTCAAACAGTTACTCGACCGTGACGCTCTTGGCGAGGTTGCGGGGCTGGTCCACGTCGTAACCTTTGGCGGCTGCGAGTTCCGCGGCGAAGATCTGCAGCGGGACGGTGGTCAGCAGGGGCATGAGCAGGGTGGGGGTTTCGGGGACGTAGAAAACGTGCTCGGCGTAGGCCTTCACGGCTTCGTCGCCTTCCTCGGCGATGACCAGGGTGCGGGCGCCGCGGGCACGGACTTCCTGGATGTTGCTGATGACCTTGGCGTGCAGCGATTCGCGGCCGCGCGGGGACGGGACGATCACGAAGACCGGCTGGCCTTCATCGATCAGGGCGATCGGGCCGTGCTTGAGCTCACCGGCGGCGAAGCCCTCGGCATGGATGTACGCGATCTCCTTCAGCTTCAAAGCACCCTCGAGCGCCACCGGGTAGCCCACGTGGCGGCCCAGGAACAGGACCGACTTCTCGTTGGCCATGCTCCGGGCCAGTTCACGCAAGGGCCCGGCGTTGTCCAGGATGGTCTGGATCTTCGCGGGAATCTTGTTCAGGTCCGCGAGGACGTCCTTGATCTGGCCGGAGAAGATGTTCCCGCGCAGCTGCGCCAGGTACATGCCCAGCAGGTACGCGGCGGTGATCTGGGCCAGGAACGCCTTCGTGGAGGCCACCGCGATTTCCGGGCCGGCGTGCGTGTACAGCACGGCGTCGGACTCACGCGGGATGGTGGAGCCGTTGGTGTTGCAGATCGAGATGGTCTTCGCACCCTGTTCCCGGGCGTACCGCACGGCCATCAGGGTGTCCATCGTCTCGCCGGACTGGGAGATGGAGACCACCAGGGTGTTCTCGTCCAGGATCGGGTCCCGGTAGCGGAACTCGTGCGCGAGCTCCACCTCGGTGGGGATCCGGCACCAGTTCTCGATGGCGTACTTGGCCACGGTGCCGGCATACGCTGCCGTGCCGCACGCGAGCACGATGATCTTGTTGACCTGCTTGAGCAGCTCCGGGTCAATCCGGATCTCGTCCAGGGTCAGCTTCCCGTCCAGGTCCGAGCGGCCCAGCAGGGTCTGCGCCACGGCGTCGGGCTGGTCATGGATTTCCTTCTCCATGAACGAGGAGAAACCGCCCTTCTCCGCGGAAGCCGGGTCCCAGTCCACGTGGTATTCCTTGCCCGCTGCCGGGTTGCCGAAGAAATCGGTGATCTCCACCGTGTCAGCGGTGATCGTGACGATCTGGTCCTGGCCCAGCTCCACCGCGCGGCGGGTGTAGTCGATGAACCCGGACACGTCCGAGCCCAGGAAGTTCTCGCCCTCGCCCAGGCCCACCACCAGCGGCGAGTTGCGGCGGGCAGCGACCACCACGTCAGGCTGGTCCGCGTGGACCGCCAGCAGCGTGAACGCACCCTCCAGGCGCTGGCAGGCCAGCTCCATGGCACGGGTCAGGCCGCCGTTGGATGCGTCCCCGCCCAGCTTGTTCCGGAAAATGTCCCCCAGCAGCGCGGCGGCCACCTCCGTGTCCGTCTCGGACAGGAACTCCACACCCTTGTCCAGCAGCTCGAGCTTGAGCTCGGCAAAGTTTTCGATGATGCCGTTGTGGATCACGGCGAGCTTGCCGCCATCGGCCAGGTGCGGGTGCGCGTTACGGTCCGTCGGGCCGCCATGGGTGGCCCAGCGGGTGTGCCCGATCCCGGTCACCGTCTCCGGCAGCGGCCGGGCCTCCAGCTCCGCAATGAGGTTGCTCAGCTTCCCGGACTTCTTCCGCGACTCGATCGCGCCCTGGGACACCACAGCCACCCCGGCCGAGTCATAGCCCCGGTACTCCAGCCGGCGCAGCCCCTCAAGGACCACATCCAACGCACTGTGACTACCACCGTTAACAGAACGGCCTACATATCCCACGATTCCACACATAGGCTTAAGACTATCGGCAGGGGCGGGAAGTTCTAAACTTGCCCCTGCTCGGCAGGCGCACTGTTGCGCGTCCCGGCGCGCTCAAAATGGGGGTCCATTTCGCTATGTGCCGGGCGAGGGGCAGAATCTCTAACGTGACTTTGCAACGCAATGAGGCGAACGGGGAGGGTGTCTCCCCGTTCGTCGAGCTGGACCGGCAGACCTGGTCCCGGCTCGCAGATGAGATGGAACAGCCTCTGAACGAAGAGGACATTCTCCGTCTCCGGGGCCTTGGAGACCCGCTGGACCTGAAGGAAGTCCGGGAGGTCTACCTTCCCCTTTCGCGGCTGCTGCACCTGTATGTTGAGGCCGCCGGACAGCTGCACGCCGCCACCACCACGTTCCTGGGTGAGCACACCCAGCGCACGCCGTTCGTGATCGGCGTGGCGGGGTCGGTCGCCGTGGGCAAGTCCACCATTGCCCGTGTGCTCCGCGAGATGCTGCGGCGCTGGCCGGGCACCCCCAATGTGGAACTCATCACCACGGACGGTTTCCTGTATCCGCTTGCCGAACTCAAGCGCAGACAGCTGCTGGAGCGCAAGGGCTTTCCGGAGTCCTACGACCGGCGTGCGCTGCTGCGGTTTGTGAGCGAAATCAAGAGCGGCGCCGAGGAAGTCCGTGCCCCGTGGTACTCCCATGTAACGTACGACATCGTTCCGGGCAAGGAAGTGGTGGTCCGCCGGCCCGATGTCCTGATCGTGGAGGGGCTGAACGTGCTGGCCCCGGCGCGGCCGCGGCACGATGGCAGGCAGGGCCTGGCGCTGAGCGATTTCTTCGACTTTTCCATCTACGTGGACGCCAAGACCTCCTACATCGAGGAATGGTACGTGGACCGGTTCCGCAAGCTGCGGAGTACCGCGTTCGCCCAGCCGGAGTCCTACTTCCACCGCTATGCCACTTTGTCCGACGAGGAAGCCGAGAGCACCGCACGGGACATCTGGAAGCGCATCAACGAGCCCAACCTGGAGGAGAACGTCCTTCCGACGCGCGGGCGTGCGCAGCTGGTGCTGACAAAGGAAGCGGACCATTCGATCCGCCGCATGCTGCTCCGGAAGGTGTAGCACAGGTGTGCTACGACTGTTCCCCGCGCGCCGCCGACCCCTCCGCAGCAGCGGCGCCAACCAGCCGGCGAAGCTTTACCCGCTTCCTCGCAGCGGGCGCCGGGCTGACTGTCCTGGCAGCCTGCACGCCGGAGGCACCAAAGGCGGTGCCGCCGTCGTCGGCTTCCGCATCCGCTCCCCCTTCTACGTCCGTTACGCCAAAACCTACTGCTGAGGGCACGACGGCGGCGCCCACCACGGAAGTTGCGGCACCTGCGGCGCCGTCCCCCACGCCGTCGCCCTCCTCGGCGCTGCCCCGTCAGTTCTCCCTCACGGACCCGGCCAGCCCCTGGCTGGTGGTGAACAAGCACCGGCCGCTGGTGCCAGCAGCGTACGTCCCCGCCGACCTGGTGCAGCCGGCGGTCACCATGACCGCTTCAGGCGAGGCCGCCCTGCTGAACAGGACGACGGCGGCGGCGGCCGAGGCGATGTTCGCAGCCGCGGCGCGGGACGGCGTGGCGATGGTTTTGGCCAGCGGGTACCGCTCCTACACAACGCAGGTGGCCACGTACAACAGCTACGTTGCCGCGCGGGGACAGGCCGACGCCGACACGGCCAGTGCGCGGCCGGGGTACTCCGAACACCAGACGGGCTGGGCGTTCGACATCAGCGACGGCAACGGAGCCTGCGGCTTCCAGCCGTGCTTCGCGAACCAGCCGTCCGCCGTGTGGGCGAAGGCGAACGGGCACCGGTTCGGGTTCGTGGTGCGGTATCCGTGGATGTTCCATCCGATCACGGGGTACTACTACGAGCCGTGGCACTTGCGGTATATCGGGGTGGAGGCTGCCACGGACATGGTGAACCGGGGCATTTTCACCCTCGAGGAGTACTTCGGCGTCGAGCCGGCTCCGGGGTATCCGTAGGCCGATGTACTAGTTTGGTGTCCATGCTGACTGGATTCAAGAACTTCATTATGAAGGGCAATGTTGTTGACCTTGCCGTGGCCGTCGTGATCGGTACTGCCTTCGGCGCGGTAGTCACGGCGCTTGTGAACAAAGTGCTCATGCCGTTCATTGCCGGACTGACAGGCTCGCCCAACTTCGACAGTTTTGCCCGGATCGATTTCAACGGAAACTTCATCGAATTTGGTGTCCTGCTGACGGCGATCGTCAACTTCCTCCTGATCGCGGCGGCCATTTACTTCGTTGTGGTCATGCCGATGAATCTGATGATCGAACGCCGTAACCGGAGGCTTGGCATTGGCCAGGACGTCAAGGAAGAGTCGGCAGAGGACCCCCAGATCGCGCTGCTGACCGAGATCAGGGATGCGTTGACCACACGCTCCCAGTAACCGCTGATTCGACGGGAATGGCCCGCCTCCTGCAGGAGGCGGGCCATTGCTCGTTGAGAGGAGTGCTTACTCGCTGACGAGTTCGAGAGCCAGTTCGGACCGCACCACCTGGGCCAAGTGCTCCGCGATGGAATGCGCAGTCTCTTCGTCCGCGGCTTCCACCATCACGCGCACCACAGGCTCGGTGCCGGACGGGCGGAGCAGGACGCGGCCGGTGTCACCCAGGGCGGCTTCCGCTGCTGCGACGGCCTGAGCGAGGACTTCGTTGCTTTTGACTCCGGTACGGTCCACTCCCTTGACGTTGATGAGGACCTGGGGAAGCTTGGTCATCACGGTGGCCAGGTCCTTGAGCGGTTTTCCGGTCAGGGCGATCTGCGCGGCCAGCTGCAGCCCGGTGAGGACGCCGTCGCCGGTGGTGGCGTAATCGGAGAAGATGACGTGACCGGACTGTTCGCCGCCCAGGTTGAAGCCGCCGTCGCGCATTTCCTCCAGGACGTAGCGGTCCCCCACCGCCGTTTCTCGGATGGTGATGCCGGCGTCCCGCAGGGCGATCTTGAGGCCGAGGTTACTCATGACCGTTGCCACCAGGACGTCGTCCTTGAGTTTGCCTGACTTCTTCAGCGCGACGGCAAGGATGGCCATGATCTGGTCGCCGTCCACTTCGTTGCCTTCGTGGTCCACGGCGAGGCAGCGGTCGGCGTCTCCGTCGTGGGCGATGCCAAGGTCAGCGTGGTACTTGACCACCGCTTCCTTGAGGGAATCCAGATGCGTGGAGCCCACGCCGTCGTTGATGTTGTGCCCGTCCGGGTCAGCACCGATGACGACGACGTCCGCGCCGGCGTCCTTGAAAACCTGCGGAGAGCAGCCGCTGGCGGCGCCGTGGGCACAGTCCAGAACCACTTTGAGGCCCTCGAGGTTGTGGGGCAGGGTGCGCAGGAGGTGGACAATGTAACGGTCCTCGGCGTCAGAGAACCGTTGGATGCGCCCGACGTCGGCACCTGTGGGCCGGACGGCTTCCTTAGACATCTGCGCCTCGATGGCGTCCTCGACGTCGTCAGGGAGCTTCTGGCCGCCCCGGGCGAAGAACTTGATGCCGTTGTCCGGCGCGGGGTTGTGGGAGGCGGAGATCATGACGCCGAAATCCGCGTCCAGGTCAGCGACCAGGTAGGCGGCCGCCGGGGTGGGGAGGACGCCGGCGTCGTAGACGTCGACGCCGGAGCTGGAGAGCCCGGCCTCCACCGCCGCCGCAATGAATTCGCCGCTCGCGCGCGGGTCGCGGGCCACCACGGCACGGGGCCTGCTCTCGTTGGAGTTGCGGTCGTGACCGAGCACGACGGCGGCCGCCTGGGCCAGCTGCATGGCCAGCTCCGCAGTCAACAGACCGTTCGCGAGCCCCCGGACACCATCAGTTCCAAATAATCTAGACACCGGTCAAGTGTAGAGGATGGGGATGGTTCGGCTTGAAACGGCAGTCCAGTGCATGCACGGCGGCTAGGACTCGCAGCCTACAAACCTGTACAAGGCTGCGTCCCCTTCCTGGTCTACCTTGACGAAGGCCGAAGAATTATCCGGGACCTCTATTCCCGGGAACTCATTGACTTCCTTGCGTTTTGGATCGACGTAATGCCCACCAAAATCCAAGAGGAACTGAATGTTCTCCCTTTTCACGGCCTCGCAGACGTCAGATTCAGGATCGGCTCGGTTAAGCCGTTCCGCCGCTAGCAGGCGGTCGGGATTGGAACCTGCGTACGCGTGCGCAAAGAGCACTCGGCGATCTGCGATGGCGTAAGCCGTTGAGCTGCCGTCCCAAGGGTTATTCGCAATAACGGCATCTCTTGGTACATGAGTACCTAACCGGCTGAGCAACTCAAGTTCATTAGGACTCAGCAAAGGAGAGGCGTCAGCTAAAGCGTAGGTTCGCTCCCGGCCGGGAGCAGTTTCGGAGTTCGTTGGCCAAATAACGATGGACACGGACAATGCTGCGATGCCAACAGGAACGACCCATCGGACCCTGTATCGCTTCAAGCTTTCGAAGATCCAGGCACCGGCTGCGCCGGCAAATACGGCCCAGAACATCGGAAGGAGTGCAGCAAGGCGAGGTGGGTCTCCGTACCACGCGCCGATGATAAGCTCCCGGACCAGGGGGGCCGATGCCGGAACAGCGGCCGCCACCAAATAAAGTGCCACCGCGCCCCCGTACGACGCCAGAAACCAACGCGCCGTTGGTTGCCGAACTAGCTGTGCGGTTCCAATCAAAGTCAGAGCCGCGAGGGCCCAGGCCACATCGCCGTGGGTAGGTGCGGTGAGAAGTACGCTCCCGGCCGCGGCTGGGAAGGTATCAATTGGATCCCAAGTAGTGGTCCAAGGGCGTACGACCGCCCATACTATGAGGCCCGCGGAAAACGCCGTAATCCATAACGCCGTCCACTTCAGATAACCGTAAAGATCCGACCGCCGTTGCTTGAGCTCGCGGAATGACCTCAAAGCTGCCACCACCGCGAAGGTTGTTGAAAGCCCAACGAGGGCTACGAGGCCCGACATGTGCGTGTTGACCAGCCCCGGAAGCCCTAGCGCGAGCGTTGCTGCGGCCAATGGCCACGGCATCGGCGTTCTGTTGCCGAACTTCAATGCCGTCGCCAAAACCGCAATGAGCGGCGGCAGGAAAGTCACAGCAAGCATGTAGGGAAAAAGCGGCCCAAAGTCACTCTTCTGGCTCTGCATCACGGTGAACGGGAAAGCGAAGAAGCCCGCGGTGGCAACTCCAGCGCACACCAAGGCAACAGTTTTAGGCCCCACAACCAAGTAGACAAGAAGAAGCACGCCAAGCGGCCAGGAGACAGCGACTATCGCGAAGTTGAGGACGTTGGCGGCTTCAACCACTGGCAGCCGCGTCACCTGCGCCGTCAACGCCACCAGAGCGTGCCAAATTTGGGGATAAAAACCGGCCGGCTCCCCCATCAAAGCCCGTACGGAGAAAGGCGAGCCATCCCCCGAATTAAGGATCTGCTGTACAAGATTCAGGTGAAACGGCGTATCGATGCCTTGATTGATGTTGCCAGGCCGCTCAACAATCTGGACGTAGCGGACCGCCAGGAAGAAGCCGCCTATCAACAGAGCAATCCAGTATGCAGCCCCAGCGGTGTCGCCAGCTGGCCACCAAGCAAAGCTGTCCGGCCAGCGTTTGCTTATTAGACGAACCATGACAAGGACCGCTCCCGCGAAGAACACGGCGGTAACGGCGAAGACGCCCACATTCCATCCGATATGCAGCCACCAAGCGGCGAGCGTGGATACCGCTACAAGTGATGCGGTCAGGACCGGTGCAAGTGAAATCATCCATACATGCCGAAGTCCCAGTGCCCAACCCAGAAGCAGACCTGGACATAAGAGCACAGCGGCCGCTCCTGCAAGGCCCGGCAAAGCTAAAACCCACTCCATCAAGGATTCCCCAAGTTTTCCATCAGTTAAAGCCCAAGACCCCACTCTGCGCTAGCGGGTCCCCCACCGGCGTCTATAGCATACACAGCATGAAACATAGCCACGGGGGCCTGGCGCTTGAAATTGTTGTACCGGTTTTCAATGAGGAATCAGTACTCGAAAAGAGCATCATCGAGCTTGCAAATTATCTGAAAGTGGAGATGCCGGTAAGTTGGCAGATTACCATTGCCGACAACGCCAGCACGGACCGCACTCCACTTATTGCCAATCGCTTGGCTGAGGTTATGCCCAATGTCGTCTATCGGCGTCTGGACGCGAAGGGGCGCGGACGTGCCCTTCGTGATGCATGGAGCGCGTCCACGGCCGAGGTCTTGGCATATGTGGACGTAGACCTCTCCACCGATCTGGCGGCCCTGCCGCCGCTGGTGGCGCCCCTGTTGTCCGGACATTCAGATATCTCCATAGGCACAAGACTCGGTCAAAGTTCCCGTGTCATCCGTGGCCCTAAGCGGGAATTCATTTCACGCTCCTATAACCTGCTGCTGAAACGCACCATGCAGGTGCGTTTCTCGGATGCCCAGTGCGGCTTCAAAGCCGTCCGCGCTGACGTTGCCAAGGCTCTCCTCCCCCACGTTCAGGACAATGGCTGGTTCTTTGACACCGAGCTGCTGATCATTGCTGAACGGTCAGGTTTGCGAATTCACGAAATCCCCGTTGATTGGGTCGATGATCCAGACAGCAGGGTGGATATTAAACAGACGGCGATCGACGACATTCGCGGACTTGTTCGTGTTGCAGGATCCTTGGTAAGGGGCTCGATTCCCGTTCAAGCCATCTACGCTGAGCTAGGGCGGCGCCCAATCGTTCCTCAGTCTCGACCAAGTTTCTTTGGCCAGGTAATTCGATTCGGCATGGTTGGAGGCGTGTCCACTGTTGCCTTCGCGCTGTTATTTCTGCTGTTTCAAGGTCCGCTTGGGGCTCAGCAGGCCAATTTCCTGGCCCTCCTCCTGACGGCGATAGGCAACACGGCGGCTAACCGACGATTTACTTTTGGTATCAACGGCCCGGAAAAGCTCTTCACACAGCAGTTTCAGGGACTTGTTGTATTTTCTTTGGCCTGGTCCTTAACGTCATCGTCGCTGATGGCGCTGCATGTCATTTCGCCGGACGCTTCATCTACGATGGAACTCGTGACCCTGACCGGAGCAAATGTCCTTGCCACTCTTATGCGCTTCGTTCTGCTGCGTATCTGGGTATTCCGAGTTCGCAGCCTGGAAGATGCTTCCCAGCCCATCTCTTCGAGCGTCAAAGTTGCACCGGCCGCTTGAAGGCTACGACTGATAGCCCTACTGGGGCATCTGAAGTTTCAGGAAAAGTACTCTCTATCTTGAGGGCTACGGCACGGTCGCTCCACCCTGCCGGCCTTCGGGCGAGGGAGGGCTGGGCCCTCTGGGTTCTCCTAGCGCTGACAAGCCTCTTATACCTCTGGGGGTTGGACCGCAACGGTTGGGCCAATTCGTACTACTCGGCTGCCGCCATGGCAGGCTCGCAAGATTGGACCGCGTTCTTTTTTTCCTCGTCGGATCCCGGCAACGCCATCAGCGTGGACAAGCCTCCGCTCAGTCTTTGGGTGATGTCGGCGTCCGTATGGGCGTTCGGATTGAATCCGTGGAGCATTTTGGTTCCACAGGCGCTAATGGGAGTGGCAAGCGTTTATCTGCTTTATCGCATGCTTTATACAAATATCAGCGCAAGTGCTGGCCTCCTTGCTGCCACCGCCCTGGCCGTGACTCCCGTAGCGACGGTTATGTTCCGCTACAACAACCCCGATGCACTGCTTACTTTGCTAATGATCGGAGTCGCGTACGCCACCTTTGAATCAATCCGGCGAAGCAGTGTGTGGTGGCTTATCTTGGCCGGGGCGCTCACAGGAGCAGCTCTGCTAACCAAGCAACTTCAGGTTGCACTTATTCTGCCTGCTGTTGCCATCACCTACCTTTTGTTTGCCAATGCCCCGCTTCTAAAGCGTTTGCTTCACCTCGTGGTCGCCCTCTTGGCGGCCGGCCTCACAGGCGGCTGGTGGTTCGTGCTGGTACAGATGACCCCCGCTTCCAGCCGGCCCTTTGTAGGAGGGTCCCGTTTCAACAGCGCCGTTGAGCTGACGTTGGGGTACAACGGCCTGGATCGGCTCACCGGTGAAGACGCCAGCCGCACTATGTCCCCGGCTGCAGTCAACCTCGCGGAAAAACTCGATCCGGGGTTTCAGCGTTTCCTTCAGCCTCAGTTTTCCGGGCAATTCGGGTGGTTCCTGCCCCTAGCCATCGCTGGCCTGTGCCTCGCAATAGTGCACATCAAGCGGCGCAGCGGTAGCACCCAATACCGGGCACTCCTGGTTCTTTGCTCTGTCTGGTTTCTTTGTTCGGCCACGGTCTTGGCGTTCATGTCCGGGATCGTCCACCCCTACTATTCGTTGACCCTTGTCCCTCCATTGAGTTGTTTGGCGGCCATCGGCCTGATCCACATGTATCGGCTCCGGCACCGCCGAGGTATGCGCGTTGCGTTAGCAGCGAGCCTCCTGGCGACAATGATCATTGGCTTCGTCTCCGCGAGCCGATCAACGGCTGATTTTCCGTTCGGACCGCAGGTTGCCCTGGCTGTAGGGTCAGCCGCAGTCGCTCTAACGGTGCTTCCTCCACCTTCGCGGATTCTTAGAGCTGTCTCCGTGGGTGTAGTCGCGGTCGCGCTCATGGTAGGTCCTGTCGTCTGGTCCATTAACACCGTTCTTAGCCCTCACATCGGCGCTGGCGTTGTAGCTGGACCCAGTATTCTAGGAATCAGGACAGACCATCCTGATCGGAAACAGCTCGGATCCGACGTGCCAGCCAGCTTTGTTGCGGTCATGTTCGGCGACGTTCCGGAACAAGCGGTCGTCTCCAGGCTTCGCGCGGCCCCTGAAAGCACACGATGGACAGCCGCCATGGTGGGGTCAGAGACGGCGGCCAACTATCAACTGGACAGCGGACGTTCTGTGCTGCCCATTGGCGGCTTTGATGGGACGGATCCCCATCCAACACTGGAGCAGTTTCAGACTCTGGTCGGAGAGGGCAAGGTAGCTTCACTTGTCATCCAGGAGTTGCCGCCTTTGACGCTTGAAGGACGCGGCGAGTCTGCGAAGATTGTTGCTTGGGTGCGGCAACGTTTTTCTGTGGAGCAGGTTGGCGATGCGGAGTATTACGACTTGCTTCAATAGGCATACTGCCAAGCAAGCTCGCGGGTAGCCAGCCACACCGATTTAGTCCGCTATATCAGCACCAGGATCCTTTAGCACTGGCCAACATCATCCAAGGTCGCGAGCTCCCAATCGCAACTTTCGCCATCCGGAACTAGCGACGCGGCGCCACAGAAGGGGCCGTCACGCACGCTCACTTCCACACCACCCGTAAGATTCTGTTGACTTCCATCTTCCCCGCGGCTGTCCTCCGTGTGGTACAACGACAGAAGCCCGCCCCGCCAATGGCGGGACGGGCTTCTGTGCAAGCGGATTTAGCGCTTGGAGTACTGCTGGGCCTTGCGGGCCTTCTTGAGACCGGCCTTCTTACGCTCGATGACGCGGGCGTCGCGGGACAGGTAACCGGCCTTCTTCAGGGTGGCGCGGTTGTTCTCGACGTCGATCTCGTTCAGCGAGCGGGCGATGCCGAGGCGCAGGGCACCGGCCTGGCCGGAGATGCCGCCGCCGTGGATGCGGGCGATGACGTCGTAGGCGCCTTCGAGATCAAGGATCTTGAAGGGCTCGTTGACGTCCTGCTGGTGCAGCTTGTTCGGGAAGTAGTTGTCCAGCGCACGGCCGTTGATGGTCCACTTGCCGGTGCCGGGCACGACGCGGACGCGTGCAACGGCTTCCTTGCGGCGGCCAACTGCTGCGCCGGCAACCGTCAGGGCCGGGCGCTCCTTCTTCGGCGCAGCTTCGGCAGCTGAGCTTTCAGAGGTGTAGCTGGTCAGGGTTTCCTCGGCCTCGACGGCCTCGGTGGTCTCTTCGTTCTGAGCCACGATTCTCCTTGTATAGATAAGTTGTTTGGTGGCCAGGACTACTGGGCGACCTGGGTGATTTCGAAAGTCTTGGGCTGCTGGGCGGCGTGCGGGTGCTCAGCACCGCGGTACACCTTCAGCTTGCCGAGCTGCTGGGCAGCAAGGGAGTTCTTGGGGAGCATGCCCTTGATGGCCTTCTCAACGGCGCGGACCGGGTTGGATTCCAGCAGTTCCGCGTAGTTGACGGAGGTCAGGCCGCCCGGGTAGCCGGAGTGGCGGTATGCGCGCTTCTGCTCCAGCTTGGCGCCGGTCAGGGCTACCTTTTCAGCGTTGATGATGATGACGAAGTCGCCCATGTCCATGTGGGATGCATAGGTGGCCTTGTGCTTGCCGCGCAGCAGGATTGCGGTCTGGCTTGCAAGACGACCAAGGACAACGTCTGTGGCGTCAATGACGTGCCACTGGCGGTTGATATCGCCGGGCTTCGGGGTGTACGTACGCACGGTGTTTGCCTCGTTCTTGTTCTGGCGTTCTTGTTTAGGTGTCGCTAGCTCGCGCACCTACTGTCTGCGCGCTACCGGAACAGAGGTGAGGGCTCTATGTAACCAGTCATCCTGTGGTTCCGAATGTGCACGTTGAGTAGTCATCCTGCAACCGGATTCTCAAGCGGGCACGCACCATCGGAATAGGACACGCACAACGACTACCAAGATTAGCGCGTCAGGGGGTTCAGGGTCAAAATGGGGTAGCCGGACGCCATTTCAGCGCATGCCGGCGTGACGGGCGCAGGGGGTCGCGGTGGATGCAGTAGGTAATGAGGGGTTCGCAGGCTGGCTTCCAGTCCTCGCCGCCGGAGTTTTGGGCACGGCGCTCTCCCTTGCGGCCGACAGCCTTGTCGCGCGGCTCCTTCCCCGGTTAGGCGGGCGGGCATCCCCTGCCGTTCGTATTACGACGGCGGCCCTCACCTTTGCGTTCTGCGCCCTGTTTGCTGTGCACTTTGGAATTGTCCCTGAATTGCCGGCCTTTATATTCTTTGCGATCCTGGGAATACAGCTTGCCCGTACCGACGTTGCCCTGCATTTACTGCCAAACCCCATGGTTCTCGCGTTACTCGCAGGCGGTTTCCTCCTGTTATTAGTGCCCGCGGTCTTCGCTCTGCGAACCCCGGACCTTCTCCGGGCATTACTTGCCGCCGTCATTTTGTTCGCCGTCTACCTGATCCTGGCCCTGATCTCCCCCGGGGCCATAGGGATGGGCGATGTGAAACTGGCCGCGCCCATCGGTCTTTACCTGGGGTACCTAGGCTGGACCCATTTGCTCTACGGCGGCCTCCTTGGCTTCATCTTGAACGGTTTGGTCACACTGGTTGTGGTGGCGATTAAAGGCCGGAAAGACGCGGCGGAAGTAGCACACGGGCCCTCCATGCTCGGGGCAACCGCGGGCATCGCACTGCTGCTCGCCTAGCACTCCCATAGCTTCCAACCAGAGGCCCAAGTACGCCTCAAGCAGGTAGTACCCGAAGAGGCCGGCGCACCCACCTGAGTACTCCCCCTTTGTTTCGAGTACGTACTTTTTGCACGCCTCAAAAAAGTCGAGTACCACTACCCATTGTTGCCTTTGCCCCCAAAATGACAATCTCTTCTTAGCGAAGTCCAGCCGCTAAAGACTTATGGGGGCAGCTGGAAATTCGTTGAAATCAATTGGTTCCATTTCACCGAATTAAGGACAATAAAATGACTTCTCTTATGGTCTCTATGACTGCTTTCATCGCCGGCGTCAAGGATCGCCTGGCCCGTGAAGAAAAGGGCGCAACGATGGTTGAGTACGGCATTATGGTCGCCTTCATCGCCGTTCTGGTAATGGCCGCTGTCATCATTCTCGGCCCCAAGATCGCAGGCCTCTTCACGTCTGTATCAACCGCAATCTAGGTGAATGTCCGGGGTCGGGGCGAAGGAATAATTTACGCCCTCACCCCAACCCCGGAACACAGAACCTGATTTTCCTAAGGAGTCGACATGAGCGCATTCATTACAATCATCGTCACGTTCCTCGAAACCGTCCAGAAGCGCGTCAACTCGAATGAGAAGGGCGCCACCATGGTTGAGTACGGCATCATGGTCGCTTTCATCGCTGTAGTCGTCATGGCGGCGGTAATCGTACTGGGGCCCAAGGTAGCAGAGCTCTTCACCCAAGTTTCCACCGCAATCTAGGGCATCAATGGTTCTTGTGGTGATTGCTCATCACCACAAGAACCATTCGTACTTTTCAACCCGCAGGACACACTGGGGAGCATTCATGTATTCAGACAGGAAGGAAAGAGGCGCTGTGGCGGTCGAGATGGCAATCGTACTCCCGCTGCTGCTGCTTCTTCTTCTGGGCATTATAGAGTTTGGACGAGTTTTCAACGTCCAGGTCTCCCTGACCCAGGCCGCCCGTGAGGGCGCACGTTACGCAGCAATCCACCACGACGAAGCAGGATTGGATGTGCGGGGAACGGCACTTGCGGCAGCGCCGGCTCTCGCCGGGCTGCCCGTGTCCGTATCCGACAACTCCAGCAGCTGCTCAAGTGGGTCGGATGTCGAGGTGACGACCAGCGTTGCATTGCCTTCGTTAACAGGCTTCCTTGACGCCGGCTTCTTCGGCGCCCCGGGGATCTTTCCACTGTCCATGAAGGGAGTGGGGGTAATGCGATGTGGCGGTTAACTCAGCGAACTCATACAACGTGCGACTCCTCCACCACCCACGAAAGCCCAGAGCGAGGCGCGGCCACGATTCTGGTGGCAGTCTTAATGGTTGCTCTGCTTGGATGCGCAGCATTAGCCGTTGACGTGGGGGCGATGTATGCAGAAAAGGCACAAATCCAGAACGGTGCTGATGCAACATCACTAGCCATCGCCGAGGAGTGTGCGAATGGGGTCAATTGCGCAGTAGCGATGGCAGCCCCGGCAAACCGGCTTGCCGATGCAAATGCTAATGATGGGGCCACAGGCGTTTTCTCAGTAACACAACCTAGCCCTTCGACCATCCGGGTGGAGACCAACGCTCGTGAAGCGGGGTCAGGCGACAATCATTTTTCCCTCTTCTTTGCCCGGGTCCTAGGAATCGACACGAGCCAAATTACGGCTGCTGCCGAAGCCTCGTGGGGTCCGCCATCGTCTGGTTCCACGCTTCCCTGGACGGTGAGTGAATGCGTTTTCCGCAAGTACTTGACGCCTACTCAGTTGACTGAACTTGATACCACTGGGAGCTTCACCGGCGATCCCACACCTACGCACATCTTGCTGCGCTATGACGAAAACACTCCTGACTACCCCGGTTGCGCCAGCCAGAACGGATACCAGCCAGGCGGATTCGGATGGCTGGAGACCGACGAAGGCTGTAGTGCGGATATCGAACTCGATGCCACTGTGCAAGGCCAGCCAGGCAACCATTTCCCTACAGCGGCGGAATGCGACGCCATCCTGACAAACATCATGGACGAACCTGCACTGGTACCGCTGTTCGATTCCGCTACGGACGGCGGGGGCAATACCGTCTACACGCTGGTCGGGTTTGCTGCATTCCAAGTCACGGGCTACAAGTTCGGTGGCCCTTCTGTGACCCATAACGATCCGGCTGCGCCTAGCTGCACCGGCAATTGCAGAGGACTTCAGGGCTACTTTGTCCGCTTCGTAACTCTCGAAGAGGCCGTCGTTACCACCGGCAGGGGCCCGAACTTTGGGGCAACCAAGGTGTTCCTATCGAAGTAACTGAGCAGGACTACGTCTCGCTTGCCACGTCAATAAAGGAGCAATTGAAGTGAAATCACGCCTACTGGGAGGCTTAGCCGCATTACTGCTGGCAGTAGTGGGAGCTGCTCTCCTGTTCGTCTATGTTCAGGGCGCCTCAGCCCGCGCCCAAGCCGGACTTGAACCTGTTAACGTCCTTGTTGTCAAAGAGAAGGTCCCGGCGGGCACCAAAACGTCGGATTTGTCAGCCAAACTGCGTGTCGACTCGATCCCCAAGTCTGCGGTTCCTGCAGGTGCCCTGACTAGCCTGGACCAACAGGAAGGCAAGGTCACGGCAGTCGCTCTGGAGCCAGGCGAACAACTGATGGCCACTCGGTTGGTGGATCCACGGGACTTGGCGCCTGGCACGGTTCCAGTTCCTGAGGGACTCGAGGAAGTCACTCTCTTGCTGTCACCCGAACGTATCCTCGGAGGCCGGCTTGAAGCTGGCGACACAGTGACCATCTACTCTTCATTCGACAAAGAGGACGGACAAACGGGCTTGCTGTTCCACGATGTCCTCATCACCGCCGTGCAGAAGGCACCGTCTGATTCAAAGAACAATTCAGGTTCGGGTTCATCCGAGCCGGCAGTTGAGATGCCAAACGGTTCTGCTTTTATCACGTTCGCCAGAAGCGACTCTGACGCTTCGAAACTCATCTACAGTGCGGAGTTTGGAAAGCTGTGGCTGGCCAAGCAAAGCGAATCAACCGTGAAGTCAACGCCGCCAGTAACCACATTCGGAGGGCTGTTCTGATGAGCCGTTTTGTGGCCATAACCGCAGTACGTGATTTCGAAGGACGTATTCGTCAGGCAATCACCGGCGCACTTCATGGCGAATTACAGACCCTATCGCCGGCGATTCTGTCGGGGGGACCGGATGATGTTTTCAAGCAGCTCAATGGCGCCCCACCCGAAGTTCTTATCCTGGGCCCAGGTGTAGCACCAGATGACGCCCTAAAGTTGGCTACGGTTTTCGACCTGCAGTATCCGGAAATCAGCCTCCTCCTCATTGCGGAGGCAAGCCCGGAGCTAGTACTACGCGCTATGCATGCGGGCATTCGGGACGTGGTGTCGGCGGAGATTGGTCCTAGTGAACTGCGGGTCCTTCTCGAGCGAGCATGTCTGGCTTCCGCTAGTCGCCGCCGTGGCATGGCTCCCGCCGCCGAAGGGCTGCAGGATCGCGGAAGGGTCATCGCGGTCATGTCTCCAAAGGGAGGCGTTGGCAAGACTACTGTCGCCACTAACCTGGCAATTGGGCTGGGAAAAGTGGCACCCATGAGCGTCGTCCTGGTGGACCTCGATCTGCAATTTGGTGACGTCGCCTCCGGACTATTGCTGGAGCCGGAGCACTCAATCACTGATGCAGTTCATGGCGCCGCTTCACAGGACTCCATGGTGCTCAAAGCATTCCTGACTGTACATCCAGCGGGGATTTACGCGCTCTGCGGCCCAAAGACTCCTGCAGAATCTGATTTCATCACGGCTGAGCATGTCAACAGGCTTATCAATCAGTTGGCAAGCGAGTTCAAGTATGTAGTGGTAGACACTGCCCCTGGGCTCGGCGAACATGTCCTGGCGACGCTGGAGCAGGCAACAGACGGCGTCTGGGTGTGCGGGATGGACGTGCCCAGTATTCGCGGTCTGCACAAGTGCTTTTCAGTGCTTCGGGAACTCCAACTGCTGCCCCAAGGGCGGCACACCGTCCTGAATTTTGCCGACCGGAAGAGCGGCATATCAGTTCAGGACGTTGAAGCAACGATCGGAGTTCCCGTGGACACAGTGGTGCCACGGTCCAAGACTCTTCCCTTTTCTACCAATCGAGGTGTTCCCATCCTTCAAAGCAACGCCAGGGATTCTGCCTCCAAGGGCCTGAAAAAGCTCGTGGATCGCTTTGATCCCCAATGGCAGGCTTCCCCACAAACCAAGCTTCATCGAAGGGTGGTTGTCTCATGAAACTCTCAGATCGACTTTCACGGTCCAGCGGAAATCCCGGCCCGGATCAGCATGTGGCGGCCGCGGCAGCTGCACCCGAAATTCAGACGTCTCCGACCCCTTCTTTGTCAACGAGCCACTCGCTGCTTTCTAACTCTACGGCGACGGCCGCGCCTGCAGTATCGCCGCCCGTGGATGCCTTGGCAAATCTGAAGCAAAGGGCCGCTCAAGCGCTGTTTGAACGCATGGGCAGCCGATTTGGCGACACGGCCTCCTCTGAAGAGGCTTTGCGCGCCTCCGCCGTGGATGAACTGTCCACCGTCATTGATGAAGAACAGGTTCCGCTGTCTCCAGAGGAACGGCGCCGGCTGATTCGGGAGATCGCCGACGAGGTTATGGGCTATGGCCCCCTGCAGCGCTTGTTGGAGGACCCGTCAATTACGGAAATCATGGTCAATCGATTTGATCAGATTTACATTGAGCGCCACGGGCACTTGACCTTGACAGGGACACGTTTCAGCTCTGACGACCACCTCCGGACAGTCATCGAACGTATCGTCTCGAGAGTGGGCCGCCGAATTGACGAGTCGTCACCGCTGGTTGATGCTCGGTTGGAGGACGGGTCCAGGGTCAACGCAATTATCCCGCCGTTGGCAGTAAACGGGCCCTCGTTGACCATCCGCAAGTTCAGTCACGTGCCCCTCACCGTGCAGAACCTGATTGATTGGGGTTCGTTGACGCCAGAGATGGCTGAGTTGCTGAACGCATGTGTTCGCGCACGTTTGAACATCATCGTTTCGGGCGGCACGGGAACCGGCAAAACCACTCTGCTCAACGTGCTTTCCTCATTCATACCTCCAGATGACCGCATCGTGACCATCGAAGATGCTGTTGAATTGCAGCTCCAGCAGGAGCATGTTGTCCGGCTGGAAAGCCGGCCTCCCAATATTGAAGGCAAGGGCGCGGTTACCATCCGTGAGCTGGTCCGCAATTCCCTCCGCATGAGGCCGGACCGCATCATTGTGGGTGAAGTTCGAAGCGGCGAATCCCTGGACATGCTTCAGGCAATGAACACGGGCCACGACGGCTCCCTGTCAACAGTGCACGCCAATTCTCCGAGGGACGCCATCGCTCGCCTGGAAACCCTGGTCCTCATGGCCGGCATGGACCTGCCACTCCGAGCGATCCGTGAACAAGTCTCGTCTGCGGTGGACCTGATCATCCAGGTGACACGTCTCCGCGACGGCACCCGACGGGTAACACACGTAACAGAAGTCCAAGGCATGGAAGGTGACATTGTCACGCTGCAAGATGCCTTCCTTTTCGATTATGCGGCCGGTATGGATGCCCACGGACGATTCTTGGGCAAACCGGTGGCCACCGGCATCCGGCCACGCTTTCTGGATCGCTTCGCCGAACTTGGCATTTCGGTATCGCCAGCAGTTTTCGGCACAGTAGTAGCACCCGTAGGAAGGCGATAGCGGTGGACTCCCCCATGGTCTTCGTCCTTGCCGTGGCCCTGTGCCTCTCGGCGCTGCTCCTCGTGATCTTCGTTGTCTTCAAACCCCGGTTCGGATCGCTCCCCCTGGAAAGAAGGCGGTTGGGCATCCAGCAGGACCGGTCAACAGTCGCCCGCGTTTCGCAGACGGCAGTTACTGCCGTAGAAAATGTCATCGGTGATTCAGGTGGGCCCTATAACCGTGAGGTGCTATACAGGGCAGGCGTCAAAATGGCACCAGCGGATTTCACGGTTGCTGTTGTCATTGCTTCTTTCCTCGCGGGAGCTTTTACAGCCCTACTGACCCACCCCGTCCTTGGGCTGTTGGCGGGAGCAGCAACTCCATTCCTTGCCAAGGTGGTCCTGGCTATCCTTCGGGACAGGCGGCGGGCCAAGTTTGAGGGGCAGCTGACAGACACCATACAAATGCTCATCGGTGGGCTAAGGGTAGGGCACAGTGTGCTGCGATCAGTTGAAGCTGCCGCCCAGGAAGCAGACGTGCCCACTTCCGAAGAGCTTCTCCGGATTGTCAACGAGACCCGCATCGGAAAGGACTCGCGTCTAGCCTTCGAAGACGTAGCCGAGCGAATGGATAGCGAAGACTTCCGCTGGATCTCCCAGGCGATCCAAATCAACCGGGAAGTCGGCGGTGACTTGGCAGAAGTGCTTGAGCAAGTCGCCGGGACCATACGGGAGCGAAGCGAAATCAAGGGGCAGATCAGGTCTCTCAGCGCCGAGGGAAAGATGTCGGCCTATGTTTTGATGGCCATGCCAGTCGGGGTCGCCTTTATCCTCGCTTTTATCAACTCTGGGTACCTCAACGTGTTCGTGGAGAAACCGCTCGGGCTCGTGATGCTCGTCATGGCCATAGTCATGTTCACAGTTGGTGGCTTCTGGATGAGCCGCGTAGTGAAGATCAAGTTCTAGGGGGAAACCATGACACCCATAGCATGGCTCTACATCTCACTGATCGTACTTCCCCTGACCTACCTTGTCTGGGCTTTCGCTACGACAGACCGCAAAGCTGCACTTGCCGTGCAGACGAATCTGACGCAGGGCTTTACCCAGGCGGGAGGCCAAGCGATACAGCGCCCTCCTGCGCTTTTGGACCTTTCCAAGCGCCTGACTCCTAGCGGTTATGAAGCAAAGTTGGACCGCTGGCTCTCCCTCGCAGGTCGACCGGCTTCGCTGCCGCTGGAGAGGGTGATCATCGCAAAGCCGCTGCTCGCTCTCACTGGCGCAATTCTGGGACTGCTGATGTATGCAAGTTCTCCATCGGCTCAGATCATCGCCCTGGGACTCTTTATGTCGGCTCTCCTCTACTTCCTCCCCGATCTCTTGATTTACAACAAGGGAATCAAGCGCCAACAGGAAATCGAGCTTGAGCTGCCAAACACCCTGGACCAGCTGCTCATTTCAGTGGAGGCAGGACTTGGCTTTGAAGCTGCAATGGCCCGCGCCGGCGGTTACGGCGACGGAGCCTTGTCCCAGGAACTAATGCGCACACTGCAGGACATCCAGGTTGGGCGCCCCCGTCAAGATGCGTATCAGGCTCTGGCAGACCGCTCATCGGTACAAGATCTGCGAAGCTTCGTCCGGGCCGTAATACAGGCCGACAAATACGGCATCGGTATTGCGAAAGTACTCCGGACACAGGCAAAACAGGCGAGGGTGAAGCGCCGCCAGCGGGCCGAAGAGAAGGCAATGAAATTGCCCGTGAAAGTACTTTTTCCACTCCTGCTGTGCATCTTCCCGGTGCTCTTCATCGTTCTCCTCGGGCCAGCCGCTATAAAGATCGTTGAGGCCTTTACCTAAGCCCCCCTCGCGCCGCAAGGCGCCCCTAAGACCGGACCCCCTCGGCACCCAGAACCGAGGGGGTCCGTTTGTGTGGCGGCGGAAGTCCAAACCCCAGCGTCAGCGCAGCAAAATCCAAGCAGAAGCGCAAGAAAAGTACACTGTGGAAAACCTTTGCGCAGGATGTCCCAAGATACCGAGCCAGTACCTTTCTTGGTTGCTAACTTCGTATCAGAGCTGGTGCAGGGCCAGCCATCCGTCTCGCTCAGGAGTACAGAATGCTTTCTCTTATCGCCACCCTTCAGACCCTCGGCCTCAACCTCAAGAACCGCCTCAGCAACGAAAAGGGCGCAACCGCCGTCGAATACGGCATCATGGTTGGCCTCATTGCCGTCGTCATCATCGTCGCTGTCCAGCTGTTGGGCACAACCCTGGACGGAATGTTCGACAAGGTGAACGTCACAATCTAAGTCGTCCGCCGCTCCCATGGAGCAAGTAGGACGGACGTTATTTCCGTTACACCCGCAAACTTGTTGTGCGGCGCAGCCGAAACCTGCGCCGCACAATTTTCTTCCATGTCTCGAAACGATGCGCGTCAATAGTGGACGAGAGGAGGGTCGCAGCAAATGCCCGAAACATCCGAACGCGGGGCAGCCGCCGTTGAGTTCGCGATTCTTCTCCCGGTACTCCTGCTGCTGGTTCTTGGCACGATCGAATTCGGCCGGGCATACAACGCCCAGATCACCCTTACCAACGCCGCGCGTGATGGTGTCCGGGTCATGGCCATCAACAATGACCCGGCTGGTGCCAGGACAGCCGCGAAAAATGCAGCAGTGTCCGTAAGCACAACCATCCCGGATTCGGACATCACTTTGAGCACCACCGCATGTAGCACCAATGCGCAAGTCACACTCACCATCAAGTACAACCTGGCCACCATCACCGGAATTGCCGGCCCTTTCCCGATGACAGGAAAAGGAGTCATGCTGTGCGGCGGGTAAAAGATGGCAACGCAATCGAAGGCGGCGCCATCAGCGTCATCGTGGCCATTCTCATGGTCGCCCTCCTAGGGTTCGTGGCGATCGCCGTCGACATCGGAGTGATCTACTCTGAACGCGCACAGCTGCAAAACGGTGCGGACGCCTCCGCAATCGCCGTGGCCCAGAAATGCGCCCGGGACGCAACCGGGGTGGACTGCTCGACGACGTCGGCACTTGCCAGCGGCCTCGCCAACCGGAACGCATTGGACGGCATGAGCAAGGTACACACCATCGACCTCGATAAAACGACAAGGAAAGTCAGCGTCACCACCTCTGCCAAGGAAGTTGGTGGTGCAGACAACTCGGTCTCCCTGTTCTTTGCGGACGCTCTCGGCATTCCTACGAAGGAAGTCGGAGCGCGGGCATCAGCCGTCTGGGGTAGTCCCATGGCCGGCCGTACCGCCTTTCCCCTCGCCTTCTCCATCTGCCAGGTCAAAGACAACATAGGCGGCTCGCTCCAGCTTCTCCAGGAACACGGCAAGAACTCCAACGTTGACTGTAACTACGGCCCGTCCGGGGCGGCTGTCGAAGGCGGTTTTGGCTGGCTGGTTCAGGACCTTGGCAAGTGCGGCGGAACCATCGATCTTGCCGTCAGTGAGGGCGGCAGTGACCCTGGCAACAACGCGCCGGGCAACTGCGGGACTACCCTGCAGAAGTGGGCTGATGATATCAACGCAGGCCGGAAGGTCACAGTCCTCCTGCCCATTTTCAACAAGGTTACCGGAACCGGTAGCGGCGCCATTTATGGATTAGTGTCCTTCGCGGCATTCGAGGTCACCGGCTGGAAGTTCACGGGAAGCGCCGGCCTGCCCTACGAGTTCCGAAGCGAAAGTTCGACGACGACCGGCGTAACCTCCACGACGGCATGCACCGGCGAGTGCCGCGGCATTATTGGCAAGTTCGTCAAGTACGTTTCCCTCGCCGATGGCTACACGCTCGGACCCGTGGACGAGTATGGGGCCACGATCGTCCGCATGTCCCCCTGACCCAAACCTAGTTACGTCTTACCAGGAGCAAAAAGTGAAGTCTCGCCTAGTGGCAGGAACCGCCGCGGTTGCCTTGGCGATTGTGGGGGCCCTCCTCATCATTTTCTATGCGCAGGGCGCTGACCAGCGCGCCATAGCCACCACCCAGCCAGTGGATGTCCTGGTGGTGAAGACGGCGATCCCAGCGGGCACTCCCGTAAATGACATGGCTGCTTCCCTCGCCCTGGAAAGGATGCCCGCCGCCGGAGTCTCCGATACCGCGTTGAGCAGCTTGGACAACAAAGCTGGCACCGTCAGCGCCGTGGATCTGGTAGCCGGCGAACAGCTTCTGGCCGAACGGCTCGTCGCCCCGGCCGACGTCAAAGCCCAAGGCGCCGTCGAGGTGCCCGCCGGCCTGCAGGAAGTTTCCTTCGAGGTAGAACCCAAGCGCGTGGTGGGTGGCCGGATCAATGTAGGCGATCACGTTGGTATCGCACTGAACTTCGAGAACGGGGCCTACAAGGCCAAGGCCGATGACGCCACCACCCAACTCACACTGCGCAAGGTAATCGTGACCGCCGTCCAGCGTGCACCCCAACCTGCCAGCACCGAGAAGCCGGCCGAAGGCGAGGCTAATTCTCAAGACACCACCCTCCCGCAGGGTTCCCTTATGATCACCGTCGCCGTCACCGACGTCGATGCCGCCAAGATTATCTTCACGTCCATAAATGGCACTCTCTGGCTCACCAAGGAACCACTCGACGCCCAGGACAATGGCCCACGGGTTGAACGCAAGGAAGTGGTCTACAAGTGAGCCGCTTCGTCCTGCTCTCCCCCAGCTCCGAATTCGATCAGAAGCTCCGCGACGCCGTCGCACACGGCCTCCGCGGGTCCGTCCAAACCATCGCCTCGGACATTCTCCCGGCTGGCCCCGCCGAACTGTTCGCACTCCTTAACCAGGAACAGCCGGAAGTCCTGATCATCGGACCGGACGTCCCCTACGAGGAGGCGCTGCGGTTCGCTAAAGTCTTCGACGTCCAACTCCCCGGCCTGAGCCTGGTCCTGGTAAGCGACATTGACCCGACCTACCTCGTCCACGCTATGCGCGCAGGGATCCGCGACATTCTCAGTCCGCAGGCCGATGCCGCCGAAATCCGCGTGCTGCTGGAGCGCGCCTGCCAGTCCTTCGCAACCCGCAATCGCGGCCCCGAATCCGTCCAAACGGAAAACGGCGGCAAGGGCCTGGTGATCGGCGTCTTCTCGCCGAAGGGCGGCGTGGGGAAGACTACCTTGGCCACCAACATCGCCATCGGCCTCGGCCAGATCGCGCCCATGAGCGTGGTCATTGTGGACCTTGACCTGCAGTTCGGCGATGTCGCCTCCGGCCTGTATCTCAACCCCGAGCACACCGTCACTGATGCAGTCACCCCCGCCGCCGCCCAGGACTCGCTGGTCCTCAAGGCCTTCCTTACCGTGCACCCCGCCGGAATTTACGCCCTGTGCGCGCCGCCGAACCCCGTGGAAGCGGACCACATCACTCCGGAACAGGTCAGTCACCTGGTAGAACAGCTGTCCCACGAATTCCAGTACGTAGTCCTGGACACGGCTCCGGGCATGCAGGAGATCGGCCTCGCCGCCATGGAGCAGTGCACCGACGCCGTCTGGGTCAGCGCCATGGACATTCCCAGCCTCCGCGGCCTCCGGTCCGGCCTGGAGGTACTTCGCCAGCTGGAAATCATGCCCGAGTCACGGCATGTGGTCCTGAACATGGCGGATGCCAGAGCCGGACTCAATGTCCAGGATGTCGAATCCACCATTGGCGCGCCCGTGGACGTCAGCGTCCCGCGGTCCCGGGCCGTGGCCCTGTCCACGAACCGGGGCGTCCCCGTCCTCCAGGAATCGAAAAAGGACCCCGCCGTGAAGAGCCTCCGCCAGCTGGTGGAGCGGTTCAACCCTGCGTGGCGTACACAGGCCCAGCGCAAGCTTCACCGAAGGGTGGTCATCTGATGAAGCTCTCCGAACGGATCAGCGCGGTCCAGGACCGCAACCAGGCGTCGGGCGGCAGTGTTGCCGTGCTGGAACCACCGCGCCCCACCGCTGCCCCCACCCCGACGCGGGAGAGCGAGCCACGGCACCTTCCTGCCCGCCCGACCGTCGACCTTTCAACGTCCGACGCCGGTGCCTCCACTGTGCCCAAGGCACAGCCTGTGGATGTCTTCGCAGCCATGAAGCACCGGGCCGCCACCGCACTCTTCGAGAGGATGGGGGCCCGCTTTAATGATGCTGCGGTTACCGAGCAGGAGCTACGGAGCACTGCCAAGGAGGAACTAACCCGCATCATCGATGCCGAGCAGGTTCCGCTGTCGCCCGAGGAACGAACTCGCCTCGTCCGCGACGTTGCCGATGACGTCCTCGGCTATGGCCCGCTCCAACGCCTTCTAGACGATCCGGACGTAAGCGAAATCATGGTCAACCGAATGGATCAGATCTACGTTGAGCGCAAAGGCAAATTGACGCTTTCCGAGTCGCGGTTCAGTTCGGAGGAACACCTGCGCAAGGTCATTGAACGGATCGTTTCGAAGGTGGGCCGCCGCATCGACGAGTCCTCCCCACTGGTGGATGCGCGCCTCGAGGACGGCTCCCGTGTTAACGCCGTTATTCCGCCCCTTGCCGTCGGCGGGTCTTCACTGACAATCCGTAAATTCAGCAAGACTCCGCTGACCGTCCAGAACCTTATTAGTTTCGGTACTTTGACGCCGGAGATGGCCGAGCTGCTTAATGCGTGCGTCAAAGCCAAACTCAACATCATCGTCTCGGGCGGTACTGGCACCGGCAAGACCACGCTCCTCAATGTGCTGTCGTCCTTCCTGCCGTCGGACGAACGCATCGTCACCATCGAGGACGCCGTGGAACTCCAGATCCAACAGGAACACGTTGTCCGGCTCGAGAGCCGACCGCCAAACACGGAGGGCAAGGGCGAGGTGACCATCCGGGAACTGCTCCGGAACTCGCTGCGCATGCGGCCCGACCGCATTGTCGTAGGTGAGGTCCGTGGCGGGGAATCGCTGGACATGCTCCAAGCTATGAACACGGGCCATGACGGTTCGCTCTCGACTGTCCACTCCAACTCCCCCCGGGACGCGGTGGCTCGCCTCGAAACTCTGGTTCTGATGGCAGGAATGGACCTCCCGTTGCGGGCCATCCGCGAGCAGATTGCATCCGCGGTCAACCTCATCGTCCAGATCTCCCGGCTCCGGGACGGCTCCCGCCGCATCACTCATGTCACTGAAGTCCAAGGTATGGAAGGAGACATAGTGACCCTCCAGGATGCCTTCGTCTTCGACTACTCGGCAGGAGTGGACTCCCATGGCCGTTTCCTCGGCAAACCCGTGGCCACCGGAATCAGGCCACGGTTTATTGACCGCTTCGAAGATCTAGGCATCCACGTTTCACCTGCCGTCTTCACAGGCCCGCAAACGTCGGCCGGGAAATAAGGGGACAGTCGTGATCCTTGCTGTTGGAGCAGTCATCCTGCTTGTCGCCGTGAGTCTACTGGGCGTAACTGTGCTTCTGCCCAGCGCCCCGAGAGTGCCGCTGGACCGCCGTCGTCCGTTTGAATCCGAACCTCCCTCGTCCCTGTCACGGCTGGCGGGATCTGCCGTCAGGTCCTTTGAGCGGCTACTTACCGGGCGGGACGTGAAGTTGTTCTCCCGCGCCGAACTGGAGAATGCCGGGCTTCGCCTCAGCCAGGCCGAGTTCTTCCTGCTGGTGGGCATCGGCGGCAGCGTGGGCATGCTGGTGGGCATCGTCACCGTTGGCCCTCTGGTTGGGCTCCTCCTTACCGTTGTGGCCCCTTTCGTGGGAAAGCTTGTCCTGGGATTCCTGGCCGGAAAACGCCGGGCCGCGTTCGACAGCCAACTGGGCGACACCCTGCAGCTCCTCTCCGGCGGACTCCGCGCCGGGCACAGTATCCTGCGCGCCATCGACGCTGCCGCCGCCGAGTCGCAGAAGCCTACGTCCGAGGAGATGCGGCGCGTGATCACGGAAACCAGCCTGGGCCGTGACCTGCTGGCAGCCCTCAACGACACTGCTGAACGCATGCAGAATGAAGACTTTGTCTGGATCTCGCAGGCCATCCAAATCAACCGTGAAGTGGGTGGAAACCTGGCGGACGTCCTGGATCAGACAGGAGAAACAATCCGCGAGCGGAGTGAGATCAAAGGCCACATCAAGGCGTTGGCGGCAGAGGGCAAGTTCTCTGCCTACATCCTGATTGCCATGCCATTCGGAATTGTGGCCATGCTCGTGGCCATGAGCCCGACCTACATGAACTCCATGTTCTCCCATCCTTTAGGATGGGCGATGATCGGGGTCTCCTTCGTCCTCATGACCATCGGCGCGTTGTGGATGCGCAAGATCATCGACCTGAAGTTCTGAGGGAATCATGAACCTGATCATTCTCGTCTCGGTCATCCTGGTCTGCGTTCCTGTAGCCGGGCTGACCTGGTCCGTCCTCACAGTCGACAAACAGGGCCAGGTTGCGGTTGGCGAACTGCTGGCGAGGGGAACCGCCTCGGTCAGCGTGGCCTCAGCTACCAAACGAACCATGCTCGAAACAATCGGCCGCCGTCTGACTCCCCCGGGCTACGTCCTGTTCCTGGACCGTTTGCTTTCGCTTGCTGGCCGACCGCTTTCAATGCCGCTGGGCAAAGTGTTGGGTACTAAGCTGGCGCTGGGCCTCACAGGACTCGTGGTGGGGCTCTATATGACAGCCGTAGGAACCACGCCGCTAATGAAACTTGCGGGCCTTTTCGTCCTGTTCATGGGCTATTTCATTCCGGACCTGCTGCTGTACAGCAAGGGAAAGGAGCGGCAGAAGGTCATCCAGCTGGAGCTGGCGAACACCCTCGATCAGATGCTGATCTCCGTCGAGGCCGGCCTGGGTTTCGAGGGCGCCATGGCACGGGCGGGCGAGAACGGTAAGGGCCCGCTGGCAGAGGAACTGGTGCGCACCTTGCAGGACATGCAGGTGGGCCGCAGCCGAAGGGAGGCATACCTGGCGCTGGCCGAACGGACAAGCATCCCTGAGCTGCGCAGCTTCGTGCAGGCCATAATCCAGGCGGACACCTATGGCATTGCAATCAGCCGGGTACTTCGCGTCCAGGCCAAGGTGATGCGCATGAAACGGCGGCAGCGCGCTGAAGAAAAGGCGATGAAACTCCCCGTAATGATCCTGTTTCCGCTGCTCTTCTTCATTTTCCCGGTCCTGTTCATTGCCATTCTGGGGCCGGCCGTCATCAACACCGTGGTGACTTTGAGCGGGCAGTAGGGCATCCCAGTGCCAGCTGCAAAATCGCTCAAGGTTTCCACAGGATCACCCGAAATAGGTCAACGGAAGAATTTCAGGAAGTAGCCTTGAACAATGCACAGTCAAGATCCCGGCTTCAGCAGCGAGGCCGCCGCCGCGGACCCGTTGCAGCCTGGGGTCGCTCAGCCAGCCGAAGCCGCGCAATCACAGGAAGCGGCCGGTCTCTTGCCGCTCGTTGACGCAACGGTCCTCGAAGAGCTCGAAGACGAGCTCGCCGGCTCCGGCCTGGCCCAGCGCTTCGCCCGCGACTACACCGCGATGTGGGACCAGCGCTACACCCGGCTGGCAGCAGCCGTGGAAAGCCAGGACCGCGCCTCTGCCCTGGATGCCGTGATCAGCCTGAAGATCACCTCCGCCATGGTGGGCGGCCTCCGGCTGGCAAAACTCGCCGAGCTCCTGGAGGCTGTCATCCGCAGGGGTGACTTTGGTGAGGGGCAGCTGCTGATGGGCCGCGTGGCCGAAGATGGCGGACAAACCGTCTCCGAACTGCAGGCCACCTACATCCTGGAGAACGACTAGCCTTCAGAAGACCTCGCGGGAGCCAACCGGTACCCTACGCCGCGGACAGTCTGCAGCCAGCGCGGCGACTGCTGGTCTTCCTTGAGCTTGCGCCGCAGGTTGCCGATGTGGACCTCGACGGCGCGTTCGTCCGCTTCGCTGATGTACGTGTCCTCGTCATAGAACTCGCCGCGGACGGCCCTGACCAGGTCGGACCGGGTACAAACCGCGCCGCCTCCGCGGAGCAGCACATGAAGCAGGTCGAACTCGCTGCGGGTCAGCCCCAGCGGTTGGCCCTTGATCTCCACAGTCCGGGTCCGGTAGTTCAGTGTGAGTCCGTTATGGTGCAGCACGGCGGTGTCGTGGGCGGCCGGGGCGGCGGCCGGGGCCGCCGGTGCTCCCCAAGCGGCCACCGCAGACTTCTGCCCATTCGCGTCGTGCCGTGGCCTGCGCATCATTGCAGCCACCCGTGCCCTGAGCTCCCTGGGCCGGAAGGGCTTGGCAATGTAGTCGTCCGCTCCGGCATTGAGGGCGGACAACAAGTCCGGTTCCTCAGTCCGGCCCGTCAGCATGACCACGTAGGCGTTGCTGAAATGCCGGATGCGCCGCAGGACTTCAAACCCGTCGATGTCCGGAAGCCCGATATCCAGCGTCACCACGTTGGCCTGTTTACTGCGGACCACTTCCACACCGGCCCGTCCGTCTGCCGCTGTATGTACTTCAAAACCCGCCTGTGTCAGCACTCCCTCCAGGAGGTTGCGCACATCCGCATCGTCTTCAATTACAACAGCCACACCAAGTTCGTCCATTGAAATCCCCGTGCCAGGCGGACATGGCCCCCCATCGGCCCAGCGCCAATGCCATACCCGCTCCAACCATTTATACGCTACTCGTAAGCCCTGCTGATCACATCTCTTTCGCCATTCATTTCGGAAAGTCAATTATCATGACAAGAGGTGTGCATTACGAGCGGAAAGGATGTGCCGAAAATGACGTGCCCGAATTCGAAAGCACTTGCCGCCCGGCCTTTCCATTCACGTCGCGGAGGCCTGATTCCCACTCATGGCTGAGCACATGTTCAATCGGGGACCTGCCCGGTTTTTCCGCGGGCTGGGACCGCGCGCCCAGGTGGTCCTGTGCCAGCTGCCGCTGACGCTGATCGTGGCGGCGCTGGCCGTGGCCACTCCCTTGGCTTGGCCCACGCTCCTGCAGAGTCCGCTTTACCTGTCCGGGCTGATCATGCACGGCATCCTGTTCCTGGGCTGCTTCCTGGTGCCGTGGGAGCGCCTGCCCCACCGGCCCTACCTGCTGGTTCCCATCCTGGACTTCGCCGCCATCGGGCTTCTCCGCAACGGCGCCGCGCCCCTCCTCCCGGGCCTGGCAGTCCTGGTTGTGTTTCCCGTGATCTGGCTTTCCGCGTCGGGGATACTGGCCCGCACCAGCCTGGTGCTCAGCTTCGTGGGACCGCTGCTCATCATGGTTCCGCCCATGATTGGCCGGTTCCCCAACCTGACGGCCACAGACATCACCACCGCCCTCCTCTTCCCCCTCATGATGCTTTCAGTGTCACTGGCCATCCGGTTTGCCAGCGTGCACGTCCGGCTGCAGCAGCGCGAACTGGCGGAAAAGGACAGGGAACTGCGCAAGCTGCTGCGCGAAAGCCGGGAACGGGAAAAACTGCTCCAGACGGTCCTCGACGCTACTGACGTCGGTATTGCCGCCGTCGACCGTTCCGGCAACTTCCTCGTGGCCAACAACCGCCAGAAGGATTTCCGCCAGGCCACCCGCGCGGACAGCGCCATCCCCGGGCAGGGGCACCAGCTGATCTTCGGCCAGGACCGGCGGACCCTGCTGCCGCCCGAGAAACGCCCCATCAGCCGCGCAATAGCGGGCGAATCCTTCGCCGACTACCTGGTGTGGGCCGGTGAAGGTGCAGAGCAGCGGGCCGTCTCCACCGCTGCCCGGCCGCTGACGAGCGAGGACGGCACCTTCAACGGGGCGGTGGTGGTGTACAACGACGTCACCGGCTGGGTGGAGGCGCTGGCCGCTAACCAGGAACTTGTTTCCAACGTGTCCCATGAGTTCAAGTCACCCCTGAACTCCATCATCGGCAATATCGACCTCGTCCTGGACGACGTCGGGGCCGACCTGCCGCCGCAAGTGGCCCAGCGCCTGCTGGTGGTCCAACGGAATGCGGAGCGGCTGGCTGCGCTTGTTTCGGACCTGACGGCCAGCGCGTCCACCGCCCTCAACGTGCACCCCAAACGGACGGACCTGGCCAGCCTGGTGGAGACGAGCCTTGGCTCCGCGCTGGCCGAGGCTGAGCGCGCCCACATCCAGCTCAACACCGATGTGCCGTCGCCCCTGTGGGCATATGCGGATCCGCTGCGGATCGGCCAGGCCCTGGACAACCTTGTGTCCAACGCCATCAAGTACTCCCCCGACGGCGGCACGGTCAGCATCAGCGCCAGGTCCGGCAAGGACTGGGTACAACTCAGCGTCAGCGATACCGGCATGGGGATGTCACGGGAGGACACCGCCCGGGTGTTCAAGCGCTTCTTCCGGTCCGAGGCTGCGCGTAAGGCGGCAATTTCCGGGGCCGGGCTGGGGCTGTCCATCACCAAGATGATCGTGGAGGGCCACGGCGGGACCATCACCTGCGAGAGCGGCCAGGGAAAGGGCAGCACCTTTACGCTGACGCTGCCGGCAGACGGGCCGCCGCCGGCGTTCTAGTTCCGCAGGGCCCTGGTACGTTCGGCACGGGCCAGCAGCTCGTCGTCGGACGGGTAGGCGACCTCTTCCAGCACCAGCGGATGCGGTGCGGCCAGCACGGATTTTGCGTCCCGCTTCTGCGCCAGCAGCCGCTCATACAGCCAGCCCGGTTCTTCCACGCCCTCGCCCACGTACAGGGCGGAACCGATCAGGGCACGGACCATGTTGTGGCAGAACGCGTCCGCCTGGACTGTGGCCACAATGACACCGTCCTCCGCCCGGGTGAACTCGAAGCGCTGCAGTTCCCGTATGGTGGTGGCCCCTTCCCGCGGCTTGCAGAATGACAGGAAGTTCTGCAGCCCCAGGAGCTTGGACGCTCCCTCGTTCAGCAGGTCAACGTCCAGCGGGTTCTTGTGCCAGAGGGTTGAGTACCGGCCCAGCGGGTCCCAGAGCGCAGGGCCGTCCGCAATGCGGTAGCTGTAACGCCGCCAGAGGGCCGAAAACCGTGCGTCGAAGCCGGGCGGGGCCAGGATGATCCGATGGACCTCCACCGCCCCGGTGAGGTCCCCGAGGATACGGCTCAGGGCGCCGCGGATCCTGCGCAGCATGGCGACGGCGGGATCCAGTTCGTGCCCCCGCGGCAGTCCCAGCCACTCGGCTTCGGTCAGGTCAAGGTGCACCACCTGGCCACGGGCGTGGACGCCCGCGTCCGTCCTGCCGGCCACCGTCACGCGCACCGGACGCCGCACCAGGAGGTGCAGGGCCTCCTCCAGGACGCCCTGGACTGTCCTCAGGCCCGGCTGCAGTGCCCACCCGCTGAAGGGGCCGCCGTCGTACGAAAGATCAAGCCGGACACGCAAAAACCCGCCGCCCCCCAAAACGGGGGCCGCGGGTTTTTGGTCGTTCATAGACTCAAGTCTATGCGAAGGAGGTCAGCGAATTACTTCGCGTCCTTCTCCTCGGCAGCGGGCGCTTCAGCAGCTTCCTCAGCGGCCGGAGCCTCTTCGGTTGCAGCCTCAGCGGCCGGAGCCTCTTCGGTTGCAGCTTCGTCAGCGGCGGGAGCCTCGGTGGTTTCCTCAGCCTCAGGAGCTTCCTCGGCAGCCGGAGCAGCCTTGGCAGCAGCCTGGGTAGCCTCAGCGACTACGGCCTGCTTGGCGGAAACGGGCTCGAGGACCAGCTCGATGACAGCCATGGGAGCGTTGTCGCCCTTGCGGTTGCCGATCTTGGTGATGCGGGTGTAGCCGCCGTCGCGGTTCTCCACAGCCTGGGCGATGTCGGTGAACAGCTCGTGGACGACGCCCTTGTTGCTGATCAGGCCGAGGACCCGGCGGCGGGAAGCGAGGTCGCCACGCTTGGCGAAGGTGACCAGGCGCTCTGCGTACGGCTTCAGGCGCTTGGCCTTGGTGACCGTGGTGGTGATCCGCTTGTGCTCGAACAGGGATGCTGCCAGGTTCGCGAGCATGAGGCGCTCGTGAGCCGGGCCGCCTCCGAGGCGCGGACCCTTAGTGGGGGTAGGCATAGTTGTTTCTCCTCAAATGGAAGCCGTGGGCTGCACACCATGGTGCGGCCCGCCGGCCAAGGTCTGGTTTAGAGTTCGTCGTCGCCGAAGGCGGCGTCGTCCTCTTCGATTGCTGCGGCGCGTGCTGCGAGGTCAAAACCGGGAGGCGAGTCCTTGAGGGACAGGCCCAGTTCAACCAGCTTTGCCTTGACCTCGTCAATGGACTTGGCACCGAAGTTGCGGATGTCCATCAGGTCAGCCTCGGAGCGGGCAACGAGTTCACCCACGGTGTGGATGCCCTCACGCTTGAGGCAGTTGTAGGAACGGACGGTGAGGTCCAGATCCTCGATCGGCAGTGCCATGTCGGCTGCCAGGGCAGCGTCGGTGGGCGACGGGCCGATCTCGATACCTTCAGCTGCGGTGTTCAGCTCACGTGCCAGACCGAAGAGCTCCACCAGGGTGGTGCCTGCGGAAGCGACGGCATCGCGCGGGGCGATGGCCTGCTTGGTCTCGACGTCGACAATCAGCTTGTCGAAGTCGGTGCGCTGCTCAACACGGGTTGCTTCCACGCGGAAAGTAACCTTCAGCACCGGCGAGTAGATGGAGTCGACTGGGATACGGCCGATCTCTGCATCGCCGGACTTGTTCTGAGCTGCCGAAACGTAGCCGCGGCCGCGCTCGATGGTCAGTTCGAGTTCGAACTTGCCCTTCGAGTTCAGCGTGGCAATGTGCAGATCCGGGTTGTGGAATTCGACGCCGGCCGGCGGAGCGATGTCCGCGGCGGTGACGACTCCGGGGCCCTGCTTGCGCAGGTAGGCAACAACCGGCTCATCGTGCTCAGAGGAAACCGAGAGGCTCTTGATGTTCAGGATGATCTCAGTGACATCTTCCTTGACACCCGGAACCGTGGTGAACTCGTGCAGCACGCCATCGATCCGGATGCTGGTTACGGCAGCACCGGGGATGGAGGAGAGCAGGGTACGGCGGAGGGAGTTTCCGAGGGTGTAGCCGAAGCCCGGTTCCAGCGGTTCAATGATGAAACGCGAACGGTTTTCGGAGACTACCTCTTCGGAGAGGGTGGGGCGCTGTGCAATGAGCACTTAGGTTTCCTTTCGGCGAGCATCCGCTATATGACGCAACACAGGTGGTGGAAATTCGGTCTGAAGACTTAACGCGCTGGGCTTGCCCGCACCATCAATGGTCCGGGCAAGCTCATGCGGCGTCGAAAGCCTTAGACGCGGCGGCGCTTCGGCGGGCGGCAGCCGTTGTGGGCGGCGGGGGTGACGTCCTGGATGGAGCCAACCTCGAGGCCTGCGGCCTGCAGCGAACGGATCGCGGTCTCGCGTCCTGAACCCGGTCCCTTGACGAAAACGTCAACCTTGCGCATGCCGTGCTCCTGGGCACGCTTGGCAGCAGCTTCGGCAGCCATCTGGGCTGCGAACGGGGTGGACTTACGCGAGCCCTTGAAGCCAACCTCACCTGAGGAAGCCCAAGAGATAACAGCGCCGGTCGGATCCGTGATGGAAACGATGGTGTTGTTAAAAGTGCTCTTGATGTGCGCCTGGCCAAGCGCGATATTCTTCTTGTCCTTCTTACGCGGCTTGCGAACCGCGCCACGAGTCTTCGGGGGCATTATTTCTCCTACAGAAAGTTATCGGGGGAAAGTCCGTTAATCCCGGCGGGGATTTTAACGGGCCTTCTTCTTGCCGGCGACGGTGCGCTTCGGGCCCTTGCGGGTACGGGCGTTGGTCTTCGTACGCTGTCCGCGTACGGGCAGGCCCTTGCGGTGGCGCAGGCCTTCGTAGCTGCCGATTTCAACCTTGCGGCGGATATCTGCTGCTACTTCGCGGCGAAGGTCACCCTCAACCTTGTAGTTGCCTTCAATGTAGTCACGCAGCTCAACCAGCTGGGCATCGGTCAGGTCCTTGACGCGAACGTCAGCGCTGATGCCAGTGGCGGCCAGGGTTTCGTGTGCACGGGTCTTGCCCACGCCGTAGATGTAAGTAAGCGCAATTTCCAGCCGCTTTTCGCGGGGAATGTCTACGCCAGCGAGACGAGCCATAGTGGCAGTACTCCTTGATAAACCGGAGGTCGTAGGCAGTACACCCGCACGTTCCGTGCGGCCCCAGCCTCCGACCGGGGGTTAGCTGCCCGGGCTCCATACGTCCCAGATCAGCTTGTGCTGCCTTTATTTACTTGCGTGGGTTAACAACCCAGGATTTCCCAGTGAAGGGAATTAGCCCTGGCGCTGCTTGTGGCGCGGGTTCTCGCAGATCACCATGACCCGGCCATTACGGCGGATCACTTTGCACTTTTCGCAGATCTGCTTGACGCTCGGCTTGACCTTCATGGCATTCCTTTGCGTGTAACAGTTGGTCAACTGGAGCGGCGCCAGCTCACACCGGGGCCGCCCAGCAATTTACTTGTAGCGGTAGACGATACGACCACGGGTGAGGTCGTACGGGCTCAGCTCCACCACTACGCGGTCCTCAGGGAGAATCCTGATGTAGTGCTGACGCATCTTTCCAGAGATATGTGCCAGTACGATGTGCTTGTTGGTGAGCTCAACGCGAAACATCGCGTTAGGCAGCGCCTCGGTCACAACGCCTTCGATCTCAATGACCCCGTCCTTCTTGGCCATACCCTCCGCTAACTGTTTGTTGCCGCAGTCCTGCCCGATTGCACCGGTCATGACCACGAACGTTTTTGTTGGATCGATTGTCCACTCCGGGACCCAAAAGGGCGTGGCAGTCCAGACAACCAACAAACAACACTACTCTGATTCCCGGTAAAAGTTAAATCCAGCAATGCTAGCGCATCTCTGCCCCGTACGCACCATAGTGGCCTGCCGGGGTCGTCACGGCTGCAGCGCTGGCCACGCCGTCAAGGATGGCCAAACGTACGACGTCGGCTGCCGCGCTCTGCAGCGTAATAAGGCTGAGCTGCCGGGCAGGTTCGTCCGAGCGGTCCAGTGCCACGGCTTGGGTTGCAAGGCAAAAGACGGTGTCGCCGTCAGCAAGGGTGTGGCTGGGACTCAGCGCCCGGGCGATGCCCGCATGCGAAGCGGAAGCGGTCCGCTTGCACTCGGCGACGTCAAGGATGGCATTCGTGGCAACAACAACAAGCGTTGTGTTGAGCGGCGGTCCAGCCACCGACTCCTGGAGAACCGTGTGCCCGACCAGCGGCAGGCCCAGCGCGTTCACCACGGCCAGTGCCCCCACAAGCACCCCACCTTCCAGCGAGACCGAAGCTGTCCCCACCCCGCCCTTGTAGGTCCTGCCAAGCAGCGCACCGGTGCCGGCACCCACGTTGCCGCGTCCGACGTCGTGCCCTTCCTCCTGCCCCCCAGCGGCGGCGGCTGCAGCGTAGCCCATGTCCGCCGTCGGACGTGCCGAAAAGTCCCCGCCCCTGCCAAGGTCGAAGATCGCGGCGGCCGGAACGATGGGAACCACTCCCCCGGGCACGGCGAAGCCGCGGCCGTTCTCCTCGCACCAGCGCTGGGCGCCGGAGGCTGAGGCCAGGCCGTAGGCACTGCCGCCGGTCAGCACCACGGCGTCCACTGCGCTGACCAGCGTGGTGGGATCCAGGGCGTCGGTCTCATGGGTGGCCGGCCCGCCGCCCTGGACGTCCACCGATCCCAACGTGCCTGCCGGGGGCAGCACCACTGTCACGCCACTCAGCCAGCCGTCGTCGGACTTTTGCTGATGCCCCACCCGGACTCCCGGCACGTCAGTGATTGCTCCCATGGCACCCATTGTTCCCCCTCCCCCCCCAACTAGGTAGCGCTAAGTGTCGTTTTGAGGGCCCAAAACGACACTTAGCGCTACCTAGTTGGGAAGAAGGGAGGGGACCTAAGGGATCGGGACCGGGGTGACGCCCAGCGGCACCAAGTGCTCCGCGCCGCCGTCGGGCGCTGACAGCACCCAGATGCCTTTCTCGTGGACCGCAACGGAATGCTCCCACTGGCAGGACCGCTTCCCGTCGGTGGTGACCACGGTCCAGTCATCTTCCAGGACCGCGGTTTCGATGCCGCCGCGGACCAGCATGGGCTCGATCGCCAGGCACAGTCCCGGCTTGATCTTGGGGCCGCGGTGGCTGGTGCGGTAGTTCAGCACGTCGGGGGCCATGTGCATTTCGGAACCGATGCCGTGGCCCACATAGTCCTCGAGGATCCCGAGCGGTTTGCCGGGAACGGACGAGACGTAGTCATCGATTGCAGCCCCAATGTCGCCCACGTGCTTTCCGGTGGCCAGCGCGGCAATGCCGTGCCACATCGCTGCGCGCGTCACGTCCGAGAGGCGCTGGTCCTCCGGATCGGCCGTGCCTACAACGACGGTCCTTGCGGAATCGGAGTGCCAGCCGTTGACGATCGCGCCGCCGTCGATTGAGATGATGTCCCCGTCATTGAGGACCCGGCTGCCCGGGATGCCGTGGACCACTTCCTCGTTGACCGATGTGCAGATGGTGGCCGGAAAGCCGTGGTAACCAAGAAAGTTGGACTTTGCGCCCGCTTCGTTCAGGACCGCGGCGAAAACGTCGTCGAGGTGCTTGGTGGTGACACCGGGAACGGCGGCCGCCACGGCAGCGTCAAGGGCACGACTCAGGACCAAGCCTGCCTCGTGCATGGTGCGCATCTGGGCGTTGGTCTTGTATTCGATACGGGGCTGGCCAAAGGCCATGGTGTTTCCTTTCAAATGGCTGAGGCTCCTCCCGTCTACCGGGAGGAGCCTCGGAAAAGCTGTGCGCTGGGTCAGGCTGCCTGGGCAGCCTTGATGGCTTCCATGACGCGGTCGGTGACCTCGTCGATGGGGCCGATGCCATCCACCTGGGTGAGGATGCCGCGTTCGGCGTACTTGGCCACTACGGCTTCCGTCTGCTCGTGGTAGAGGTCAAGGCGGTGGCGGATGACGGCTTCATTGTCGTCGCTCCGGCCCGTTTCCTTGGCCCGGCCCAGCAGGCGGTGGACGAGTTCCTCATCGTCGGCAGTCAGCTGCAGGACGACGTCGAGCTTTTCCTCGCCCTTGGCGAGAATCTCATCCAGGTAGTCCACCTGCGCCGTGGTGCGGGGGTAACCGTCCAGCAGGAAGCCGTTTTCGACGTCGGCCTCGCTGAGCCGGTCCCGCACCATCTTGTTGGTCACGCTGTCCGGAACGAAGTCGCCGTTGTCCATGTACTTCTTGGCCTCGATGCCAAGGGGCGTTTCGCCCTTCACGTTCGCACGGAAGATGTCACCGGTGGAGATGGCCACAACGCCAAGGCGCTCTGAAATCCGCTCCGCCTGCGTACCTTTTCCTGAACCGGGAGGTCCAATAATCAACATTCTCGTCATCGCAAAAGCCCTTCGTAGTGACGTTGTTGTAGCTGCGCATCAATCTGCTTGACGGTCTCCAGGCCAACGCCCACCATGATCAGGATCGAGGTGCCACCGAACGGGAAGTTCTGGTTTGCGTTGATCAGCACCAGTGCAACCAGCGGGATCAGCGCCACGAAGCCGAGGTACAGGGCTCCGGGCAGGGTGATCCGGGAGAGCACGTACTGCAGATAGTCAGCGGTCGGCTTACCCGCGCGGATACCCGGGATAAAGCCGCCGTACTTCTTCATGTTGTCTGAGACTTCTTCAGGGTTGAAGGTGATCGCGACGTAGAAGTAGGTAAAGAAAACGATCATGGCGAAGTAGAGCACCATGTAGATGGGCTGGTCACCGCGGACCAGGTTGTTGTTGATCCATTCAACCCACGGCTGGATCGGTTCGCCGGCTCGGGGCTGGTTGAACTGGGAGATCAGGCCCGGCAGGTAAAGCATGGAGGAAGCGAAGATCACGGGGATCACGCCGGCCATGTTCACCTTGATGGGGATGTAGGTGCTGGTACCGCCCACGGTGCGGCGGCCAATCATCCGCTTGGCGTACTGCACCGGAACGCGGCGCTGCGACTGCTCGACGAAGACCACCAGCGCCACCGTCAGCAGGCCGACGGCGAGGACGGTGAAGAACGTTGCGGGGCCCTGCGAGGTCCAGATGGCGCCCAGGGAGGTGGGGAACGTGGCTGCGATGGACGTGAAGATGAGCAGGGACATGCCGTTGCCCACGCCCTTCTCCGTCACGAGCTCGCCCATCCACATGATCAGGCCGGTGCCGGCAGTCAGCGTGATGATGATCAGGATGGTGGTGATCACGCTGTCGTCAGGAATGATCTCCAGTGCACAGCCGGGCAGCAGCTGGCCGGAGCGGGCCAGGGACACCAGGGTGGTGGCGTTGAGCAGGCCCAGCGCAATGGTGAGGTACCGGGTGTACTGGGTCAGCTTTGACTGACCCGAGGCGCCCTCTTCGTAGAGCTGCTGGAACCGGGGAATGACCACCCGCAGCAGCTGGACGATGATGCTGGCCGTAATGTACGGCATGATGCCCAGGGCGAAGATGGACACCTGGAGCAACGCGCCGCCGCTGAACAGGTTAACGAGCTGGTACAGCCCGCCTGCGGTCTGACCGTTCTGCAAGCATTGCTGGACATTCTGGTAGTTCACACCTGGCGAGGGAATGAAAGCACCCAAGCGGAAAATGGTGATGATTCCCAGCGTGAACAACAACTTGCGTCGCAGATCAGGCGTGCGAAAGGCCCGGCCAAATGCGCTAAGCAAGCGTCCTCCTGTGGTGTTTATAAGAGTGGTGTGATGGGGATCTATAAATCCCAACAACCGAGTCTAACGGTTGTATGCGCCATGCGAACAATCCGCGCTGGCGCTCGTGCGCCGGATGGCGCGGAAAAAACGCCGGGCGGATGGAAAAAACTCCCGGCCCCGGGGCCATAGCCCCAAGACCGGGAGTTCAACAACGGGCTTGCAGCCCACCGGCACTAGAGAGCGGTGGTGCTTCCGCCTGCTGCGGCAATCTTTTCAGCAGCGCTGGCCGAGAATGCGTGGGCGGTGACGTCAACCTTGACGGTGATGTCGCCGGTGCCCAGCACCTTGACGGGCTGGTTCTTGCGAACGGCACCCTTTTCGACCAGGTTCTCCACGGTGACAGCGCCACCTTCAGGGAACAGCTCGTTGAGCTTGTCCAGGTTTACAACCTGGAACTCAACGCGGAACGGGTTCTTGAAGCCGCGCAGCTTGGGCAGGCGCATGTGCAGCGGCAGCTGGCCGCCGGCAAAGCCAGCCTTTACCTGGTAGCGGGCTGCAGTACCCTTGGTACCGCGACCAGCGGTCTTACCCTTGGATGCTTCACCACGACCAACACGGGTCTTGGCGGTCTTGGCACCCGGGGCGGGACGCAGGTGGTGAACCTTCAGGGCGTTCTGCTTCTCAGCAGCCTGTGCCTTATCAGCAGTGTTCTCTGCCATTTACTTCGCCTCCTCTACCTTTACCAGGTGCGGAACCGTGTTGAGCATTCCCACGGTGACGGCGTCGGCAGTGCGGACAACGGTGTGTCCGATCCGCTTCAGGCCGAGGGACCGCAGGGTGTCGCGCTGGTTCTGCTTGCCGCCAATGGCGGACTTGATCTGAGTGATCTCCAACTGTGAGTCGGAGGGAATCAGGTTCTTAGCCATGACTAGGCACCTGCCTTCGGGCTCAAGAGGGCCTTCACCAGTGCAGCCGGAGCGATCTCGTCGAGGGGCAGGCCGCGGCGTGCTGCCACTGCTGCCGGCTCTTCGAGGCGCTTCAGGGCATCAACAGTCGCGTGAACGATGTTGATGGCGTTGGAGGAACCGAGCGACTTGGAGAGGATGTCGTGGATGCCCACGCACTCCAGTACTGCACGGACCGGACCACCGGCGATAACACCGGTACCGGCGGAAGCCGGACGCAGCATTACGACGCCGGCAGCAGCCTCACCCTGAACGCGGTGCGGGATGGTGTTGCCCACGCGGGGAACGCGGAAGAAGGACTTCTTGGCCTCTTCTACGCCCTTCGCGATTGCTGCGGGAACTTCCTTGGCCTTGCCGTAGCCGACGCCGACCATGCCGTTACCGTCACCGACGACGACCAGGGCGGTGAAGCTGAAGCGACGACCACCCTTGACCACCTTGGAGACGCGGTTGATGGTGACAACGCGCTCTACGAACTGGCTCTTCTCGGCTTCACGGCCGCCGTCACGGCCGCCACGGCCGCCACGCTCGCCGCGGCCCTGGCCACGGTCGCCACGCTCGCCGCGACGAGCGCCACCACGGCGGTCGTCGGCAGCTGCGGGTGCAGTGGTCTCAGTGGCCGGAGCAGCTACGGCGTCAGTCGCCTTCTGATCTGCAGACACAGTGTCCTTTTCCTTGTTTGCTTCCGTCACAGCGACAGCCCACCTTCACGTGCACCGTCAGCGACGGCGGCGATCCGGCCGTGGTACTTGTTACCACCGCGGTCGAAGACAACAGCCTCGATACCGGCAGCCTTGGCACGCTCGGCAACGAGCTCGCCAACGCGCTTGGCCTTGGCAGTCTTGTCGCCGTCGAATGCACGAAGGTCGGCTTCCAGGGTGGAGGCGCTTGCTACGGTCTGGCCAATGGTGTCATCGACAACCTGGACAAACACGTGGCGTGCGGAGCGGTTGACGACCAGACGAGGACGTACAGCCGTACCGGAGATGCGCTTACGGATACGAAGCTGGCGGCGGCTGCGCGAAGCAGACTTGCTCTTGTTCGTACGCTTCTTGTTAATTGAGATGGCCATGGTTACTTACCAGCCTTTCCGACCTTGCGGCGGATGACTTCGCCGGCGTAACGGATGCCCTTGCCCTTGTAGGGGTCCGGCTTCCGCAGCTTGCGAATGTTGGCAGCAACCTCGCCGACCTGCTGCTTGTTGATACCTGAAACAGAGAGCTTGGTCGGGGTCTCAACTGCAAAGGTGATGCCCTCCGGTGCGGAGACATTGACCGGGTGGCTGAAACCGAGAGCGAACTCAAGGTCAGATCCCTTGGCCTGAACGCGGTAACCGGTACCAACGATTTCAAGCTTCTTCTCGTAGCCCTTGGTAACGCCCTCGATCATGTTGGAGATCAGGGTGCGGGTCAGGCCGTGGAGTGAACGGGAGGCGCGCTCGTCGTTCGGGCGGGCGACAGTCAGGGTGTCTGCTTCCAGGGTGACCTCGATCGGGCTGGCCACAGTGTGGTTCAGCTCGCCCTTGGATCCCTTGACGCTGACGACAGAGCCGTCAACCTTGACCTCAACGCCGGCAGGAACGGTGATGGGGAGACGTCCAATACGTGACATTATTCTCTTCCTTTCCCGTTACCAGACGTACGCGAGGACTTCGCCGCCCACGCCCTTCTTGCCGGCCTGCTTGTCAGTCAGGAGGCCGGAAGAGGTGGACAGGATTGCGACACCCAGGCCACCGAGCACGTGCGGCAGGTTGGTGGACTTTGCGTAAACACGCAGGCCCGGCTTGGAGATACGGCGAACGCCAGCGATTGAACGCTCGCGGTTCGGTCCGAACTTGAGCTCGATGGTCAGCTTCTTGCCAACCTCAGCGTCCTCTTCCTTCCAGCCGGCAATGAAGCCTTCAGCCTTGAGGATGTCGGCAACGCGTGCCTTGAGCTTGCTGTACGGCATGGTCACGGTGTCGTGGTATGCCGAGTTTGCATTGCGCAGACGCGTAAGCATGTCTGCGACAGGATCTGTCATTGTCATTGTGGGCTCTTGCCCTTCCTCGTAACGGTTTCCGCGGTTCCGCTGTCCCCAGGAGGGTGCGGTACCGCCGGACCTTTTACGTAGTTAGATTAGTCTTCGGCCTTGAACGGGAAGCCAAGCGCCTTCAGCAGCGCGCGGCCTTCGTCATCGGTCTTAGCAGTGGTAACAACCGTGATGTCCATACCGCGGACGCGGTCGATCTTGTCCTGGTCGATTTCGTGGAACATAACCTGCTCGGTCAGACCGAAGGTGTAGTTGCCGTTGCCATCGAACTGCTTGCCGGAGAGACCGCGGAAGTCCCTGATTCGGGGCAGCGCCAGGGTGACAAGACGATCCAGGAATTCCCACATGCGGTCGCCACGCAGGGTAGCGTGTGCACCGATGGGCATGCCTTCGCGCAGCTTGAACTGTGCGATCGACTTGCGGGCCTTGGTTACCTGCGGCTTCTGGCCGGTGATCTGGGTGAGGTCGCGGACAGCGCCGTCGATCAGCTTGGAGTCCTTGGCGGCATCTCCAACACCCATGTTCACAACGACCTTCACGAGGCGGGGAACCTGGTTGACGTTCTGGTACTTGAATTCCTCCATGAGCGAGCTCTTGATGGAATCGGCGTACTTGGTCTTCAGACGAGGAACGATCTTCGTTGCCGGAGTCTCGAGAGTCTCAGTCATTAGATGTCCTTCCCTGAGCTCTTGGCCACGCGGATGCGGACTTCGCGCTGCTTGCCGTTACGCTCAACGGTCTCGGTGCGGAAGCCGACGCGGGTGGGCTTCTTGGTGGACGGGTCTACCAGAGCCACGTTGGAGATGTGGATCGGAGCCTCAACGACCTCGATGCCACCGGTCTTGGTGCCGCGCTGCGACTGGCCGACCTTGGTGTGCTTGGTGACGCGGTTGATGCCCTCAACCAACACGCGGTTGGTGTCGGTGAACACGCGCAGGACCTTGCCCTGCTTGCCGCGGTCGCCGCCGCGCTCAGCCTTGGCGCCAGTGATGACCTGAACCAGGTCACCCTTCTTGATCTTTGCAGCCATGGACTAGAGCACCTCCGGAGCCAGAGAAACGATCTTCATGAACTTCTTGTCACGCAGTTCACGACCAACCGGTCCGAAGATACGGGTACCGCGGGGGTCACCGTCGCCCTTCAGGATCACAGCTGCGTTCTCGTCAAACTTGATGTAGGAACCATCCGCACGGCGGCGTTCCTTCTTGGTACGGACGATGACTGCCTTGACAACATCGCCCTTCTTTACGTTGCCGCCCGGGATTGCATCCTTGACGGTGGCGACAATGACGTCACCGATGCCTGCGTAGCGACGGCCGGATCCACCGAGAACGCGAATGGTAAGGATTTCCTTAGCACCCGTGTTGTCGGCGACCTTGAGTCGCGACTCCTGCTGAATCACTATTTACTCCTTGCGTCGCGCCGGTTCTCAGACCGAAAATCTTCCTACGGAATGAGCCTTGCGGAACGGTTGATCGGGGTGTCTCTTGACCTGCCTGGATTTTGCCAGACCAGGCCTAAACTCCCGTGCCAGAAGCAGTTGCTCCCATCCGGTCCAGGACTGGTCCTGGGCGCAAGGGGGCACTATGCCGTGGCACGCTTGTTTACGAGGTTGATGACGGCGCACGAAAGGCGCCATACAAACTCAATATCCTAGCACAGATACGGCAAGTCCCCATATCACAGAGCAGCAGTCCCTGCCCACTCCCCCGAGCAACGCACGACGGCGTCACGCACGGCAGCCTTTCGGCCCACCTGGGGTCTTGGCCCGCCCAGGTGCCGCGATCGGAAGACCTGCCCCGCCGCCGTCGGACGCTCTCTCACTTAACGGGCGTTTCTCACCGGCGGGTTCAAGGGGTCGTTGCAACACCTGAGTGATTGGGGTGTTGTTGTGGGTTTTGGTCGGCCTGAGCTGTTGCAGTCGGTGGTGCGGGTTTTCTGGGAGGCGCGGTCTTCTGGGGCATCTGATGAGGTGGCGGCGGCGGTGGCCGGTATGTCCCTGTCTGCGGCCAGGTTGATCGTCCGTCAGCATGGTGGGGTGGATCCTGCGAAGAAGCCCCCGTACGGGCGGTTCCTGTCCTTCGATGAGCGCGAGTTGATCGCTGTGTGGCGGGCGGCCGGGTGCGGCGTGCGGGAGATCGGCCGGCGTTTGGGCCGGAACCCGTCCACTGTCAGCAGGGAGCTGGGCAGGAACATCCGGAACGGGGGCAACCGTCCGTACCTGGCGTCCTCGGCGCAGAACCGTGCGCAGAAGCTGGCGCGCAGGCCTAAGGCACGGAAGCTGGCTTTCAACGAGGCCCTGGCGCTTTACGTCGCCGGAATGCTGACGGCGCGGGAACGGTTGTCCCCGGAGCAGATCAGCGCCCGGCTGCGGATTGATTTCCCCGATGATGAAAGCATGCGCATCAGCCCGGAGACTATCTATCAGTGCATCTACATCCAGGGCCGCGGCGGGCTGAGAGCCGAGCTCGCTGCTGCTCTGCGCACCGGCCGGGCCGTGCGGCAGCCAAACCGGCGCGCGGGCATGCGAAGGCCCCGGGTCCCGCAAGAGTTGCTGATCAGTGAACGCCCCGCGGAAGCCGATGACCGGGCAGTGCCCGGGCACTGGGAATCTCAATGTTTCTGTCAAGCCGCCTGAGCGGTGATGCGTGGCATTGGTTCCTGGTAGATGGTGTGGTCACGGAGCATCGCCCAGAGGACGTTGATGCGACGTCTGGCGAGGGCGATGAGGGCCTGTTTATGCGACTTTCCTTCTCCGCGCTTCCGGTCGTAATAGGTTCTTGAGGCCGCGCTGTTCTTCAAGCTGGAGAGGGCGGCGAGGTAACAGGTCCGCAGGAGCCTGCGGTTAAAGCGACGTGGTCGGTGCAGGTTCCCGCTGATTCGTCCGGAATCGCGCGGGACGGGAGCCAGCCCCGCGACGCTGGCGAGCCGGTCGACTGAGTCAAACGCGTCCAGGTTGCCGCCGATGTTCGCGAGAAAAGTAGCTGCGAGTACGGGGCCGAAGCCCGGCATGGTGAGCAAAACATCGGCGCTGTCGTGCTTCCCGAACAGGTCCGTGATCTGGGCATCGATGCCGGCGATCTCCGCATCGAGAGTGCTGATTTGCCCGGCCAGCCGGACGACCAGGGCAGAGCCTGTGGTCTGAGTTGGCAGTACGGTGTGCTGGGAGTTTGCGGCTATCAGTGCCTTCTCTGCCATCTTGGCACTATTGCGGCAGCCGCGTTTCCTCAGCCAACCGGTGAGCCGAGCTAGTCCGATCCGCCGGATGCCCTCGGGTGTCTGGTAGCCGCCCAGGAGGACCAGGGGCGCCTGTTTGGAGTAGTCGAACGCACGCTCGAGAGCCGGGAAATATTCCAGCAAGGTGGCGCGGAGCCTGTTGATCGCCCGGACACGGTCGCAGATCAGATCCGTACGGCGGGCGGTGAGGAGCCGCAGGTCAACGCTGATCTGGTCCGTGCGGCGGACTGGTTGGAGGTCCGTGCGCATCCGTGCCTGGTCAGCGATGATCCTGGCATCTTTCGCGTCGGTCTTGCCATCTCCGCGGTAGGTCTCCGCAGCGTGATGCACGATCCGTCCAGGTATATAGAGCAGTTGCTGGGCGTGCGCGGCCAACAACTCGATCAACAGGGCCGCTCCGCCGGAATTCAGATCCGTGGCCCAGCAGACTTCGCCCCCGGCCGCGATCTCCGCGATCGTGGCTATGAGTTCGAGCACTGCGTTTTCGTCGTTCTCGACCCGTTTCGAGAGCAGCACGGTCCCCGTCTGATCGATCACGACGCAATGATGTGCTCTTTTGCCTGAGTCGATTCCTACCCAGAATGCCGGCATGTTCAGTCTCCTTCGATCAGCTCCAATTTCGGTTGGCCCTGTCGTGTCAGCGACGGTCGAAAACTGAGCCATTTCGTGGGTTGAAAAGTGAGCCACGTTGACGTTGGTTATTCTGCCGTATTTTCCGGTCTTGTCGAGGGCAGCGATTCCGTCTGTGCATGTTTGAGTCGGTAGCTGGAGCCTTTGAGGGTGACGACTTCGGCGTGGTGGACGATGCGGTCGATCATGGCGGAGGCGACAACCTGGTCGCCGAACACGTCTCCCCAGCGGGCGAATGGCAGGTTCGAGGTCAGGATCAGCGAGGCGTGCTCGTAGCGTGAGGAGACGAGCTGGAAGAACAGGTTCGCGGCATCCTGTTCGAATGGAATGTAGCCGACTTCATCGACGATGATCAGCCCGTAGCGGCGCAGCCTGACCAGTTCCTGCGGCAGCCGCGCACTCTGATGCGCAGCCTGAAGTCGGGCGACCCAGTCGATGGCAGTCGCGAACAGGACCCGGTGTCCCAGCTGGGTGGCCCGCAGCCCCAGCCCGGTCGCGAGATGGGTTTTCCCGGTTCCGGGCGGGCCGAGCAGGACGATGTTGGAGGCTTCGGTGAGGAACGCACCGGTGGCCAGGTGCGCGATGGTGTCGCGTTTGAGGCCGGGCTGATGGTCGAAGCTGAAGTCCTCGAGGGATTTGCGGGCAGGGAACCCGGCAGCCCGGGCACGCATCTCGGCTCCGGAGGCTTCTCTGGCGGCGACTTCCCGGGACAGGACCGCGGCGAGGTATTCCTCATGGGTCCAGCCGGCCTCGCGGGCCTGATCCGCGAGCCTGGCTGCCGCTTCCCGGATCCGTGGCGCCTTCATCGCCCGGGAGTAGTACTCGATCTGCCCAGCAATTTCCTTCGCTTCAGCCATCACGCGACCTGCCCATCATCGAGCACGACACCGAACGCCCGGTCGTAGTCAGCCAGGTCCCGCAGCCCCGCCGTATCCGTTGGAGGTGCAGGGTTTTGGAAGGCTTTACGCATCGTCCGGGCAGCCTCGACGTGGTCCGAATCAGTGACCGTCAGGCCGGCGCCCCAGGACCGGGGATGGCATCCGACGCAGCGGCCGTCCAGGCTGATGGTGACCGTTTCCAGGTCCGCCGTGACGTCGACGAACCTGCCGATCGCCTGCGGGTGCACGGAGTAGTCGTTGGATCCCATCCGGACGTAGTAGTCCCGCGGCAGCCTGACCCTGGTGGCGAATCCGGTCACGGGCGGAACCGGCGGCAGCCCCAGCATCGCCGCTTTGTCCTGTCGGATCAGCTCCGCAGGCCGGGCACCGGTCCGTCGGACCATCCGGTTGTTCGCCTTGGGCAGCCACTGGCTGAGCTGGGCGTTGAAATCCTCCGGTGAGGCGAAGGTCCGGCCGGGCAGGAACGAGGTTTCCAGGAACTGGTTGGCCCGCTCCACCACGCCCTTGCTCTCCGGATCGTAGGGTTTGACCTGCACGATCCTGGTCGCGAGGACCCCGGCGAACGCCGCAACGCCGGCGGCGTAACTGTTCCGCCGCCCGATGCCGGTTTCGTTGTCCCAGATCAGCCGCCGAGGCACCGCGCCCAGGGATCCGATCAGCTCCCACATCCCGGCCAGCAAATCCCCGGTCATCCGCGACGGGATCATCCGGGCCATGATGAACCGTGAGTGCGAGGACACCATAACCAGCACCGGCAGAACCCTTGGCTTCTCGGACCCGACCGGTATCCGCACCTCCGGGAACCACAAATCGCACTGCGCCTGATCGCCCGGTTCGTAACTGATCCGGTCCGCGGGATCCGCTGGAGCAAACTCCGGCCGAATCCTGGCCACGTTCTCCCGGAACCACGCCGGAGACCCGGACCAGCCCACACGCTCCGCCAGCACCGTCGCTGGAATCCGCGGATTCTCCCTCAGCAGCGCACGGATGGCCGGTTCCACCGTCTTGATCCCGGAGTCCTGCGGCGCACGCACATAAGTCGGCGGACCGTCGGCGCTGACCGCTTTCGCAACGGTGTTCCGGGAAATACCCAGCCGCGCCGCTATCGACCTCATCGACTCACCCTCGGCAAGATGCAACCGCCGAATAAGCGCCCAATCCTCCACTGTGATCACCCACCCAATCGTTTGGAACGGGTGGCTCAGTTTTCAACCGTCACTATGGCTCAGTTTTCGACCGTCACCGACATGTCGATAACTACGCCGGCACGTCCTTACCCAACGATCAATGTCGTAATTCTCAATCAGCGGTCGAGTCATCGGCGGGCAGCGGGCGGCCATTCCCAGTGAGCCATCCAAGCGGCAGGGCGACCTAGGCCATACCCGCCACCCGAGGGTGATCGAAACACTACGACAGCTCCGAAATCACCCACAACAAAATCGTAAGGAGGGCGATCTGATCATCGGTACCCCTGGCGCCGGGGCGATCGGAACCCTCGTGGAACGCAGTAGCCGTTTCGTGATGCTCCTGCACCTGCCTAACGGACATACCGGCGAGCAGGTGCTGGCCGCCATCGAGGCAACCCTTCCGACCCTGCCGGCCCAGCTGCGCCGGTCCCTGACCTGGGACCAAGGCGCTGAGATGGTCGGCATTCACGAACGCGTCAGGATCGCCACCGGCGCCGAGGTCTACTTCTGCGATCCTCACTCACCCTGGCAACGCGGCACGAACGAGAACACCAACGGACTCCTGCGACAGTACTTCCCCAAAGGCATGGACCTCACCACCGTCACCCGCGCAGACCTCGACTACGCTGCCGCAGGACTCAACGGACGCCTACGCAAAACCCTCGGCTGGAAAACACCCGCACAAGCCCTCCAGCAAATACTGGAAGAATCAGCAGCATAGGACGTGTTGCAACGACCACTTGAATCCACCACCGACGCTCTATCACTTTCCTGAGGACAGTGAACTGCTCCCCGGAAGTTGGACTGAGTAATTCAGTTTCGACTTCCGGGGAGCAGTTTTTATGGGTGCACGTAGTTCTTTGTCTGAGGTCCAGCGTGAGGCGGCGGTAGCGTGGTTTGAGAAGGGGTGTTGGGTATCGGGCTGCGGCTCGTTTGCTTGATGCGCCGTGGGTGCCGGTCAGGGCACTGTATGGGCGGTGGAGGATTCAGGGGCAAGGAGTGCTGGTGAGCAAACCGGCGAAGTCGTACTCGTTTGAGTTCAAGCTGGCGTTGGTGGAGCGGTTCCTCGCGGGTGAGACCGGCCCGGACCTGGCTGTGGAGGCCGGTTTGTCCTCGCGTCAGTTGCTGCAAAAGTGGGTCCGGGCGTATCGCCGTGATGGTGCGGAGGGATTGCGTCCCAAGGCCAAGGGCAGGCCTGCGAAGTCCGCGGCTCCACCTGAACGGGTCGAGTTATCCGAACTGGAACGGTTGCGGCGGGAGAACGAGCGGCTCCGCGCGGAGGTGGCGTATCTGGGAAAACTGCGGGCCTTGAGGGATCAGGAACGACGGTGAAGGTCCAGTCCGTCGTTTCCCTCAAGGCTGACTACCCTCTCCCGGTCCTGCTGGAGATCGCGGGCCTGGCCCGCTCGACGTTCTTCTATCACCAGGCCCGTCTTCAGGTCCCGGACCCGAAAGAGAAACTCAAAGCGGCCGTCACGGAGATCTTTGAGACGAACCATGGCCGGTACGGGCACCGGCGGATCCATGCGGAGCTACTCAAGCAAGGGTGGACGGTTGCGAAGAAGACCGTGCTGAAACTGATGCGCTCACTGCAGCTGCTCTGCAGGATCCGGCGCCGGAAGCGCTACAACTCTTACCAAGGCGAACAGGGCAGGATTGCCCCGAACCTGCTGAACCGGCAGTTCCAGGCCGATGCCCCGAACCAGAAGTGGGTGACCGACGTGACCGAATTCAGCGTCGGGGACCGCAAGCTCTACCTTTCCCCGGTGATGGACCTCTTCGACCGGCAGATCATTTCCCATGCCATCAGCACGTCCCCGAACCTGGCTCTGACGAACGCTTCGCTGAAGGAGGCTCTGGCCTGCCTCGAGCCCGGCCAGCAGCCACTGGTGCATTCGGACAGTGAGACTGTCGGAACCGGTATTCCCTGAGGATCCTTGACTCGCAGGGTGATGGATGCGACAGGATGCTGGTGCCGGGTGCGCCCAGGGTTCTTGACCCTCACTCCGATCGACAGCTGTGTCTTTCCCCGGATCTGTCAGTCCCCAGGCGTACCCAGTGAGGCGCTAGGCCTCGCCGCCGGAGTGACCTAAGGAGAGCCTGCGCCAAGTGTGCTCATCACTGTCTTGTCCGCCGGTGGTCGATGCCCGGGGCCGTGCCCCTTGCACATCGGATGGACCGGAGGAAAACGACATGACCAGAACGCCCGAAACCAGCGAGCCGGACCAGGCACCGACGCCCGTCTTCGCCGGCGTCGACACGCACAAAGAACTCCACGTCGCCGCCGTCATCGATGCCGGCGAGACAGTGCTGGGCACTAAGAGCTTCCCGACAACACGCACCGGCTACCGGGCAATGCTCGCCTGGATCGGCGATTTCGGTGACTTGGCCCGGATCGGTGTCGAGGGCACCGGATCCTATGGTGCCGGCCTGACCCGACACCTTGCCAAAGCCGGTGTCATGATCCTTGAGGTCGACCGGCCCGACCGGTCTGACCGCCGCCGTAAAGGCAAGGACGACGATCTGGACGCAATCAATGCAGCCCGCGCCGCACTGCATGGCCGACGCACCAGCATCCCAAAAAGCAAGGACGGCGCCGTCGAAGCTCTGCGCGTGCTGCGCATCACCCGCGCGCACGCGGTCCGGGAGCGCCGCAGCGCCCTGCAACTCCTTCGGATGTCGATCGTCTCCGCGCCGGAGGTGCTTCGCGACCAAGTCCGCCACCTGACCCGGATGCAGCTCATCCGCACCCTCGCTGCATGGCGGCCGGACGTATCAAACGCGACCGACCCCATCACCGCCTACCGGGTCTCGATGAAGTCCCTGGCCCGCCGCTACCTGGAACTCACCGACGAGATAACCGACCTGGACGAGCTCATCAACCCCATCGTCCAAGCCCTCGCACCCCAACTCCTCGAACGCGTCGGAATCGGCATCGAAGTCGCTGGACAGTTCCTCGTAACGGCCGGTGACAACCCCGAGCGGATGAAATCCGAAGCCGCATTCGCGATGCTCTGCGGCGCTTCACCCCTACCCGCGTCCTCCGGAATGACACAACGGCACCGACTCAACCGCGGCGGCGACCGCCAAGCCAACCGCGCCCTGCACCTCGCCGTCATCAGCCGGATCAGGCTCGACCCGAGAACGCAGACGTACGTCGCGAAAAAGACCGCCGAGGGGCACTCCAAGATGGAGATCATCCGCTGCCTGAAGCGATACCTCGCCCGAGAGGTCTACTTCATCCTCAACCCCGGCCACCAGCACATCGTCCCGAACACCAGGCAACACCGAAACGCCGCTTGACACTTAGGAGAGCATCCAAGGCATCCAATACCAGCACCTCACTTGGCGGACGCTTCTCAAGGCCGCCGGCGCTGTCCAGTCGATGTCCCGCAAGGGCAACTGCCACGACAACGCAGTGATGGAGAACTTCTTTGGCCACCTCAAGGAAGAACTCTTCCACCGCGTCCGGTTCATCAGCACCGACGCACTGGCAACGGCACTGAACGAGTACATCCACTGGTACAACAACGAAAGAATCTCCACAAAGCTCAAGGGTCTGAGCCCGGTCCAATACCGGGCCCAGACCCTCGCAGCCTAGAATCCCATTTAACCAGTCCAACTAACGGGGACCAGTTCACAGTGAGAGAGCGTCCCGGAATTTCCCGCGTTAAGTGAGAGAGCGTCCGGGGGAAGAGGCACGACGTCGGGACGCGCCGTCGTGCCTTCGCCAAGGCCTGCCCCGCGTGGCGGGGTTGCATGGTTAAGCGCGGAAGCCCCCGCTCCCAGAGGGAGCAGGGGCTTCCGGATACCGAAGCAGCAGGTGCTACTTGGCCTTCTCAAGGATTTCCACGAGCCGCCAGTTCTTGGTGGCGGACAGCGGACGGGTCTCGGCGATGACAACCAGGTCGCCGATGCCGGCGGTGTTGTTCTCATCGTGTGCCTTGACCTTGGAGGTACGGCGGATGACCTTGCCGTACAGGGCGTGCTTCACGCGGTCCTCAACCTGGACAACGATGGTCTTTTCCATCTTGTCAGAGACCACGTAGCCGCGACGCGTCTTGCGGTAACCGCGCTGCTCAGCCGTGGCTGCGGTAGCAGTTTCCGTCACGTTCTCGTCCTTTTCACTCACTTGGCATCCTCCTCGGTCTCAACCGTTTCAGCCGGCTCGGCCTTCTTGGTTGCTGCCTTCTTGGACTTCTTCTCTTCCTTGGCTTCCACAACCGGTGCGGCAACCTCGGCACGAATGCCCAGCTCGCGCTCACGGAGAACGGTGTAGATGCGGGCGATGTCCTTCTTTACCGCGCGCAGACGACCGTGGTTCTCCAGCTGTCCGGTGGCGGACTGGAAACGCAGGTTGAACAGCTCTTCCTTGGCCTTGCGGAGTTCTTCAACGAGACGCTCGTTGTCGAAACCGTCCAGCTGTGCGGGAGCCAGATCCTTGGATCCTACTGCCATTTCTATTCACCACCTTCGCGACGCAGAATGCGTGCCTTCAACGGGAGCTTGTGGATTGCCAGGCGCAGTGCCTCGCGGGCTACCGATTCCTCGACACCGGAGATCTCAAAGAGAACCCGGCCCGGCTTGACGTTTGCGACCCACCATTCCGGCGAACCCTTACCGGAACCCATGCGGGTTTCGGCAGGCTTCTTGGTCAGGGGACGGTCCGGATAGATGTTGATCCAGACCTTGCCGCCACGCTTGATGTGGCGGGTCATCGCGATACGGGCAGACTCGATCTGACGGTTGGTGACGTATGCCGGGCTCAGGGCCTGGATGCCGTACTCACCGAAGGAGACCTTGGTGCCGCCCGTAGCAGCGCCGGAACGACCCGGGTGGTGCTGCTTACGGTGCTTGACTCGACGTGGGATAAGCATTTAAGCCTGTCCTCCTTCTACAGCTGCAGCAGGTGCAGCCTCAGCTGCCGGAGCCTCGGCAGCAGGAGCTGCGTCAGCGGCCGGGCGGTCGTTGCGACGGCGGCGGTCACCACGGTCAGCGCCACCCGGGCGGCCCGGACGGTCGCCGGAGCGTCCGCGGGACGGGGCGGAAGCGGCCTGCTGGGCCAGTTCCTTGGCGGTGACGTCACCCTTGTAGATCCAGACCTTCACACCGATGCGGCCGAAGGTGGTCTTGGCTTCGTAGAAGCCGTAGTCGATGTTCGCACGGAGGGTGTGCAGGGGCACACGGCCTTCGCGGTAGAACTCCGAGCGGGACATTTCAGCGCCACCCAGTCGACCGGAGCAGGCGATACGGATGCCCTTGGCACCTGCACGCTGCGCGGACTGCATGGCCTTCTTCATCGCACGGCGGAATGCCACACGGGAAGTCAGCTGCTCAGCAACGCCCTGGGCAACAAGCTGGGCTTCCATCTCGGGGTTCTTGACCTCGAGGATGTTCAGCTGGACCTGCTTGCCGGTGAGCTTTTCGAGCTCGCCGCGGATGCGGTCTGCTTCTGCTCCACGGCGGCCGATGACGATGCCGGGACGGGCCGTGTGGATGTCCACGCGGACGCGGTCACGGGTGCGCTCGATCTCAACCTTGGCGATACCGGCGCGCTCCATGCCCGTGGACATGAGCTGGCGGATGCGGATGTCTTCGCGAACGAAGTCCTTGTACCGCTGGCCGGCCTTGGTGCTGTCAGCGAACCAGTGCGATACGTGATCGGTGGTGATGCCGAGTCGGAACCCGTGCGGGTTTACTTTCTGTCCCACTTAGCGAGCCTCCTCTTTCTCCGGGGTAGCGACTACCACGGTGATGTGGCTGGTGCGCTTCTTGATCTGAAATGCACGACCCTGGGCACGCGGCTGGAACCGCTTCATGGTCGGGCCTTCATCAACAAACGCTTCGCTGATGATGAGGTCACCTTCGTCAAACGCCACGCCGTCGCGGTCCGCGAGGACCCGGGCGTTGGAGATTGCCGACTGTACTACCTTGAATACCGGCTCCGAAGCTGCCTGGGGGGCAAACTTCAGAATTGCCAGAGCCTCATTCGCTTGCAATCCACGAACAAGGTTGACGACGCGCCGGGCCTTCATAGGCGTTACGCGGATGTGGCGCGCAATTGCCTTGGCTTCCATTGCTTTCCTTCTCTCGTCTTTGACGTAAGTGCAGGCGCCTAGCGGCGCTTGCCCTTACGGTCGTCCTTGACATGGCCGCGGAATGTCCGCGTGGGAGCGAATTCGCCGAGCTTGTGCCCGACCATCGACTCAGTGACAAACACCGGGATGTGCTTGCGTCCGTCGTGTACGGCGATCGTGTGTCCGAGCATGTCGGGGATGATCATCGAACGGCGGGACCAGGTCTTGATGACGTTCTTGGTGCCCTTTTCGTTTTCCCTGGCTACCTTCACAAAGAGGTGCTGGTCAACGAAAGGACCTTTTTTCAGGCTGCGTGGCATGTGTCCAGGCTCCTATCGCTTGTTCTTGCCAGTACGACGGCGACGCACAATAAGCTTGTCGCTCTCTTTGTTGGGGCGGCGGGTGCGGCCTTCCCGCTGACCGTTGGGGTTGACGGGGTTACGTCCACCGGACGTCTTACCCTCACCACCACCGTGCGGGTGGTCAACCGGGTTCATGGCGACACCACGGACGGTCGGGCGGACGCCCTTCCAGCGCATGCGGCCGGCCTTGCCCCAGTTGATGTTCGACTGCTCGGCGTTGCCGACCTCGCCGACGGTTGCGCGGCAGCGCACGTCAACGTTGCGGATTTCGCCGGAAGGCAGACGCAGCTGGGCGAAGCGGCCTTCCTTTGCAACGAGCTGGATGGATGCGCCGGCGGAGCGGCCCATCTTGGCGCCGCCGCCCGGACGCAGTTCAACTGCGTGGACAACGGTACCCACGGGGATGTTGCGCAGGGGCAGGTTGTTGCCAGGCTTGATGTCAGCGTTGGCGCCGGCCTCTACGAAGTCACCCTGGGACAGCTTGTTCGGGGCGATGATGTAACGCTTGGTGCCATCAACGTAGTGCAGGAGGGCAATGCGGGCCGTACGGTTCGGATCGTACTCAATTTCAGCAACGCGGGCGTCCACGCCGTCCTTGTCGTGACGACGGAAGTCGATCAGACGGTACTGGCGTTTGTGTCCGCCACCCTTGTGACGGGTGGTGATCTTACCGGTGTTGTTACGGCCGCCCTTTTTGGGCAGCGGACGTACCAACGACTTTTCCGGCGTCGACCGCGTGATTTCGGTGAAGTCCGCTACGCTCGAGCCACGACGGCCCGGGGTAGTCGGCTTGTATTTACGGATTCCCATAATTTATTTCCTCGTTAAAGTGGTCTCCGCTACGAGAGCGGACCGCCGAAGATGTCGATGGTGCCTTCTTTGAGGGTGACAATCGCACGCTTGGTGTTCTTGCGGGTACCCCATCCGAATTTGGTGCGCTTGCGCTTACCGGCACGGTTGATGGTGTTGATCGATTCGACCTTGACGGAGAAGATTTTCTCCACGGCCAGCTTGATCTCGGTCTTGTTCGAGCGGGGGTCCACCAGGAAGGTGTACTTGCCCTCGTCGATCAAGCCGTAGCTCTTTTCCGACACGACGGGTGCAAGCACGACGTCGCGGGGATCCTTGATGGTGGCTGCACTCACTTGGCATCCTCCTCGTTCTTTGCCACTGCCTTGCCGGCAACGAATGCGTCGTAGGCAGCCTTGGTGAAGACAACGTCATCAGACACGAGAACGTCGTAGGTGTTCAGCTGGTCTGCGTACAGAACGTGAACACCGTCGAGGTTGCGCACGGACAGTGCAGCAACATCGTTGGCGCGCTCGATGACAACCAGCAGGTTCTTGCGCTCGGAGACACCACGCAGCGTTGCCAGTGCAGCCTTGGAGGAAGGCTTGGAGCCTTCAACCAGTTCTGCGACAACGTGAATGCGTCCGTTGCGTGCCCGGTCAGACAGTGCGCCGCGCAGTGCAGCAGCAATCATCTTCTTGGGGGTGCGCTGGCTGTAGTCACGCGGGGTGGGACCGTGGACAATGCCACCGCCGGTCATGTGAGGAGCACGGATTGAACCCTGGCGGGCGCGGCCGGTGCCCTTCTGCTTGAACGGCTTGCGTCCTGCACCGGAAACTTCAGCGCGGGTCTTGGTCTTGTGGGTACCCTGGCGAGCAGCAGCGAGCTGGGCAACGACAACCTGGTGCAGCAGCGGCACGTTGGTCTGAACGTCGAAGATCTCTGCAGGCAGGTCAACCTGGACAGTGTTAGCCATTGGACTAGGCTCCCTTCACGGCGGTGCGTACGAGTACGACCTGGCCGCGGGCGCCGGGGACGGCACCCTTGATAAGGAGCAGCGACTTCTCGACGTCAACCGCGTGGACCGTGAGGTTCAGCGTGGTGTGACGGACGGCGCCCATGCGACCGGCCATTTTCATGCCCTTGAAGACGCGGCTCGGGGTGGATGCGCCACCGATTGAACCGGGCTTACGGTGGTTCTTGTGGGCACCGTGGGAGGCGCCAACGCCGTGGAAGCCGTGACGCTTCATAACACCGGCGAAGCCCTTACCCTTGGTGGTGCCGATGACGTCGATCTTCTGGCCGGCTTCGAAGACCTCTACGGAGAGCTCCTGGCCCAGCTCGTACTCAGCAGCATCTGCGGTACGGAGTTCGACGACGTGGCGGCGAGGCGTGACGCCTGCCTTCTCAAAGTGACCAGCCAGCGGCTTGGTGACCTTGCGGGGATCGATCTGGCCGTAGCCGATCTGTACGGCTACGTAGCCATCAGCTTCTGCGTTGCGCAGCTGGGTGATGACGTTCGAATCTGCCTGGACCACAGTGACGGGGATGAGCTTGTTGTTCTCGTCCCAGACCTGGGTCATGCCGAGCTTCGTGCCCAGCAGGCCCTTTACGTTACGGGTTGCGGTCATAGTCTCTCAGCACCTCCCTACAGCTTGATTTCGATGTTCACGTCAGCCGGCAGGTCGAGGCGCATGAGCGAGTCGACGGCCTTCGGCGTGGGATCGATGATGTCGATAAGACGCTTGTGCGTGCGCATTTCGAAGTGCTCGCGGCTGTCCTTGTACTTGTGCGGAGAGCGGATAACGCAGTACACGTTCTTCTCCGTCGGCAGCGGTACGGGGCCCACTACCGTTGCGCCTGCGCGCGTGACCGTCTCAACGATCTTCCGTGCTGAAACGTCAATGACCTCGTGGTCGTATGACTTCAGCCGGATGCGGATTTTTTGTCCCGCCATGTCGCCTGACTCTCTTTCAGTAAATGCTGCTCTGTTTACTTACGTGTTGTATGGCTGCCGAAGCATTTAAAGTCGTAACCACCACCCGCCGCACAAACTGAATCCGGATGAATCCGGGTTCCTCACCTTGCCGGCGCAACCGACCCCCGCGGTCGGGCGTGTCGCGCTTGGCACGCATACAAATCCGCTATTCCATGGGGAGTGGGTTATGTTTGGTCTTCCACTTGGACCCTGGCACCCGGCATTATCCGGATCGGGACGCGAAGAAGCGCTTGAACAACTCATCTAGTATGCCGGAATTTGGCGGCAGAAGCGAATCGGCCGCCTCCGGCACTGCCGGCAACTGCCATTGCCCCCGGTCCCTCCCGAATGGATGATAGGGGCATGACCCTGGAAAGCACAGAATCGGCGACGGAACTGGCCAGCCGCATGCCGCCGTCGTTCACCCTGGGGGTGGCCGCCGCCGCCTTCCAGATTGAAGGAGCAGTGACCGACGGCGGACGCGGCCCGTCCGGCTGGGACGCCTTCGCGGAGAAGCCTGGAGCCATCCTGGGCGGCCACTCCCCCGCCGTGGCCTGCGACCACTACAACAGGCTGCCCGAAGACGTGGCGCTCCTGCAGGAACTGGGCGTGGACTCGTACCGGTTCTCGCTGTCCTGGCCGCGTATCCAGCCGGAGGGGCGCGGCAGCTTCAACAAGGAAGGCCTGGATTTCTACGACCGGCTGCTCGACCAGCTGCTTGCTGCCGGGATTGCCCCGATGGCAACGCTCTACCACTGGGACACCCCGCTGCCGCTGGAACACCGGGGCGGCTGGCTGAACCGGGAAACAGCCGAACGGTTCAGTGAGTACGCCCAAGCGGCCGGCGAGCGATACGGGGACCGGGTGGCCCAGTGGGTAACCCTGAACGAACCGGTTTCCGTTACCCTCAACGGCTACGCCCTGGGAGTACACGCACCCGGCCATGCCCTGCTGTTCGACGCCCTTCCCTCCATCCACCACCAGCTCCTGGCACACGGACTCGGTGTCCAGGCGTTGCGGGCAGCGGGCGTTGCCGGGGGAATCGGAGTCACCAACCTGCATGCCCCGGTCCGCCCTGCCTCCCGTAAGATCGGGGACCGGCTGGTTGCCCACCTTTATGATCTGCTGATGAACAGGATCTATGCCGATCCCGTCCTGCTGGGCCGCTATCCGGCCCTCCCCCTCTACGCCAGGCCCTGGCTGCGTTCCATCGGAAAGATCTCCGACGCCGACCTGCGCACCATCCACCAGCCGCTCGATTTCTACGGCTTGAACTACTACTTCCCGGTGAAGGTGGCCATGGGGCGGGGGTCAGCCTCCATCCCGGCGGACCTGCACAAAGCCGTGGCCAGGCTGCCGTTCCATGAGGTGGGTTACCCGGAGTATGGAAGCACAGGCTTCGGCTGGCCTGTGGCACCGGACCATCTGGCGGTCCTGCTGAAGGAACTGCACGACCGGTACGGCGACGTCCTGCCGCCCGTCTACATCACCGAAGGCGGGGCCAGTTTCCCGGAACCGGACAGCGTGACCGAAACGCTGCAGGACCAGGACCGCGTCCGGTACCTGGCCACCCACCTGGACGCAGCCCTCACTGCTACCGCTCCTGGCGGCATCGCGTCCGGAATAGACCTGCGTGGGTACTACGTGTGGACCCTGATGGACAACTTCGAGTGGGCGGCTGGTTACTCCCAGCGGTTCGGACTGGTCCACGTGGACTTCCAAACGCTCGCACGGACTCCCAAACAGTCTTTCTACTGGTACCAGGCCCTCAGCCGGGCACGCGCAGCAGGAGGAAAGTAACCCGGCATGCACAGCGGCATCATCCAGTCATAGGCTACTGGTTCTTGTTGGCCCGGTTGATGCGCTTGGCGCGGTCAATCTCATGGCGGAAATACTTCTTGGCCCAGAACACCCCGGCCACAACGGCGACGGCCGCGATCAGGAAAATTAGCCACTCCATGGTGAACTCCTTTCGGTCCAGCAACAGTATCAGGGACGGCTTAAACGAAAAGAACAGCCCCGCTGCAGTAGCAGCGGGGCTGTTCTTCAGTTCAACAAGAATTACTTGATGATCTTGGTAACACGTCCTGAACCAACGGTGCGGCCGCCTTCGCGGATTGCGAAGCCGAGGCCCTCTTCCATAGCGATGGGCTGGATGAGCGCAACGGTCATCTCAGTGTTGTCGCCAGGCATAACCATTTCCGTGCCCTCGGGCAGGGTGATAACGCCGGTTACGTCCGTGGTACGGAAGTAGAACTGCGGGCGGTAGTTGGAGTAGAACGGGTTGTGACGTCCGCCTTCGTCCTTGGAGAGGATGTAGACGTTAGCCTCGAAGTCGGTGTGCGGGGTGATGGAACCCGGCTTGACGACAACCTGGCCACGCTCGACATCGTCGCGCTTCAGACCGCGGAGCAGCAGGCCACAGTTCTCGCCGGCCCATGCTTCGTCGAGCTGCTTGTGGAACATCTCGATACCGGTAACCGTGGTCTTCTGGACCGGGCGGATGCCGACGATCTCGACCTCGGAGTTGATGGCGAGGGTGCCACGCTCGGCGCGGCCCGTAACAACGGTGCCACGACCGGTGATGGTGAAGACGTCCTCGATCGGCATCAGGAACGGCTTGTCGCGGTCACGTACGGGGTCCGGAACAGACTCGTCCACAGCAGCCATCAGGTCCTCAACGGACTTGACCCACTCCGGGTCGCCTTCCAGTGCCTTGAGGCCGGAAACGCGAACGACGGGAGCGTTGTCGCCGTCGAAGCCCTGCGAGCTCAGGAGCTCACGAACTTCCATTTCGACGAGGTCGAGGAGTTCCTCGTCCTCAACCATGTCAGCCTTGTTCAGCGCGACCAGCAGGTAGGGAACACCAACCTGGCGGGCGAGCAGAACGTGCTCACGGGTCTGTGCCATCGGGCCGTCAGTAGCGGCAACCACGAGGATTGCGCCGTCCATCTGGGCAGCACCGGTGATCATGTTCTTGATGTAGTCAGCGTGACCCGGGGCGTCTACGTGTGCGTAGTGGCGCTTTTCGGTCTGGTACTCCACGTGGGAGATGTTGATGGTAATGCCACGCTGACGCTCTTCGGGAGCAGAGTCGATCGACGCGAAGTCGCGCTTCTCGTTGAGATCCGGGTACTTGTCGTACAGCACCTTGGAAATGGCGGCCGTCAACGTCGTCTTACCGTGGTCAACGTGACCAATGGTGCCGATGTTAACGTGCGGCTTAGTCCGCTCGAACTTTGCCTTTGCCACAGGTTCCTCCTAGAACGTTTTCAAATGACTTACCTTTCAGCCGCGCTTGTCGCGGCAGAAACTCAGGCAAGTCTACTTGGGGGCTTTGGATTGGTGAAATTGCAGATTCAGGAACTAATACTAGTGCCTTGAGCCTGTTCGTGCAGATGGCCGGATCCGGCCCGACCGGATGGTTCCGGCCGGTCCGGCCATCTGCACCGGCTGCGCTTTCCGATTACGGCAGGCGCACCCGAGGTTGTTCGCTTTGAAAATCCCGAGGGATTATTCGCCGCGGCTCTTCTGGATGATCTCGTCGGCAACAGCCTTCGGGACCTCGGCGTAGCTGTTGAACGTCATGGAGTAAACAGCACGGCCCTGGGTCTTCGAGCGCAGGTCACCGATGTAGCCGAACATGCCGGACAGCGGGACGTGTGCACGGATGACCTTGACGCCCTGTGCATCTTCCATGGACTGCATCTGGCCACGGCGGGAGTTGAGGTCACCAATAACTTCACCCATGTATTCCTCAGGGGTGCGGACCTCGACATCCATCAGGGGTTCGAGCAGGACAGGGTTCGCCTTGCGGGCGGCTTCCTTGAAAGCCATCCGGCCGGCGATCTTGAACGCCATTTCCGAGGAGTCAACATCGTGGTACGCGCCGTCAACCAGCGTGGCCTTGATGCCGACAACCGGGTAACCGGCCAGGACGCCGTCGTTCAGTGCATCCTGGATACCGGCGTCGACAGACGGAATGTACTCGCGGGGAACGCGGCCACCAGTGACCTTGTTCTCGAACTCGTACAGCTCGCCCTCGGCGGTGTCCAGCGGCTCGATCGCGATCTGGATCTTTGCGAACTGGCCTGAACCACCGGTCTGCTTCTTGTGCGTGTAGTCGTGACGCTCCACAGCACGCTTGATGGTTTCACGGTAAGCAACCTGCGGCTTGCCAACGTTGGCCTCGACCTTGAACTCGCGGCGCATGCGGTCCACCAGGATGTCCAGGTGGAGCTCGCCCATGCCGGCGATGATGGTCTGGCCGGTGTCTTCGTTGAGGGACACCTGGAAGGTGGGGTCCTCAGCGGAGAGCTTCTGGATGGCCGTGGAGAGCTTCTCCTGGTCACCCTTGGTGTTGGGTTCGATGGCAACCGAGATCACGGGCTCCGGGAAGCTCATGGACTCGAGGACGATCTGGTTGTTGGCATCGCACAGGGTGTCGCCCGTGGTGGTGTCCTTCAGACCGATGGCTGCATAGATGTGGCCGGCGGTAGCGCCCTCGACGGGCATTTCCTTGTTGGCGTGCATCTGGAAGAGCTTGCCGATGCGCTCCTTCTTGCCCTTGGTGGAGTTGACCACCTGGGCGCCTGCTTCCACGTGACCGGAGTACACGCGGATGAAGGTGAGCTGTCCGAAGAACGGGTGGGCCGCAATCTTGAAAGCGAGAGCAGAGAACGGCTCGTCGGCGGAAGGCTTGCGGGTCAGTTCCTTCTCTTCGTCGCGAGGATCGTGGCCGATCATCGGGGGGACGTCGAGCGGGTTGGGCAGGTAGTCCACCACTGCGTCGAGCATGGGCTGGACGCCACGGTTCTTGAAGGCCGAGCCACAGAAGATCGGGTACAGCTCAGAGTTGATGGTCATCTTGCGGATGCCGGCCTTGAGCTCGTCGATCGAGATCTCTTCGCCCTCGAGGTACTTCTCCATGAGTTCTTCGGAGGACTCGGCGACGGTCTCAACGAGGTTCGCGCGGTACTCCTCGGCCTTTTCCTGGAGGTCAGCCGGGATCTCGCGGATCTCGTACTTCGCACCCATGGTGACGTCACCCTTGGCATCGCCGGGCCACACCAGGGCACGCATGTAGAGCAGGTCGACGACGCCGATGAAGTCGTTCTCGGCACCGATCGGCAGCTGCATGACCAGCGGCTTGGCACCGAGTCGGCTGATGATGGTGTCTACGGTGAAGTAGAAGTCGGCACCGAGCTTGTCCATCTTGTTGACGAAGCAGATGCGGGGAACGTTGTACTTGTCAGCCTGGCGCCATACGGTCTCAGACTGCGGCTCAACGCCTTCCTTGCCATCGAATACGGCAACGGCACCGTCGAGGACGCGCAGGGAGCGCTCAACCTCAACGGTGAAGTCAACGTGGCCGGGGGTGTCGATGATGTTGATCTGGTTGTTTTCCCAGAAGCAGGTCACGGCGGCAGACGTGATGGTGATGCCGCGTTCCTTTTCCTGTTCCATCCAGTCGGTGGTCGAAGCGCCGTCGTGCGTTTCGCCGATCTTGTGGTTCACACCCGTGTAGAACAGGATGCGCTCGGTGGTGGTGGTCTTGCCGGCATCAATGTGGGCCATGATGCCGATGTTGCGGACCTTACTAAGGTCGGTAAGCACGTCCTGTGCCACGGTGTCTCCCTTTCGGATGGACTGCACGTTCGCCGCCGGCCCGGTAGGGCCGGCGGCGTCCGGGAAGTATTACCAGCGGTAGTGTGCGAAGGCCTTGTTGGACTCGGCCATCTTGTGGGTGTCTTCGCGACGCTTCACAGCGGCACCGAGACCGTTTGACGCGTCCAGGATCTCGTTCTGGAGGCGCTCGGTCATCGTCTTTTCGCGGCGGGCCTTGGAGTAGCCAACCAGCCAACGCAGGGCGAGTGCGGTGGAGCGGCCCGGCTTGACCTCAACCGGAACCTGGTAGGTGGCGCCGCCAACGCGGCGTGAGCGGACCTCGAGGGAAGGCTTGACGTTGTCCATGGCCTTCTTGAGGGCTGCTACGGGGTCGCCGCCGGACTTGGCGCGTGCGCCTTCGAGGGCACCGTAGACGATGCGCTCTGCCGTGGACTTCTTGCCGTCAACAAGCACCTTGTTGATCAGCTGGGTGACCAGCGGGGAGCCGTAAACGGGATCTTGTACGAGCGGCCGCTTGGGGGCCGGACCCTTGCGAGGCATATTACTTCTTCTCCATCTTTGCGCCGTAGCGGCTGCGTGCCTGCTTACGGTTCTTGACACCCTGGGTATCGAGGGCGCCACGGACGATCTTGTAGCGGACACCCGGGAGGTCCTTCACACGACCACCGCGGACGAGCACAATGGAGTGCTCCTGCAGGTTGTGGCCAACACCGGGGATGTAGGCGGTAACTTCCACGCCGCCGTTGAGGCGCACACGTGCCACCTTACGCAGAGCCGAGTTCGGCTTCTTCGGGGTGGTGGTGTAGACGCGGGTGCAAACACCGCGGCGCATGGGGCTGCCCTTAAGCGCGGGAGCCTTGGTCTTTGAGACCTTAGGCGTGCGGCCCTTGCGGACCAGCTGGTTAATCGTAGGCACTCTCGTGTTCTCCGTTGTATCCGGAGTGGCCGCTTCCGGTCACTCTCTTGTTGCGATGCCCCGCCGCCCGGGCCTTGAAGAAGATCTCCACGGCGGCGAAGGCGAAGCCTTAATAGTCGGATCGCATACCAGGAACTGATTCGCATCTCAGTGGTCCCTAGGCATGCAAAAATGTGGCATACGTTGCACAAGAACCCTGCAAACCGGAAACGTCGCTCTGGCTCAGCCTTTCAGCTGGAACCGGCGCACTCATCCACTGCCACAATAACAATTGGTAACAAGTCTAGCACGGACGGCCCATACCCCTTAATCAGGGCCCTAGTCCCCCAACTAGGTAGCGCCAAGTGTCGTTTTGAACCCCTAAAACGACACTTAGCGCTACCTGGTTGGGTTAACGGGAAGGCCCCGCCTCCCCCTGCCGAAAGGCAGGTTGAGACGGGGCCCACGCGGACTGCCTTCTAGCGGAAGTCGTTGCCCAGGTCGTAGTCATCCAGCGGGATGGCGTGGAACTCAGGAGCTCCGTCGCCGCCCAGGGTGTCGTACGAGAAGTCACTGAATGCGCTGGGGCCGGTGAACAGGTTGGCCTTTGCTTCTTCAGTGGGCTCCACGGTGACCTCGGTGTAGCGCGGGAGGCCCGTGCCGGCCGGGATCAGCTTACCGATGATGACGTTCTCCTTGAGGCCCAGCAGCGGATCGCTCTTGCCTTCCATGGCCGCCTGCGTCAGGACGCGGGTGGTCTCCTGGAAGGAAGCTGCGGACAGCCAGGACTCGGTGGCCAGCGACGCCTTGGTGATGCCCATGAGCTCAGGACGTCCGGAAGCCGGAGTCTTGCCCTCGGACACAACGCGGCGGTTGGCGTCCTCGAAGCGGCTGCGCTCGGCGAGCTCGCCGGGCAGCAGGTCCGATTCGCCGGACTCGATGACAGTGACGCGGCGCAGCATCTGGCGGACGATAACCTCGACGTGCTTGTCGTGGATACCGATGCCCTGGCTGCGGTACACGCCCTGGACCTCGTCCACCAGGAACTTCTGTGCCGCACGCGGACCCATGATGCGCAGGACCTGCTTGGGATCCACCGGTCCGTTGATCAGCTTCTGGCCGACGGTGACGTGGTCGCCATCCTCGATCAGCAGGCGTGAACGGCGAAGGACCGGGTAGGCGATCTCTTCAGTTCCGTCATCCGGGGTGATGACCAGGCGCATCTGGCGCTCGGACTCTTCGATGGTGATACGGCCGGCTGCTTCCGCAATCGGTGCGACACCCTTCGGAGTACGGGCTTCGAAGAGCTCCTGGATACGAGGCAGACCCTGGGTGATGTCGTCGCCACCGCTGGCGGAAACAGCACCACCGGTGTGGAACGTGCGCATGGTCAGCTGGGTACCGGGCTCACCGATGGACTGTGCGGCGATGATGCCCACGGCCTCGCCGATGTCCACGGTCTTGCCGGTGGCCAGCGAACGGCCGTAGCACAGTGCACAGGTTCCGACGCTGGACTCACAGGTGAGTACGGAGCGGACCTTGACCTCGGTGATGCCTGCCCTGAACAGCTCGTCGATGACAACGTCGCCGCAGTCGGTGCCGGCAGCGGCCAGGACCTTGCCCTCGGAGTCCACGACGTCGACGGCGAGGGTACGTGCGTAGGCACTGTTCTCGACGTTCTCGTCCAGGACCAGCTCACCGTTGGAATCGGCGACGGCGATGGGCGTGACCAGGCCACGCTCCGTGCCGCAGTCCTCTTCGCGAACGATGACGTCCTGCGATACGTCCACCAGACGACGGGTCAGGTAACCCGAGTTGGCGGTACGGAGAGCGGTGTCAGCCAGACCCTTACGGGCACCGTGCGTGGCGATGAAGTATTCCAGAACGGACAGGCCCTCGCGGTACGAGGACTTGATCGGACGGGGAATAATTTCACCCTTCGGGTTGGCCACCAGGCCGCGGATACCCGCGATCTGGCGGACTTGCATCCAGTTACCACGTGCACCGGAGGACACCATGCGGTTGATGGTGTTCATCGGGGACAGGCTGTCACGCATCGCCTGGGCGATCTCGTTGGTTGCCTTGTTCCAGATCTCGATCAGTTCCTGGCGACGCTCGTCGTCGTCGATCAGGCCCTTGTCGTACTGGCCCTGGATCTTGGCGGCGCGCTCCTCGTAGCCGGCGAGGATCTCCGGCTTTGCGGCCGGAACCTCGATGTCCGAGATGGCAACGGTGACGCCTGAGCGGGTGGCCCAGTAGAAACCGGCATCCTTCAGGTTGTCCAGCGTTGCAGCGGTAACAACCTTCGGGTAGCGCTCGGCGAGGTCGTTGACGATGCGGGACAGTTCGCCCTTGTCGGCAACAGCCTCAACCCAGGGGTAGTCCTCGGGCAGGGTCTCGTTGAAGAGAACCTGGCCCAGGGAGGTCTGGACGAGCGCGGGCTGACCCGGCTCCCAGCCTTCCGGAGCTTCCCAGCCGGCGTACGGTACGAAGCCTTCGAGGCGGATCTTGACCTGAGAGTTCAGGTGCAGCTCGCGGGCATCGAACGCCATGATGGCTTCCGAAACCGAACCGAAGATGCGGCCTTCGCCAGCTGAACCGACACGCTTGGTGGTCAGGTGGTAGAGGCCGATGATCATATCCTGCGAAGGCAGGGTGACCGGACGTCCGTCGGAGGGCTTCAGGATGTTGTTCGAGGACAGCATCAGGATGCGGGCTTCAGCCTGGGCTTCGGGGCTCAGGGGCAGGTGAACTGCCATCTGGTCGCCGTCGAAGTCGGCGTTGAAGGCGCCACAAACCAGCGGGTGGAGCTGGATTGCCTTACCTTCAACAAGCTGCGGCTCGAAGGCCTGGATGCCGAGGCGGTGCAGGGTAGGTGCACGGTTGAGCAGCACCGGGTGTTCGGTGATGATCTCTTCCAGCACGTCCCAGACCTGCGGACGGTACCGCTCCACCATGCGCTTGGCCGACTTGATGTTCTGGGCGTGGTTGAGGTCAACCAGGCGCTTCATCACGAACGGCTTGAAGAGCTCCAGCGCCATCTGCTTGGGCAGGCCGCACTGGTGCAGCTTCAGCTGCGGGCCGACCACGATGACCGAACGGCCGGAGTAGTCCACGCGCTTGCCGAGGAGGTTCTGGCGGAAACGGCCCTGCTTGCCCTTGAGCATGTCGCTCAGGGACTTCAGCGGACGGTTGCCCGGTCCGGTGACCGGACGGCCGCGGCGGCCGTTGTCGAAGAGGCTGTCAACAGCTTCCTGAAGCATGCGCTTCTCGTTGTTGACGATGATCTCCGGAGCACCCAGGTCAAGCAGGCGCTTGAGGCGGTTGTTGCGGTTGATCACGCGGCGGTACAGGTCGTTGAGGTCGGAGGTCGCGAAGCGGCCACCGTCCAGCTGGACCATGGGACGCAGTTCCGGCGGGATCACCGGGACGGCGTCGAGGACCATGCCAAGCGGGCTGTTGTTGGTGGTCAGGAACGCGTTGACCACCTTCAGGCGCTTGAGGGCGCGGGTCTTGCGCTGGCCCTTGCCATTGGCGATGATGTCGCGCAGCAGGTCCGACTCGGCCTGCATGTCGAAGCTTTCAAGACGCTTCTTGATGGCTTCGGCACCCATGGAGCCTTCGAAGTACATGCCGTAGCGGTCGCGCAGTTCGCGGTACAGGCCTTCGTCACCTTCGAGGTCTGCGACCTTCAGGTTCTTGAAGCGGTCCCAGACCTGCTCGAGGCGCTCGATGTCGGCGTCGGCACGCTTGCGGACGTTGGCCATCTGGCGGTCGGCGGAGTCGCGGGCCTTCTTCTTGTCGGCAGCCTTTGCGCCTTCGCCCTCCAGGCGGGCAATTTCGCCTTCGAGGTCGCGGGCGATCGCCGCGATGTCGGAGTCGCGGTTGTCGATCAGCTGCTTCTTCTCGATGTCGTGCTCAACCTGCAGGTTGGGCAGTTCCTCGTGGCGGGCAGCCTCGTCGACGCTGGTGATCATGTAGGCGGCGAAGTAGATGACCTTTTCGAGGTCCTTCGGTGCCAGGTCAAGGAGGTATCCCAGGCGGGAGGGAACACCCTTGAAGTACCAGATGTGCGTGACGGGAGCGGCAAGCTCGATGTGGCCCATGCGTTCGCGGCGGACCTTGGCGCGGGTGACTTCAACGCCACAGCGCTCACAGATGATGCCCTTGAAGCGCACGCGCTTGTACTTGCCGCAGTAGCATTCCCAGTCCCGGGACGGGCCGAAGATCTTCTCGCAGAAGAGGCCGTCCTTCTCGGGCTTGAGCGTGCGGTAGTTGATGGTTTCCGGCTTCTTAACCTCGCCGTACGACCAGCCGCGGATGTCTTCCGCGGTGGCGAGGCCGATCTGCATGAGGCCGAAGGAGGATTCGCTGGACATATGGTCCCTGTTCTCTCTTGTTCTCTAAATTCTGAAGTCTTGGGTGCGGGATGAGGAAGGTGAGGTACGACGGCGGGCGGTCACCCGCCGTCGTACGCCTCCTTAGACCTCTTCTACGGAACTGGGCTCTGCACGGGACAGATCGATACCCAGTTCCTCCGCAGCCGTGAAGACTGCGTCATCAGAGTCACGCATTTCAATTGTGGTTCCGTCCGTGGAGAGGACTTCCACGTTCAGGCACAGCGACTGCATTTCCTTGATCAGGACCTTGAAGGACTCGGGAACGCCCGGCTCGGGGATGTTCTCGCCCTTGACGATGGCCTCGTAGACCTTCACGCGGCCGTGGATGTCGTCAGACTTGATCGTGAGGAGTTCCTGGAGCGTGTAGGCGGCGCCGTAAGCTTCGAGCGCCCACACTTCCATTTCACCGAAGCGCTGGCCACCGAACTGTGCCTTACCACCCAGCGGCTGCTGCGTGATCATGGAGTACGGGCCGGTGGAGCGCGCGTGGATCTTGTCGTCCACCAGGTGGTGGAGCTTCAGGATGTACATGTAGCCGACCGAGATCGGATCCGGGAACGGCTCGCCGGAGCGGCCGTCGAACAGGCGGGTCTTGCCGGAGGAGTTGATCAGGCGTTCGCCGTCACGCGTCGGGTTGGTGGAGTCCAGCAGGCCCGTGATTTCCTCTTCGCGGGCGCCGTCGAACACCGGCGTGGCAACAGTGGTCTGGCCACTCTCGCGCGGCAGGTTCGGCAGCTGCTTGACCCACTCGGGCTCGCCTTCGATCTTCCAACCGGTCTTGGCAACCCAGCCGAGGTGCGTCTCGAGCACCTGTCCCACGTTCATACGGCCCGGGACACCCAGCGGGTTCAGGACGATATCAACGGGGGTGCCGTCGGCAAGGAAGGGCATGTCCTCGACGGGGAGGATCTTGGAGATAACACCCTTGTTGCCGTGGCGGCCGGCGAGCTTGTCGCCGTCGGTGATCTTGCGCTTGGCAGCCACGTAGACGCGGACCAGCTGGTTGACGCCCGGGGGCAGCTCGTCGTCGTTGTCGCGGTCGAAGACGCGCACGCCGATGACGGTGCCGGACTCGCCGTGGGGCACCTTCAGGGAGGTGTCGCGCACTTCGCGGGACTTCTCACCGAAGATGGCGCGCAGCAGGCGCTCTTCCGGGGTCAGCTCGGTTTCACCCTTGGGGGTGACCTTTCCGACCAGGATGTCGCCGGCTTCAACCTCGGCACCGATGTGGATGATGCCGCGCTCGTCCAGGCCCGCCAGGACTTCCTCGGACACGTTGGGGATGTCACGGGTGATTTCCTCGGCACCAAGCTTGGTGTCGCGGGCATCGATCTCGTGCTCCTCGATGTGGATGGAGGAAAGAACGTCCTCGGCAACGATGCGCTGCGAGAGGATGATGGCGTCCTCGAAGTTGTGGCCTTCCCATGACATGAACGCCACGAGCAGGTTCTTGCCGAGGGCGAGCTCGCCCTGGTCCGTTGCCGGGCCGTCGGCGATGATGCCGCCAACTTCCAGGCGCTGGCCTTCGTTCACCAGGACACGGTGGTTGTAGCAGTTGCCCTGGTTGGAGCGGGCGAACTTGTTGATGCGGTAGTTGGTCTCGGTGCCGTCGTCGTTAAGCATGATGACGAGCTCGGCGGAAACCTCGGTGACCACACCGGCCTTCTTCGCGATGACAACGTCACCGGCGTCGACGGCTGCGGCGCGCTCCATCCCGGTGCCCACGAAGGGGGCCTCGGAGCGGACCAGCGGCACGGCCTGGCGCTGCATGTTGGCACCCATGAGTGCGCGGTTTGCATCGTCATGCTCGAGGAACGGGATCAGGGCCGTTGCCACAGACACCATCTGTCGCGGGGAAACGTCCATGAACTCGACGTCCTCGGCGGGAACGAGGACGGGCTCGCCTCCACCACCACGGGCACGGACCAGGACGGTCTCTTCGGCGAACTTCTTGTTCTCGTCCAGCGGCGCGTTGGCCTGGGCGATCAGCACCTCAGCCTCGTCGTCGGCCGTCAGGTACTGGACGTCGTCGGAAACGACGCCGTTCTTGACCAGGCGGTAAGGGGTCTCGATGAAGCCGAACGGGTTAATGCGTCCGTAGGAAGCCAGCGAACCGATCAGGCCAATGTTCGGGCCTTCAGGGGTTTCGATGGGGCACATACGTCCGTAGTGGGACGGGTGCACGTCACGGACTTCCATGCCGGCGCGGTCACGGGACAGACCACCTGGGCCCAGGGCCGACAGGCGGCGCTTGTGGGTCAGGCCCGAGAGCGGGTTGTTCTGGTCCATGAACTGCGACAGCTGGGACGTTCCGAAGAACTCCTTGATGGCTGCAACAACGGGGCGGATGTTGATCAGGGTCTGCGGCGTGATGGCCTCGACGTCCTGGGTGGTCATACGCTCGCGGACAACGCGCTCCATGCGGGACAGGCCGGTGCGGACCTGGTTCTCGATGAGCTCGCCGACGGCGCGGATGCGGCGGTTGCCGAAGTGGTCGATGTCGTCGATTTCGACGCGCAGGTCCACTTCCTGGCCATCGCGGGTGCCCTTGATGGTCTTCTCGCCGGCGTGCAGCGCAACGAGGAACTTGATCATGGCCACGATGTCTTCAACGTGCAGGACCGAGGCTTCCTTGTCGCCAAGGGAGCGGTCGATGCCAAGCTTGCGGTTGATCTTGTAGCGGCCAACCTTGGCCAGATCGTAGCGCTTGGAGTTGAAGTACAGGTTGTCCAGCAGGGACTGGGCAGCCTCGACGGTGGGCGGCTCGCCCGGGCGCAGCTTCCGGTAGATGTCCAGCAACGCGTCTTCGCGGGTTTCGGTAGCGTCCTTCTCCAGCGTTGCGCGCATGGAGTCGTACTGGCCGAACTCTTCGAGGATCTGGCCTTCGGTCCAGCCGAGGGCCTTCAGCAGCACGGTGACGGACTGCTTGCGCTTGCGGTCGAGGCGGACGCCGACCTGGTCGCGCTTGTCGATTTCGAGCTCGAACCAGGCGCCGCGGGACGGGATGATCTTCGCGGTGAAGATGTCCTTGTCGCTGGTCTTGTCAGCAGCGCGCTCGAAGTAGGCGCCCGGGGAACGGACCAGCTGGGAGACGACGACACGCTCGGTGCCGTTGACCACGAAGGTGCCCTTCTCGGTCATCAGCGGGAAGTCGCCCATGAACACGGTCTGCTGCTTGATTTCGCCCGTGTTGTTGTTCATGAACTCGGCCTTGACATACAGCGGAGCCGAGTACGTAGCGTCCCGGTCCTTGCACTCGGCCATGGTGTACTTGGGGTCAGCGAACTCCGGATCGGAGAAGCTCAGGGACATGGTGCCCTGGAAGTCCTCGATCGGGGAGATCTCTTCGAAGATGTCCGACAGGCCGGACGTGGTGGCGACGCTGAGATCGTTTTCTTCCACAGCCTTCGCTACGCGGGCCTGCCAGCGCTCATTTCCGACCAGCCAGTCGAAGCTGTCCGTCTGGAGGGCAAGCAGATTCGGAACGTCAAGAGGTTCGTGAATCTTTGCGAATGAGAGCCGGCGAGTGGCACCATCAGTGCTGTCGGCGGTGTTAGCGGTTTCGTTATTAGAGGTGCTCGAGGCGACCAAGAGGGATCCTTCCACAGACCTTCAGGCGTTTTCAGATCTCCCCCGCTGTGCACCCTGCGGAATGCTCCGCAGTGCTACCATCCGGTTCCGCTATATGACCCGGGGCCCGTGCTGACGATGCTGTGACGTTGTTGACGGCACGTTGATTGCCAGCTGCCAGGCAAAGCCCACCGCTATATGAAGGCTGAAGGTAAACAGGGAAGACGCAAATATCTACGATACGGCAAAACAACCTACATGTCTACCCCACATCCGGCCTGATTGCAAGCACCGGTTTTCGCAAGTGCCGCCGCCGGAGCGGCCGCCGGAATGCACATAGCCGCTCATGCGTTTGAATAGTTGGGTGACCAGGGTCACGATAGCCTTGGTGGCTTACACACCGAAAACGGATCGGAAGACAGAACCATGGGCAACTCTCCTGACAACACCGACGTTGTCATACTTGCAGCAGCACGAACCCCGCAAGGCCGGATCAACGGCCAGCTGGCCAGCTTCACGGCAGTGGAGCTCGGCGCCCACGCCATCAGAGCCGCGCTGGAGGCCAGCGGCGTGAACGTAGGCGATGTCGAGGCCGTCATCATGGGACAGGTGCTCCAGGCAGGGGCGGGGCAGAACCCTGCGCGGCAAAGCTCGATCGGCGCCGGCATCGGGTGGAATGTTCCGGCGGTGACCGTCAATAAGGTGTGCCTTTCGGGACTTACCGCGGTCATTGACGCCGCCAGGATGATCCGTGGCGGGGAAGCGTCGGTGGTGGTGGCCGGCGGCCAGGAGTCCATGACCCGCGCTCCGCACCTGCTGCCCGGTTCACGCCAGGGCTGGACTTACGGCTCCATCCAGGCTTTGGACGCCGCCGCCCATGACGGCCTGACCGATGCCTTCGACGGTCAGTCGATGGGCCTGTCCACCGAAACGAGGAACCTGACGCTGGGCATTGACCGGACGTCCCAGGACAATGTGGCCGCCCAGTCGCACCAGCGCGCTGCGCTTGCAGCCAAGAACGGAACCTTCGACGACGAGATCGCACCTATCAGTGTCAAGCAGCGCAAGGGTGATCCGCTGGTGGTTTCTGAGGACGAGGGCGTTCGTCCCAACGCCTCCGTCGAGTCCCTCGCCGGTCTCCGCGCAGCCTTCGTCACCGATGGCACCATCACCGCCGGCAACTCCTCTCCCCTGTCTGACGGCGCCGCAGCGCTGGTGCTGGCATCGCGGGCGTACGCGGAAGAGCACGGCCTGGAGTACCTGGCCGTCGTTGGGAAGCCGGGGCAGGTGGCCGGGCCGGACAACTCCCTGCACTCACAGCCGTCCAGCGCCATCCGAAATGCCCTTGACCGGGCCGGCTGGACCACCGCAGACCTGGACTTCATCGAGATCAACGAGGCCTTCGGGTCCGTGGCGGTGCAGTCACTGAAAGACCTGGACTATCCCCTTGAGAAGTGCAACATCCATGGCGGGGCCATTGCACTGGGCCATCCCATCGGCGCTTCGGGCGCCCGCCTTGCAGCTCACGCGGCCCACGAACTCAAGCGCCGCGGAACGGGCAAGGCGGCGGTGTCCCTGTGCGGCGGCGGCGGGCAGGGCGAAGCGCTCCTGCTGTACCGCGACTGATGGCGGAAGCACCTGCGGGCAGCAACGGCTCCCAGGACGGAGCCGCCGTCGGCCGGGAACGTTTCCTGGCCGACGCCGCCGCACGCGGCCTGCACGTTGACGTGGTGGAACGGCCGGCGGCCAAAAGCCTTGAGGAGGCAGCGGGCATCCTGGGGATCATGCCCGGGGACATCGTCAAGTCGCTGGTGGTCAAGCACAGGGACGGCTCCTTCCTGTTTGCGCTGATTCCGGGCGACCGGCAGATATCGTGGCCCAAGCTCCGGAACCTCGTGGGCGTCAACAAACTCTCGCTGCCGCCCGCGGATGTGGCCCTGGATGCCACGGGCTATGAGCGCGGGACCATTACTCCGCTGGGCAGCACCACCAGCTGGCCGGTTTACGCGGACGCCACCATCACGGGGCGCCGGATTTCGATGGGCGCCGGAGCACATGGTTACAGCGCATTCG